>JANPEL010000046.1:0-17961 GCA_031431925.1 Gemmatimonadota bacterium | reverse complement strand
CGGCCGAAACCGGATTCATATTGGGTGGCCACTCGCTCTTCCAGGACGTCGCGGACCTCGCCGGTGACCGGATTGCCGATCCGGAGATTGGCCTGTTTGTGATCCCGGGTGGTGGAGACGAACGCGAGTTGGGATCCGTCGGGGTACCACTCGACATCGGTCCAGTCAGTGCCGCGGCAGACGACATGATCGCAAAGGGTGGAGCGATGGGCGTCGGGCGGCATTTTGAGCCGGATGATGGCGCCGGTCTCGAGGTCGATGATCACCCGGCTGATCCGGAAAATCACGCTGTCGCCCGGCATCGGGTACTTCCAAGCCTCGAGTTTCGGCTGGCCGACGGCGGTGTTGACGAGGTACATGGTGCTGGTGCCGCGGGCGTCGTGTTGGAACGTGGCGATGCGCTTGGAGTCGGGAGACCACGCCACGACCGGGCGGTCGCTCTTGGTCCAGCCGGCATTGTCGGTGGCATAGCCGAAATCGGGCATGCCGTCGGTGGTCAGGGGCCGTTCCCGCTTGGTGGCGACGTCCTGCACCCACAGGTTGTTCGCTCGGGTGAACGCAACCTGCTTCCCATCGGGCGATAGCCCTGGAGTTCGGGCGGGCGGGGTGGTGTCGCCCGGGGCGGCCGCGACGACGACGCGGGTCTTCTTGGCCGGGTCCACCAGGACGTACTCGGTTCCAGTTGGCGTGGTGTTCCGATACCAGAACCGGTTGCCATCGAGCCAGGTGGGACGAATGGTGGTTTTGAAGACCAGGGCGTTCAGCTTCGTGCCGAGGGTGCGTTCGGCGCGAGCATAGTCCTCGACCGTGAGGGCGGCGGGCGCTTGGGCGGCCAGCGGCGCCGTAACGGCTAGACAAGTGAAGAGCAACGAGCGCATCGGCGAGGATTCCGAAGAGGTCAGGGTCAGGAAGATACGGACGTTGGGGCGCTTCCGCCCGCCGCGCCAAGTGATCCTCTACATCGGACGGTGGGGGTCGGGGGACCTGATTGCGCGGAGTCGCGATCGGGCGGTAACCTTTGGTCCATGTCCCTCCGGTCGAAGCTCCTGGTTCTCTTCCTGGCTTTCGCGGTGGTGCCGGTGCTCGCGCTGGGCGGCTACGAGTTTTTCGCGTCGCTCCGGGCGGTCGAGTCACTGGTCGCCACCCAGAACAGCCGGGTGGCCGCGCGGGCGGCGCGGGCCCTGGAAAGCCGGGGCCAGGTGCTAGAGTCGGACCTCCTGTTGCTGTCGGAGAACGTCGAGACGCAGCGATGGCTCGGGTCGCCTGGTGACTCGGTGCGATCGCGTGCCGCCGAGAGCTTCATGCAGGAAGCCTGGGGCCGGATCGGTGCCGGGTATTCCGGACTCACCTTGACCGATACGATGGGCCGCCGCCTGCTCCAGCTTGGCTCGAGTCGCCAGAACGGCCGCCAGGATCCGGAGCGGGAATCGCTGGCCCCGATCGTCCGCCCAATTCACGAACTCCATACCGGCCGACTGCTCGGCCGGATCGCGCTCCGACCCCAGGTCGGGTCGATCCTCCCGCTCGATCTGATGGGCTCAGGCCTCGGCGAGCGGAGCTTCGGCATGGTGGTGGATCGCTCGGCCGGCCGGACCATCTACCATCCCAGGGCCGGGATCAGCGATCAATCCCTCGCAGCCACGTTCGGACCCGGGTTCGATCCGGTATCGCTGGAGCGGAATCAGGGCACCTTTCGCTACCAGGTCGGCGACACCGTGCGGATCGCGGCGTATGCGCGGCTGGCGGTCCTCCCGTGGGTCGTGGTCATCTCAGGGGCGGTTGACGAGTTCTCGGCGCCGTTCGTGGCGGTGGGGCGGTCGACCGTGATGGTGTTCCTGGTCGTGGCGCTGGTGGCAACGCTCCTCTTTGGCCTGCTGCTTCGGCGGACCACCCGGACCCTCGAGGAACTCACGGGCGCGACGGCGGTGGTGGGGCAGGGAAATTTCTCGCCGGTGCTGCCCGCGCCCGGTCGGGATGAAATCGGGCGACTGACCGCCTCGTTTTCGTCGATGGTGGCCAAGATTCGCGACATGGTCGAGGAGGTCCGTATCGGACGGCAGATGGCGGTGCTGGGCGAATTCGCGGCCCAGATGTCGCACGAGATCCGCAACCCGCTCACGTCGATCAAGCTCAATCTCCAGAAGCTGGCCCGGGCCCGCGAGAGCGGGACGATTCCGGATACGCTCTCGCGTCCGCTCGAGATCTCGCTCCGGGAGATCATCCGGCTCGAAGGGGTGGTCCGCGGGGTGCTCGATCTGGCCCGAACGGAGTCCGGTGAAGCAACCGCCCGATCGTTACGGCTGCTGGTGGCCGAGTCGGTCGAGGTGATCGCGGACCAGGCGGCGGGCCAGGGGGTCGAGATCGCGACGACGTTCGAGACGGACCAGGATACGGTGATGGCACATTCGGCGCTGAGCCGAGCGCTACTCAATCTGGAACTCAATGCCCTCGAGGCGATGCCGGGTGGCGGACGCCTGGTCATCGCCTGCCGCCGCGAGGGGACGAAGATTCGACTAACCATCACCGACTCCGGTGCCGGGATCGCGCCCGAGCGCCGAGCCGAGGTCTTTCGTCCGTTCCAGACCAGCAAGCCGGACGGTACCGGCCTCGGCCTCCCGATCGCCCGGCGGGTCATCGAGGACCACGGCGGCACGATCGCGATCGGCGACGGGCCGGCCGGGGTTGGGACCACGATCGCGATCGAGTTGCCAGTGGTTGCCGCATGAGCCGGATCCTGGTGGTCGACGACGATCGCTCGATTCGGGAGACCTTCGAGCATCACTGGTCCGAGCACCATCAAGTGGCGGTGTCGACGGATGGCGTGGCGGCGCTGCGCGATCTGGAGCGATTCGATCCGAACCTGGTGATCACCGACGTCCGGATGCCCGGCATGACCGGGATCGAGCTGCTCGGCCACCTCAAGCGGCTCCGGCCCGACGTTGACGTCATCGTGATGACCGCGCACGAGGACATGGCTACGGCCATCGCGGCGATGAAAGCCGGGGCGTACGACTATCTCGTCAAGCCGCTCGATCTCGATCACATCGATCTCGTCGTCACCCGCTGCATTGGCGATCGGTTGGTCCGAAAGCGCGCCGCGCGGCTCACGGCCGATGCGGCCGAGCCCTACGGGCTCGATCAGCTGGTGGGCCGGGATTCGGCGATGATCGCGATCTTCAAGCTGATCGGCCAGATCGCGGATGCGCCGACACCGGTGCTGATCCGGGGAGAGACCGGCACCGGCAAGGAACTGGTGGCCAAGGCGCTGCACTTCAACTCGGCCCGGGCGGGCGAGCCGTTCGTGGCGGTCAACTGCGCGGCGATTCCGGAGCCGTTGCTCGAGTCGGAATTGTTCGGTCATGTCCGGGGTGCCTTTACCGGTGCCAACGCCGATCGACGGGGCCGGTTCGAAACCGCCGGGCGGGGGACGCTGTTCCTGGACGAGATTGGTGAGACCAGTCCGGCGTTCCAGGCCAAGCTGCTCCGGGTGATCGAGGCGAGAGAGTTCGACCCGGTCGGTGGTGAGCGAACCCGGCGAACCGAGGCGAGGGTGGTGGCCGCCACCAATCGCGACCTCGCGGCGCGGGTCGCCGAGGGCGCCTTCCGCGAAGATCTGTACTACCGGCTCCGGGTGGTCGAGATCGAGTTGCCGCCATTGCGCCGACGCCTGGGCGACCTGCCGGCATTGGCCCGACACTTCACCGATCGGAGCGCCCGGGCGCTTGGGGCGGCGAGCATCACGATCTCGGCGGGCGCGCTGGTCCATCTCGGCGGGCACCACTGGCCCGGCAACGTGCGGGAACTGGAGAACGTCCTTAACCGGGCCATTCTCCTGGCCCGTGGTGGCGTGATCACCGAGGAACATTTGGCGCTGGGCGCGGCCCGGATCGCGGAACCAGCCGAGCCCGGCGACGACACTCTGGCGACGGCCGTGCGGGCCCAGGTCGAACGGGTGCTGCGCGCCACGGGGGGGAACAAGCGCCAGGCGTGCGTTCGCCTGGGCGTCTCGCGGCCAACCCTCGACCGGTTGATTGCCAGGCACGGCATCGAGGTCTGATCGAGCCATCGATTTCGTGACCATCAGGGTCAAGAATCGTTACTCCGGGCCCGGTTTCCCAATTCAGGATTACGGTCTAACCATCGACCTCGCAATGACTTCATCATGTGGTCGACATCGGCACGGGCCTTGATATGAGGGGATGCATCCCCCATCGCGACGGCTCGCCAATGAATCGGATCTTCGGGTTGACCGCAGGACTCCTGATCCTCTCCGGACTGAATTCGGGCGTCGGCGCCCAGGTCCCCACCTACGCAAAGCGGGTGCTGGCCGACAGCACGTTTGGCGGCGAGGCAGTGGCGTCACCGGGGAAAAAGTGGCTGGTCCGGAGGAGAGCGACTGACCGGGAATCGGAAGTGTGGGTCGCACCGATGGCCGGCGGGCCGGCGCGGATGCTGGTTGGCGGCCCCGGGAACCGGTCCGGGATCCAGTTTACGCCGCGGGGCGATTGGCTGCTCTTCATCGGCACGGTGTCCCGGGCCGGGACCGACGATCAGGGCGGGGCCTTCCTCATGGCCGCTCCCTTTGACCTGGCCAACGGGACATTGGGCGGACCGCCGCGGCAGATCAGCCTCGAGCCAGTGCAGAATCAGGATGGCTATCGGCCGGCCATCTCGCCGGACGGCGCCTCCGTGGCCTATGTCTCGTGTTGCGGGTCGAAGATCGCGCTCAGGATCGTGCCGATCAGCGGAGGCGCGGCCCGCACCCTGACCGAGGTGACGTCGGTCAGTCGCCTGGCGGGTCCGACTGCGCTCGCGTGGACCGGCGACGGCAGATACCTGCTGTACCAAACTCCAGACAAGGCCGAGATGGTCCGGTACCGGGTTTCGGCAACGGGCGGCGCCCCGATGGAGATTGCTCGTGGTCATGAAGGGTTCGGACGAACGATCCCGGGCCGAAATGTGTTCGTGAGGTTCGGGAAGAGTGGCCCTGGAGTGGCGCCTGGGTTCTGGTTTCTCGGCGAAAACGGCCGGCCCATCGGGCAGGAACTGCGGCTGGGGTGGCTTCGAGGCAGGATCGGAATGCAGCCCTCGGCGGATGGGAAGTCACTGGTGGTCGTGGCGAACAACAGCACCGCGGCGATCCGGTTTGCCTCGACGACACCTGGGCCGACCAAAGGACCACAGACGGCCGCGAGCTATGACTGGCCCATCGGCTGGACCCCCGACTCCCGGACCGCCTGGGCCGTCTCCGAGGAGGGCGGCCGGCCGGCGTATTACGCCAGCTCGCCCGATGGGGGCGGTCGCAGGATCCCTGCTCCCGGACTCGCCGACGGGTCCCGCGCCGATCTGCTGTTCGGCGGAATGATGGTCGAGGAAATTCCAGATACCGCTCGCGATGGCCGTTCGAACAGCTTCCATGCTTTCACACTCCGGCTCTTCGACCCAGCCAGCGGGAACCATCGTCGGTTGGCCGTGGGGGCGCTTCCTCGGGATTGCTGCACCGCCCCGGGTGGGTATGTCCCCAATGGCGACGAATTCTTCTATTCCCGCTGGAAGGGTGACCGGCTCGAGATTCGGGGAGTCACGACCGCGGGGAAAGAGCGACTGGTGACGGATCTACCCGGGACGACAGTCGGCGTCGTGAAGGCCGTCCATGGCAACCGGGTTGTCTATCTGGAGCCGGTCGGTGACTCGGTCCGCCTGCGGCAGAAGAGTAGCAGCGCGGCGGCGATGACCATTGCGACCTTCCCCGGGAACGGTCGGCCGGACGAATTGGTCTGGTCTCACGACGGGAAGCGCCTTCTGGTATCGCTCGACGCCAAACCGGCGCAGATCATCCTGTACCGTTTCGACGGAAGCGACCGGGCCGGCAAGGAAGAGGCGCGGTTCACGCCGGCGTTCAACTACTTCTACGAGATGATCTGGTTGCCGGACGACAGCGGGTTCACTCTGATCGCCCAGCCCAAGGATACCGACTGGCCCCACATCTATCGGGTGAACCTGGCCGATCCGGACCATCCGCTCCTGCTCACGGCCGACGATCCGAACCAGAAGTGGGGGCATGTCCTCTCGCCGGACGGCAAGATGGTGGCCTATCCGTCCGCTCGCGACCACGGCAGTGCGGTGTGGCTGCTCGACGTCGATCAGCTTCTCAAGGAAATCAGGCGCCCGTAGCCTTGCGGTGGTTTGCGGGAGCCGGATTCGATCCCGTCGTCTTTTTGACGGTGCCGCTCGGATTGGCGCTGGTGGTCGGACTGGCCGCGTGGCTCCCGGCCCGCGGGGTGGCGGCGGTCTCGCCCGCGAGCGCGCTTCGGACCGACGGGTAGGCCGGCTACCCTACGCGAGTGACGCCAGGCGTTCCCATCGGGCGGTCGACTCGGCCAGTTCTCGATCGACCGCCGCCAGGCGGGCCTTGGCGGCCGCGGTCGCGGCGCCGTTCTTGAGGAAGGCGAGGTCGGCAAGGGAGGTGTAGAGCCCTTGTCGCTCCTGCTCCAGTCCGTCGATCCGGGCTGGGAGCTCCTCGAGTTCGCGGGATTCCTTGAAACTCAACTTGCGTTTCTTCTCGGCAGCCTTCGGTTGAGGGGGGGCGTCCCGTTTCGGCGGGGCCGTCTTGGCCTCGGTGCGCGCCGTCTTTTGGCGAACCCAGTCGGAGTAGCCACCCACGAACTCGCCGACTGCGCCATTGCCCTCCATCACCAGGGTGCTGGTGACGACGTTGTCGATGAAGGCGCGGTCGTGACTGACCAGGAGCAGCGTTCCCGAGAAACCAAGCAGGACCTCTTCGAGGAGGTCGAGGGTTTCGATGTCGAGGTCGTTGGTCGGCTCGTCGAGGGCCAGCACGTTCATGGATTTGGTGAACAGCCGGGCCAGCAGGAGCCGGTTTCGCTCGCCGCCGGACAGCGCCTTGACCGGGGTTCGGGCCCGGTCGGGCGGAAACAGAAAGTTCTTGAGGTAGCCGAGCACGTGGAGCCGGCTCCCGCCGATCTCGATGTGGTCCGCCCCGCCGGCGATGCTGTCGAAGACCGACCGTTCCGGGTCGAGTTCTTCGCGGAGCTGATCGAAATAGACGATCTCGAGGTTGGTGCCGTGGCGGATGGTGCCGGTATCGGGAGCGAGTTGGCCCAACAGGAGCCGGAGCAGGGTGGTTTTGCCGGACCCGTTCGGCCCGATGATCCCGATCCGGTCGCCCCGGGCAATGGTGGTGGTCAAGTCTTTGACCAACGGGCGCCCGCCGAGCGAGACGGAGGCGGCTTTGGTTTGGACGACCAGCTTGCCGGACCGTTCGGCTTCGTCGACTTGCATGGAGACCGAACCAATCCGGTCCCGCCGGTCGCCGCGCTCGCGCCGGAGGTCGATCAGGGCCCGGACCCGTCCTTCGTTCCGGGTTCGGCGGGCCTGGATGCCTTGCCGGATCCACACCTCTTCCTTGGCCAGCTTCTTGTCGAACAGCGCCCATTCGCGCTCCTCGTTGGCCAGCGTAGCGTCTTTCCGCTCGAGATAGGTGTCGTAGTCGGCACCCCAGTCGCGAAGCCGGCCCCGGTCGAGCTCGATGATCCGGGTGGCCACCCGGCGGAGAAAGGCCCGGTCGTGGGTGACGAACAGGAGGGTCGCGCCGCGATTGATGAGGTAGTCCTCCATCCACTCGATCGCTTCCACGTCGAAGTGGTTGGTCGGTTCGTCGAGGAGTAAGAGGTCCGGTTGCTTGACCAAGGCGCGGGCCAGCAGGGCCTGGCGTTTCCGGCCGCCCGAGGCGGTGGCAAACGGTTGCTCGGGGTCGAGGCCCAAGTGCGACAAGACGGTTTCGACCCGGCTTTGGAGTTGCCAGGCGTCGGCTTGGTCGAGGGCGTGATGGAGTCGGTCGAGTTCCCGGAGCGCGGCGTCGTCGCCGTGGGTGGCCAGGCGGTGGCTGGCCTCATGGTAGCGAACCAGCAGGGTCCCGGCGTCGCCGAGGCCGCCGGCGGCTACATCGAACACCGAGCCGTTCATGCCGGTCGGGATGTCCTGCTCCAGGCGCCCGCTGGTCAGGCCGGTTTGGCGGATCACCTCGCCGGAATCGGGCTGGATCGTCCCGTCGAGCAGTTTCATCAGGGTGGTCTTACCGGTGCCGTTCCGGCCCAGCAGCGCCACCCGTTCGCCGCGATCGATGCTGAAACTGGTCCGGTCCAGAATCGGCGGTCCGCCAAAGGCGATCCCGACTTCGCGCATCCCAATCAACGCCATCAGACTGCTTTCATTCAGAGAATCACCGGGTGCCCGCCGTGGCGGGCCGACCGGTAGAGCGCCTCGATGACCCGGAGGTTGGCGGCGGCTTCGCCGGCGGGATACCTAACGGGGCGGTGCTGCAACGCGCAATCGGCAAAGTGCTCGACCATCAAGCGGTACTCGTCGTCTCCCGCCACCGGGTGCTCGATCGACGGCTCCCGGCCCCGGTGCTGGATCGCGACCGTGTTGGCGGTACCCGGAAGAAACGCCGCCCGGAGTTCGATCGATCCATCGGTGCCGGCCACCTCGACGGACTCCCGGCGTTCCATGGTCAGGGCGCAGTCAAACTGGGCGACGAGGCCACCGTCGAACCGGAGCGTGCCGGCCAGTTCGAGATCGACGCCGGTCGGCCCGAAGGTAGCCCAGGCTTGGACTTCGGCCGGTTCGCGCCCCGCCAGGGTCCGGCTCACGTTGACGCAATAACAGCCGACGTCCATCAACGCACCGCCGCCCAAGGCCCGGTCGAGCCGGATATTGCCTGGCTTGGTGAGCCGGAACGTGAAGGCGCTCCGGATCGACCGGAGCGGGCCCACGGCGCCATCCCGGATCAAGGCCTCCACCCGATCGATTCGGGGATGGAAGCGATACATGAATGCCTCCATCAGCGTGACCCCGTTGGCCGAGGCGGCCGCGGCCATTTCGTGGCACTCCGCCGCCGTCAGGGCCAAGGGCTTTTCGCACAGGATGTGTTTCCCGTGCTCGGCCGCCTTGATCGTCCACTCCCGGTGGAGGCTGTTAGGCAGGGGGATGTAGACGGCGTCGATATCGGGGTCGGCGAGCAGGGCGTCGTAGCTACCGTAGTGGGCCGGGATGGCGTTCGCGGCGGCGAAGTCGCGCGCGGTCGAAGACGAACGGCTGGCCACGGCCGCGACGGTGCCGTTGGAGGAGGCGCGGATCGCGGGAATCACGGCGGCGCGGCCGATGTTGGCGGTGGAGAGGATGCCCCAGCGGAGTCGTGGCGCTCGGAGGCTAGCGATGGTAGATCACTTTGCCGTCGACGACGGTGAGGTCGACTTTCATGGAGCCGATTTGGTCGGGGTCGACGCGGGAAATGCCGCCGTCGAGGACGCAGAGGTCGGCGGCTTTGCCTGGTTCCAGGGTTCCCTTCCATTCCTCGGCGTGGTCCTGCCAGGCGCCGGCGGCGGTGTGGGACCAGATCGCTTGATTGAGGCTGATCCGCTCTTCGGGGCCGGAGACCGTTCCGGTTTGCTTCCCTTTCCGGACCACGCAGGTGGAAATCCCTTGGCGCCAGTTGCCGTCGGTTACTGGGGCATCGGAGCCGGTTGCTACCTGGACGCCGGCGTCGAGGGCGGTTCGGTAGGGCCACTCGTAGGGCGCCCTGGTGGGCCCAATGGCGGCCATCTGTCCGTCGGCGATCAAATACTTGATGGTCGAGTTGAAGTTGGCGCCAATGCCCAGTGTTGCCATCCGGCGAAGCGTGGCGGGCAACACCATGTCGGCGTGGATGAGGTAGTGGCGGCGGTGCCGATCCGGCGTCGCGGCCAACGCTTTGGCATAGGCTTCGATGATGGTGTCGATGGCCCGGTCGCCGGTGGCATGGGTGCCGATCTGCCATCCGGCTTCGTGAGCCAGCCGGACCATCGCTTCCATCTCGGCCACCCGCTGCCCGTCGCTGCCCTCGCCGCTGACCAAGACGCCGTTTCCGCCGCCTTGATAGGGCTCATGCAGCCAGGCAGTCTTGTTGCCGGTTGGAATGCCGTCGGCGTGGAGTTTGACGCCGGCCACGCGAACCCAGCGCGGATCGGCTCCGATTGGCGCCTTGAAGGCGCCGAGCGCGGCTCGCACGTTCGCGGTGGAGCGACCGACCGCCAGGAGCGCCGTTAGGCGGGCCTTGAGGCGTCCGGCTGCCGCCATCTCGGCGTACAGCGCCAGGACCTGGCCGTCGATCCCGGGCTCGGTGAAACTGGTAATGCCGTTGGAGGCCATCAAGGCGGTGGCGTTCTCGAATCCTCGGAGCCGCTCGGCGGCTGAGTAGGGCGGAATTACCCGGCGCACCAAGCCGGCGGCTCCTTCGAAGAAGACTCCGGTTGGCTCGCCCGCCGCGTCCTTTACGATGACGCCGGCCGGAGGCGGAACCGTTTCCCTGGTAATGCCGGCGGCCGCGAGCGCCTTCGAGTTGGCCCAGACAGCGTGGCCCGAGAACTCGGTCAGGACCACCGGATTGTTGGGAGCCGCTTGGTCGAGATCCTGGCGGGTGGGCGCCCGTCCCTCGGCGAAATACGGCTGATCCCACCCGCGTCCCTGGATCCACTCGCCCGGCTGGCGGGCGGCTGTCGCTTTTCGAACGGCCTCGACGATATCGGCAATCGACTTCACGGCCGGGTAGCTCACGTCGACGTTGAAGGGCGGCTGGCTGAATCCCCACATCAAGGCGTGAAGGTGCGAGTCGTTCGAGCCGGGCAGGAGGGTCCGGCCGCGAAGATTCACCGATTCAGTGCTGGGGCCGCCCAAGCGCCGTATCTCAGCGGTGGTTCCCGTGCCGAGCACTCGGCCTCCGCCGATGGCGATGGCTTCGACTCGGCGGAAGGCGCGATCGACGAGACGCACGTCGCCGTCGTACAGGATGAGGTCGGCCGGGGCGGCAGGCCAGGCGAGGCGAGGCCATCGGAAGGCGGCGGCGCCGGCGGCGGCCAGCAGGAACTCGCGGCGAGGAACTTTGGTGGAATGAGATCTCATCGGAACCTCGGTTTGCCCTGGTGGAAGTTCTCGGGATGTCGAGTTGCGCCCTTCAACGCCGAGTCCCCAGATTATGGTCATGTCTGCCGCTCTCCGCCAGTTCACTGTCGACGACTTGGACGCCCTTCCGGAGGACGGGAACCGGTACGAGGTGCTGTACGGGGTTTTGCTGGTGACTCCGCAGGCTGGGCTTCCCCATCAATCGGTCGCCACGAAGCTCACCGTAGCTCTTGGTTCGTTCCTGCTGGCCGAACCCGAGATCGAGGTTTGGGCTCCGGGGGCAATCCGGATCCAGCCCACCATCCATCTCGAGCCTGACATTTTGGTTGGTCGCCTGCCCACGACCATCGCCAGGTGGGAAGCGGTTCGCGACCATTGGCTGGCGGTCGAGGTGTCTGGCAAAGGATCGCGAGTCTACGATCGCGAATACAAGCGTGACGGCTACCTCGGAGTCGGGGTCGCCGAAGTGACGTCGCCTCGCTGTTCCTAAGAGTGCCTGCCGGCGAGTAACCGGCAGGCGTGAAGACGTCGCGACCGCGGCCTACCGGTCGATCAACTGGTCCCACTCCTGCACGGTCCGGTCCAGCCGCTCCACCAAGTCCTCGACCTCTGGCTTGGTGATGCAGAGCGGCGGCAGGACGAAGAGCGCCACCCCCCGCTTCATCGCGCTCGGCCGCCTTGGCCCATAGAGAGCCGTATAGAACGACAGCCCGTTTTTAAACGCGATCGATTGGAACAGAATCTCCGGCTCCGCCTCGACCGGCGGGAACTCCAGCGTCTCCTTGTCCCGGACCAGCTCGAGAACGGCGAGGAGGCCTTTGCCCCGGACATCGGCGATCGGCCGGTGAGGCAGGATCCGCTCCCGGAGCAGGGCGTGGAGGTGGGCGCCCACCTCGGCGCTGTTCTGGACCAGGCCATCCTGCTCGATCACGTCCAGCACGGCCAGGGTCGTGGCGCAGCCCACCGGATTCCCCATGTGGGTGTGGCCGTGAATGAAGTAGGTGCCCTTGGTGAACGGCTCGTTGACCCGGTCGGTGACCGTGGCGGCGCCCATCGGGAAGTACAGGCCCGAGATCCCTTTGGCGGTGACCATGATGTCCGGTACGACGCCGTAGTGATTCATCGCGAACCACTCACCGGTCCGCCCAAAACCGGTGACGACCTCATCCGAAATCAAGAGCACGTTGTAGCGGTCGCAGATCTCTCGCACCGTGGTCCAGTAGGACTGGGGCGGCACCAGGCCGTAGTCCTTTCCGGCGCCCACCGGGGTCGCGATGAACGCGGCGACGTTCTCGGCGCCGCGATAGTGGATCATCTCCTCGAGCTCGAGCGCGCAGGTTCGTCCCCAGTCCTCCTCGGTCACGCCGAGCGGCCGGTCGGTGGGGCGGCGGCAGTGCCGGATGTGGGGGGAGTCGTTGAGCATCGGGTCGAAGGCGTGCCGGTACCCCGCGCCGCCCGCGACCGACAGGGCGCCCAGGGTCATGCCGTGATAGCTGTCCCAGGTGCCGATCACCTTGTTCTTCCGGGGATTGCCGGTGGCGATGTGGTATTGCCGGGCGATCTTGATGGCCGTTTCGACTGCTTCCGATCCGCCTGACACCAAGTAGGTGGTGTTGAGGGTTCCGGGCATCAACCGCGCCAGGCGTTCGCAGACGTCGGCCCGCGGCTCGTTGGCCATGGCCGGGGTGACGTAGGTGTATTTCGCCACCTGCTCTTGCATCGCCTTCACGACCCGGGGGTCGCTCCACCCGATGCTCGCGCCCAGCGCACCGCCCGACACGTCGAGGTAGCGGTTGCCCGCGGTGTCGTAGAGGTAGACCCCTTCGGCCTTCGCGAGGGTAATGTCGAACGTGTGGTTCGAGAACATCCGTCCCCACTTGCCTTCGGTCGGCTTCTGTCCCGGCAGCGAACCCGTGTCGTGCGGCGTCATGGTCGTCTCCTTGGGTTTACTTCTGCTTGACCCACTCGGTGGTGCCGAGCGGGAAGGTCATGCCCTCCACCTGCCCTGACGCGCCGATCCGAAACGTCACCGGCAACTTGCCCATGATGGCGTCGGGCATCGTCGCCACGAAGGAATCGTAGTGGAAATGGTCGAGCGGTGCGATCATCCGGCTCGCGTCGTACTGGATCGTGAGCTTGCCCTGGTCGTACCGGACCGTGGCAGTTCCCATGAATTCCTCCTTGTAGACGCCGGCGTACGCCTCGAGCGGGAGCGAGGGCTTGGTGCCCTCGACCCTGACCGGCGGCTTGAACGCGGCTCGGCGTTTGGCCTGGTCCGCCTGTTCGGCGGCGTAGTACTCCGCATTGTAGTCCTTGGCCGGCGAGACGCCGAGGAGCCGGTCGAACAGATTGGCCGTCAGGGGAAGGTTGACGTCCGACTGGTTCATGTTGGTGAGGATCACCACCCCGATTTTGCTCTCCGGCAGGAACCCGACCATGGCGGCCATCCCGTCGATGTTGCCGCCGTGGTTCACCCACCGCTGGCCCCGGAAATCCTCGACGAACCAGCCGTAGCCGTACCCGAGGAACCGGGGCGACATCAGCCGGGCCTTCATGGCGGGGTCGTCGATCGAGAATTGCGGCGCGGTGGCGTCGGTGACCATCGCTTCGCTCAGGAGCCGTTTCCCTTCGAAGACGCCGTTGTTGACCCAGAGGCGGAGCCACTTGGCCATGTCGGTGACGTTCGAGTTGATCGAACCGGCCGCTCCGGCGTTGTCGATGTTCCGATACGGGACTGCCTTGACCGTACCGTCGAGTTCGGCGTGCGGAGTGGCGACGTTCGGCTTGCCCGCCAGGTCCTTGACTGAGGTGTTGGAGGACGTCATGCCGAGCGGCCCGAAGATCCGAGTCCGGACCAGATCGTCCCAACTTTGGCCGGTGATCGCCTGGGCCACTTCGCCGGCGGTGATGAACATCAGGTTCTGGTACTGGAACCGGGTCCGAAAGCTGGTGCTCGGCTGGAGCCGCCGGATCGAGCGAACAATGTCTTCCCGGGAATGGGTCGTGGCGTACCAGATGTTGTCGCCGCGGCTCATGCCGCTCCGGTGGAGCAGGAGGTCACGGACCCGGATCTCCCGGGTGACCCACGGGTCGTACATCTCGAACCAAGGCAGGTAGTCGGTGACCCGGTTGTCGAAGTTGAGCTTGCCCTCGTCGGACAGCATCTCGAGGGTGGCGCCGGTAAACGCCTTCGAGGACGACCCGATCGCGAACATCGTCTGGGCGTCGACCGGCTCGGTTCCCCCGATGGTCCGGACGCCGTACCCCTTCATCATGAGGACCGAGTCGCCCCGGACGGCCGCGATGGCGAGCCCGGGAACCTTCCACTGCTTCATGGCGGCGGTCACGTATTGGTCGAAGCCGGCCATGGGGTCGCGGCCGGCGGCGGGGCGCTTCTGGGCGGTGGCTTCGCCGGTGCCGATCAATAGCAGGGCAGCGGCCCACATCGGGCGGAAGGAATTGCCCTTGAACGCAGATTCAGTCATTATTGAATGAACGTTAAAGAGCCTTCCGCGTCAAGTTGGGAGCAGTCCGATGCCCAAAACCTTGGTCGCCCGACGCCCGCCCCGGGAACAGGTCACCGCGAGCATTCTCGATGCGGCGATCCTGCTCTTTGCCACCCGCGGGTACGAGGCCACCACGATGCAGGACGTAGCGGCCAAGGTGGGGATGACTGCGCCCGCGCTCTACTACTATTTCGACTCGAAGCAGCGGCTGTTGTTCGAGGTCATCGAGCTCAACATGGAGCGGTTTGCCGGGAACGTGGACGCCCTGGTGGCGTCGGCCCCGGCCTCGCCGACGGAGGAACTCAGGGCCTTCGTCCGGACCCATCTCGAGTTTCAGCTTGAGCGGGTGGACCGGGCCCGGATCTACAACGCAATGTTCCTCGGAACCGGTGCGCTCCTCAAGGCCCTGTCGCCGCGGCAGCGTGGCGAGATCAAAATCCAGCAGACCCGGGTCCGGGACCGCCTCAAAGCCATCCTGGAGCGCGGCGTGGCGCGGCGGGAGTTCCGGGTCAGGGATCTACAAGTGACCTCGATGGGCATTCTGGCGATGGGCGAATTCGCGGCCGCCTGGTTCGAGCCCGGAGGCCGGTTAACCGTGGCCGAGGTGGCCGAACAGTGCGCAGAGTTGGCGGTGAGAATGGTGCGGGTCCCGGCGGTCCAACGCTAGTGCGCTCGAGGAAGATCATGGCACATCGTCGCGAGTTTCTAAAGGCCTCCGCCGCCGTGCTGGCGGCACCGATGTTCAACCGGGGCCGGTTCTCGATTTCCCCGGATCACCAACAGCAGTACTCGGTGCGGTGCATCGATCTTCTCAAACGGGCTTTGGTGATCGATATGCTGGCCCCGCTCCACCTGAGCGGCCCGATCCGCGCCAAGTGGCTCGCCAATCCGGCATCGCTCTCGGCCGAGTCGGCGGCCCAGTTTCGCGGCTCCAGCATCAACGTGTTTCATATGGCCGTCGGGTGGGGCGGGCCGGACGCCTATGTCGATGCCCTTCAGTACTTCATGGCCCACAATGCGCTGATCGCCGACCGCGATGACCTGTTCATGCGGATCGATAGTGCCGCGGATCTCGCCCGGGTCAAGGCGTCCGGCAAGGTCGGGGTCCTGCTTGGCGCTCAGAACTCCGACCATTTCGTCAAGCCGAACCTCGACCCGCGTGACATTCTGAAAACCGTCGAGGAGTTCTACCACTACGGCCAGCGGGTCTCCCAACTGACCTATAACACCATGACCTGGTTCGGCAGCGGCTCCACCGAGCGGGTCGACGGTGGGTTGAGTGACATGGGGGTGGAACTCGTGGCGCGGATGAACAAGGTGGGAATGGCGGTGGACACCTCGCATTCCGGCGACCGTACCACGCTCGATGCCTTCGAGGTGTCGACGAAGCCGGTGCTGGTGACTCACTCCAACGTCCGGGCGCTGGCGGGGGGGCATCCCCGGTGCAAACCCGACGAGGTGATCCGGGCGGTCGGCCGGGCGGGGAGCGTCTTTGGGGTGACCGGGGTCCGGATGTTCGTGAAGGCCACCGAGCCCACCACGGTGGAGGACTACCTCGACCACATCGACTATGTCGCCAAGTTGATCGGGGTTGAACATGTCGGGATCGGCAGCGATGTGAGCCTCGAAGGGTATGACGACTTGCCGGAAGCCGAGCAGCGGGCGCTTCGGGCCGGGTACAAGAAGAATTATGCGTTCCGGGAGAAAGGCGATATCGACGAAATCGCCCACCCGAAGCGGATGTTCGATGTGACCGAGGGTCTGATTCGCCGGAAATATTCGGACCATCAGATCCTGATGATTCTGGGCGGGAATTTCGAACGGGTGCTCCGCCAAATCTGGATCTGACGACCGGAGGCATGGCCATGTTCCGACTGCTGGTAGCGGCGATCGCGTTGGTCCAGGAGCCGAGTGCTCGGCTCGAACCGAACGTGATGGTCCCGATGCGCGACGGGGTTCGTCTGGCGACCGACCTGTACTTCCCGACGGCGGGTTCCGGGCCGTGGCCGGTGATCTTGGTTCGGACCCCGTACAACAAGGCCTCGCCGGGGCAGGCCGGGCAGCTCCAGCGGATGGCGGCGGCCGGTTATGTGGTCGCGGGCCAGGACGTTCGGGGCAAGTACAACTCGGAGGGCCAGTTCCGGGTCCAGGCCGACGATCCGAACGACGGCTATGACACCGTCGAATGGCTTTCGACGCAGCGGTGGTCGACCGGCAAGGTCGGCACGACCGGTTGCTCCTATCCCGGTGAGGCCCAGATCTTCCTGGCGAAACGCCACCATCCGGCTCATGTGGCGATGATTCCGCAGGCCGCGGCCGGCCCGGCGCGGTATCTGTCGATCATCAACGGTGGCGCCTATGAGTTGGCGCTGATGTTCGGTTGGCTTCGGGAAAACGGCAACAAGGTTCACCTCCAGCCGGCACCGGGAACACCCGACTCACTGGTGGCGCTTTCACGACCGTTCCTGAGTCCTCGCCTGGAGCTTCCCCCGGCCGACTTCCAGGCCGCGTGGCGGACCCTACCGCTCGCGGAGATGAACCGCCGGGTGCCGGGCCCGCCGACCGATTGGGAGGCGTTCGTCACCCACCCGCCGGCAGATCCCTGGTGGCGGCAGTTCAATCTGCTCACGCCTAACGATACGATCCTGACGCCGGCTCTCCATATCGGCTCGTGGTATGACTACGGGGTCTCCGAAACCCTCCAATACTTCACCCGGTTTCGGGCCACCGGCGCCGACCAGCGGACCCGGGATGGCCAATACCTGATCGTGGCGCCGACCTCGCACTGCTCGTTCGAGCGGGCCACCGAGCACACGATGGTCGGGGCCCGCGACGTGGGCGACGCCCGGTTCGATTTTGCCGGTACCT
This sequence comes from Gemmatimonadota bacterium, assembly GCA_031431925.1. Taxonomy (GTDB): domain Bacteria; phylum Gemmatimonadota; class Gemmatimonadetes; order Gemmatimonadales; family GWC2-71-9; genus SHZU01. Next base: position 628 of record JANPEL010000046.1, on the reverse strand, counting down.
ACCTCAAGTGGATGGATTATTGGCTCAAGGGCCGGGACAACGGCATTGCCGCGATGCCGAAGGTCCAGTACTACGTGATGGGCCGGAACGAATGGCGCTCCGCGTCGGCGTGGCCCCTGCCCACCGCCCAGTTCACCAAGTTCTATCTCACCAGCGATGGGCGCGCCAACAGCCGGTTCGGGACCGGCGGGCTGGTCCGCGAGGTGCCCCGGGGCGCTGTGGCGGATGAATTCAGCTACGATCCGGCCACGCCGGTGCCGTCGAAAGGCGGCCCACTTTGTTGCACCGGGACGGCCGAGGCGCCGCCCGGGTCCTTCGATCAATCGGACGTCGAGACGCGGCACGACGTCTTGGTCTACTCGACGCCGCCCCTCGAGCGGGGCATCGAGGTCACCGGGCCGATCGAGGCAAAACTCTATGTGTCGTCGTCCGCCAAGGACACCGACTTCACGGTCAAGCTGATCGACGTGTATCCTGACGGGACCGCGTACAACGTGCAGGAGGGGATTCTCCGAGCCCGGTACCGGGAGGGGTGGGACAAGCAGGTGCTGATGGCGCCGGGCCAGGTGTATCCGATCACGGTGAACGTCCACGCCACCAGCAACTACTTCGGGCCGGGCCACCGGAT
>JANPEL010000045.1:0-1793 GCA_031431925.1 Gemmatimonadota bacterium | reverse complement strand
AACACGGCCCAGAGCGGGGCGCCGTCGGTCCCGTCGCCCTGGCGGTACGGCCCATCGTCGCGGAGGAGCCAGATGACCGCGGGCAGCGCCACGAAGAAGCCGAGTGCCCCAAGGACGAGGAACATGCTCCGCCACCCGAAGTGCTCGATCAGCGGCACCATGACGAATGGGCCCGAGACCACGGCCACTTGGACGCCCATGATGAACAGGCCATTGGCGCGGGACCGCTCATTGAGCGGAAACCACCGGCTCACGATCGCGCTCGACATCGGGAAATGGATTCCCTCGGCCACGCCGAGCAAGAACCGGAGTGCGGCGAGCGCGATGACGGTGGCGCCAAACGGGGCATTCAAGGCCGTCGCGAGGGAAAAAGCGACGACCGACCAGGCCAGGGCCTTCCGCGGCCCGAACCGCTCGGCGATCGGACTCAAGATCAGGTTGGCGAGTCCGTAGCCGAGAAAGAACAACGAGATCAACCGGCCGCCGTTGGCCCCGATCTCGGTGGTGGACCACCCGTGTTCCTCGGCGATCTTCGGGAGCGCGAGGGACAACGCGGAGCGGTCGAACCAGTTGATCGTCGTGACGATGAGCAGGGCGATCGGCATCCGCCACCGGATCGGCGAAGGAGCGGGCTCTCTGCTGGGACCGGTCATCGAGCGGAATCCCCCGTGGTGGCCCGCCAATAGCGGGCCAGTCCGTGCCAACTGTTGATGGCGGTGGTACCCCATTCGTACATGACGGCGTCGGCCGGCGCAAGCCGTTCCCGGATTTGCGCCGCGACCCACCCGACGAATTCGGTCGCGTGCTGCTCGTCGGACCGGCTGGTGTCGGCCAACGATGCCCGGACCCGGTCGGACCAGAGCGCCAATCGCGATTCCAGTTCGTCGAGGTGGGCCCCGACCGGGTCGGAACACCCGAAATGGGTCGAGAACAACCGGGCGGGATCCCAGCGCCGAAACTGATCGATGCTGGTCTGCCAGCCGGCGAGGTCCACGTCCGGGGGTGGGGTCACCGGCGAGACGTAGTTCCGGTTCGAGTACCGATTCCCGCCCGTGTCACCGACGAACGCGGTGCCGGTGGCGTCGTCGAGGAAGCTGACATGGTGCGAGGCGTGGCCGGGCGTATAGGCCACGGACAACCGCCGGTCGGCAAACCGAAGCATCTCGCTGCCCGTCAGGGCGATCACGTTCGGTGCCGGCACCGGCAGAAACTCGCCCCAGCGCCGATCCATATCCTCGCGGTAGAGCCGCCGGGCGCTGTCGAGGAGACGGGATGGGTCGATCAGATGGCGGGCGCCCCGCTCATGGACGTACACTCGGATGGCCGGGTTGTCTTGGAGCAACGAGCCGACGGCACCGGCGTGGTCGAGATGGATATGGGTCAGCAGAATGGCGGAAATGTCCCCGACCTGAACGCCGAGATCGGCGAGGCCCTGGCGGAGCGCCGGCAGCGCGCACGAGGGGCCGGGGTCGATCAGCAGCGTCCCCACGTCCGTGTCGAGCAGGCCGACGGCAATCACCTCCGGCCGGCCGAGGTAATGAATGTCGATAAGATGGGTTCCGGGGGCGACCAGGGTCACGAGAGGAAGACGCCGGGCGCGAGGGTTGGTACCAACCAGTGGCGGTTTTTCATCGCGAGGACACTCCCGTCGAGCGGTCGTGGATCGCGACGGGCTTGCGGACCCTTACACGAATCGTGATATTGATTTTCGTCTGCCCCAATTCTCCAGTTGATTCGATTCGTCGCATTGCCTTCGCGGCGCCGTATGCCGTGTTACCGCGTCCCGTGTTACC
>JANPEL010000044.1:0-3694 GCA_031431925.1 Gemmatimonadota bacterium | reverse complement strand
GGCCATCGAGCCGATCGACCGCGCCGTTGACCAAATGACCGCCGCGTCCGAGCGCGACGACTTCGAGGCGGCATCCCGTTGGCGCGACAAGTTCGAGCAACTGGAGTGGCTGATCAGCGCCGCCGCTCGGGCCCGGGCGGCAATTCATGTCCTGACCTTCGTGTACCGGGAGCCCGGCGCCTTCGGCGACGACCGGGTCTACCTGATTCGCCACGGACTGGTTCGGGCCTCGTATCCCTACCCCCACACGCCGATCGAACGGGAGGCGTTCCGGGCCGTCGTCGAAGCCGAGCTCGCCACCACCGTACCCGCGGCCGGCCTGCTCGACCACGCCACCCTCGACGAGATGTTGCTGGTCATGAGCTGGTTGCGGCGCCACCCCGAAGCCTGGCGCCGGACCGTGGCGGTCGGCGAGTGGCTCGAAGGCCGGTCGGCCTAGAACTTGCCAAATGGCAGAACACTGTATACCTTTTGGCCATGCTCCCAAAAACCCTCCAAGTGGCCGAGACCGCCCTCAGCCGATACCCGTCGGCCGATGAGGGCTTTGCCGACTTGCTTGGGTTATCCGCCCGATCCACCATCAAGCTGGTCGCCACGATCGACGAGGGATTTTCCTACAGCGTCTTCGATCATTTCCAGCGCGAAACCGGCTTCCCGGCCACCACCCTGGCCGAGTTGATCCAGGTCCCGGTCCGGACGCTTCACCGGCGCCGGGCCGAGCGACGGTTTTCGCCGGAAGAATCGGATCGATTGCTGCGGGCGGCCCGGGTCACCTTCTTGGCTCGGCGGCTGTTCGAAGGCAACATGGCGGAGGCCCGGCAGTGGCTCGCCGATCCGCAGCCGGCCCTGCAAGGAGCCACACCACTGGCGTTCGCCCGCACCGACATTGGCGCGCGGGAAGTCGAAGCCTTGATTGGCCGGTTGGAGCATGGGGTGCCCAGCTGAAGATCGTGGTGTGCCGGTTGGTCAAGACCCGGTTCGCGTCCAATCCGTTTGATGGCGAAGGTGCCCGCCTGTTTGGGGGCCGGTGGAACCACCCGGGCGTTCGATGCAGCTATGCCTCGGACACCGCGGCGCTCGCTATCCTCGAAGTGTTGGTGCACCTCAAGACGCCCGGGCTGCTCGATCACTATTCGATCTGCCGGGCGAGCTTCGACGACAGCTTGGTCACTCGGCTCCCGGCCGGCGATCTTCCCGAGGACTGGCGCTCATTTCCCGCTCCGAGCAGCACCCGCTCCCTCGGCGGTCGTTGGATCGCCGAAGGCGCAGGGGCGGTGCTGCGGGTGCCCAGCACGATCGTGCCGTCCGAGTTCAATTTTGTCTTGAATCCCGGTCACCCGAGTTTTTCGAAGATCAAAGTCCTGCCCGCCGAGCCGTTTGGCGTCGATCGGCGCCTGGGACGCGCCTAGTCCTCGTCGAGGCCGGTGAGTGGAACCAACCGAGCTCGCGGGGGGATGCCCGGCTCGAGCTCCATGATCCCGACCGACGCGGGCAGGTCGAACCGACGGGCCCCCGCCCCGCCGGGATTCATCACGGTCACCACATCGTCGACGATCGTCAGCAAGGGCCGGTGGGTATGGCCGAAAATGATGACCTCGGCATCCGGATATCGGAGATTGACCGCTTCGGGCGTCAGCCGGTCGAATTGGTGGCCATGCAGGATCAGGAACCGGAACCCCTCGATCTCGGTCTCGATGACTTCGGGCACCAAGCGACGGATGTCGAAATCGTCGGTGTTGCCGTAGACGGCAAGGACCGGAGCGATTGCCTCGAGTTCGGTCAACAACTCTTGCGATCCGATGTCGCCGGCGTGGAGGATCTGGTCCACTTCCCGAAACGCCTCGAACACTTCCGGACGAAGGAGCCCGTGGGTATCGGAGATGATGCCGAGCCGCATGACCGGTCAGGCGCCTAGCGGTCGCCCCATCGGGGGGCGATTTCGATGTCGAGGTCGAACTGGTCGATGATCCGCTGGGCGATGAAGTCAACGAGATCGCTGATCTGTTTGGGCCGGTGGTAGAAGCCCGGGGCACCGGGCAGCACGGTCACGCCCGCTTCCGCGGCGGCGGTCAGGTTCCGTAGGTGGACCAACGACAACGGGGTCTCTCGGGGCACCACCACCAGTTTTCGGCCTTCCTTCAGGGTGACGTCGGCCGCTCGCTCCACCAGTGACCGGCTGGTTCCGTGGGCAATCGCCGAGACCGTGCCCATTGAGCAGGGGCAGATCAGCATCCCGCGGGTCTTCTGGGAGCCGGAGGCCGGCTTCGCCCCCCGGTCGGCATCATCAAAGACCTCGATCGACGGCCATTTGCCGCCGGTGGCTTTCTTGAGGCCCCCGAGGTTGGCAATCCCGGATTCCTCCTTGAGGAGCCGCCAGCCGTGGCCGGAGACGATCAGCCACACGGGCACCTCGTTCCGAGCCAGGAGGTCGAGCACTCGGACGGCATACGGTGCCCCCGAGGCTCCGGTAAGCGCAAAGACCAGCGGACGTGGTGTCGGCATGGCGGGAAATCTAGCCGGGAAGCCGTGGCGAATCAGGGCCGGCGGGGATACTCTACCCGATGCCAATCACACTCAAGCTCGACATGATTCAGACCCTGGCCCTGGCGGCGGTGGTCCTGTTCCTTGGCTATGGCGTCCGAAAGCGGATCGGCGTCCTCGACCGATTCAACATCCCGGCGCCGGTCATCGGCGGCTTTCTGTTTGCCGCCTTGTCCCTGATCCTCCGGCAAGCCGGGGTGCTGGGCTTTGAGTTCGATACGACCCTCCAAGCGCCGCTGATGATCGCGTTCTTCACCACCATCGGGCTCGGCGCGAGCCTCAAGCTCCTCCGGGTCGGTGGACCGCAGCTGGTGATCTTCTGGGTCGTGGCCAGTGTGGTCGCGGCGTGCCAGAATTTACTCGGCGTCGGGTTGGCCACGGCCCTGGACGTCCATCCGTTCCTGGGCCTGATCTCGGGGTCTATCACGATGACCGGAGGCCATGGCACCGGAGCGGCGTTCGGGAAATTGATGGAGGACCAGTACGGATTCAACGGCGGGGTGACGCTGGCGATGGCGGCCGCCACCTTCGGCCTGGTGAGCGGCGGCTTGTTGGGCGGGCCGGTCGCGACGCTCTTGGTCCGGCGAAAGGGCCTCGCCACTGCCGGGGGCGCCGTCGCCCCCGCCGTACCCGCCAACGCGCTCGACGACGAGATCGACACCGAGCCGGAAGGCGAAGCGGCCACCGCATACACCCTGCTCAAGACGATGGCCGTCATTCTGGTGGCGATGGCTCTGGGCTCGGTGCTGAGCGGGTGGCTCAAGCAATACCTCACGTTGCCCGGCTACATCGGGGCCATGATCGTGGCGGCCGTGTTTCGGAACAGCCTCGACGCGAGCGGCGTCATTCGGCTGAACCAGCGAGTGGTTGACGATCTCGGCACCGTGGCGCTCTCGTTGTTCCTCGCGATGGCGTTGATGTCGCTCAAGCTCTGGGAGCTCCTCGACCTGGCGCTCCCGATGTTGGTCATCCTGACCGCTCAGGTCGCATTCCTTGGGCTCTTTACCTACTGGGTCACGTTCCGGGTGATGGGCCGGGACTACGACGCCGCCGTGATGGCGGCCGGGCACTGCGGCTTCGGACTCGGCGCCACCCCCAACGCGGTCGCCAACATGCGAAGCGTGGTCGAACGGTTTGGGCCGGCACCGCGGGC
>JANPEL010000043.1:0-3369 GCA_031431925.1 Gemmatimonadota bacterium | reverse complement strand
GTGCCGAGCGCCGAGCGCCGAGAGCGGAGCGCCGAGCCCTTTGTCCCGGCGCGAGGTGGTGCAGCTTGGCTTGGTGGCGGCAATCGGCGCCCGCAGCGCTTCCGGATCTCGGCTGCCCAGACCGGCCGCCGCACCGGCCGCCGACGAACTGCAGGACGGGCTCGCCCGGTTGGTACGGGAGCACCGGATGCCGGGGGCGGTGGCGGGCGTGTATCGGGCGGGCCGGATCATGACGGCCGGCGCCGGAATCGCCAACCTCAACACCAACGCGCCGATGACGGCGGAACTCGCGTTTCTGACCGGCTCGATCACCAAAGTCTGGTCGGCCACGCTGATCATGACGCTGGTCGACGAGGGGCTCTTGGATCTCGAGGCTCCGCTGATCGGCTACCTGCCGCACCTCCGGTTCGGCGACCCGACGGTCGCCGCCCAGCTCACGACGCGGCACCTGCTCAACCACTCGAGCGGAGTGGATGCCGGCGACTTCATCCTCGATCTCGGGGAGGGGCCCGCGGCCAATCGGCTCTTTGTCGAGGCCATGGCCAAGCTCGGCCAACTCCACCCGCCGGGCCGGTACTCCTCCTACTGCAACGGAGGCTGGGTCTTGGCGGGTCATTTGGCGGAGACGCTGACCAAGAAGAGCTGGCACCAATTGCTCACCGAGCGGGTGATCCGGCCCCTTGGGGTGACTCGGACCTTTGCGGACGCGGACGATGGCCTGTTGTACGGCGCGGCGATCGGCAGCGTGCCGGATGCGAGCCGGCCCGGCTTCCATATGGCGACGCCCAAGTTCCTGCTCCCGAAGACCTTCGCTCCTGCCGGGGCGACCCTGCTGACCAACGTACGCGACAACCTGACCTTTGCCCGGATGCACCTGGCCGGTGGGGTCGCGCCTAACGGGACCCGGGTGATCAGCGAGAAGAGCGCCCGGATGATGGCCACTCGCACCATCGATCATCCGTCGGGCCCGGCCACCGGCTTCGGACTCGGCTGGGCCCATTCGACCGCGGACGGCCGGGTGACGTTGTCGCACGGTGGCGGCTCGAACGGGGGCCGAGCGATGCTGGTGGCGGTGCCGGGCGCTGATTTCGGGTACGCAACCTTTGTCAACTCGAACGCGAGCGAACTATTTCAGGCGGCGCTCAGTCGCTGGATCGTACAGACGTTTCAGCCGGGTGGCCTGATCGAGTCGCCCCCGGCGCCGGCGCCGGGCCCGATCGACCGCCGGCGATTCGTCGGTACCTACCGCCGGGCCACGGTCAAAACGACGATTCGAGAAGACGGCGAGAAACTGATCGCCGAGAACGAGACGGTCCCCGAGGAGTACCAGGGCGCGTCGGCCTACGGGATCGGTCAGTCGACCCGGTTCGAAATGCGGCCGGCGAGTCCAACGACCTTGGTGCTCGCCACAGCCGATCCGTCGGCCCGGCCGACGCCGTGGACCTTCCTGGAACCGGACCAGTCCGGCCGGTATCAGCTGATGTATTCGGGCGGACGGTTGGCGCGCCGGGTCCCCGGCTGAGCCACCCGTTCCGAGCGTGATCCGGACATGACCGGCAATCGGTTCGGCAGGTTGCTCGTCGCGGCCGGAGCGGGAATGAGCCTCCCGTCAGCGCGCAATCAGATTGCGATCATCCGTCCGAAGTCGATGTTGGCAAGGCCTGCACGCCGGCCCAGCTCAGCCCTTGGGGCGGAGCAATTCCTCGAATGGCGCATAACCGCGCAACCCGATGAAGTTCGGATCACGATGGAGCCAATCATCGAATTGGATCCCATGGGCAAAGGCCTGGCGCAGGAGTGCCACCGCGGCCTCCTTGTCACCGATGATCGCGGCGGCGGCGGCCCGCCACCCCGCTTCGGTCCCTTCGACCACGCGCGGCCGGCGATCGGGGGCACCGAACGCCTCGCTCAGGGCCCGCGCTCGATCGGGCGTCGTCATCCGAGCGGCGATAATCAGGGCGAACCCATCGCAATCCACCGATAACGCCGGGCCCGAGCAGCCTTCGGCCACCGGACGGGCCGCGGTCAGCACCTCGCCAGCCTCCTGGAAGCGCCCGGCGGTATAGAGGGCGAGCGCGAACGCCCGGCCGTCCCTTCCGCGCTGCCCGGGCGTCAGCGCCCGATACCAGCCAACGGAGCGTTCGATGGCACGGCGGGCCGCCGCGGTGTCCCCGTGGGCCCGAAACTCGAGGGCCGCGACTTGGGCGACCGTCCCCGGCGTGTAACCCCAGGCGCTTGCCAGATTGGCACTCTCGTCGAGGAGCCGTTCGACCTCTTGGGCCCGACCGAGAGCGGCGAGCGCGACGACCTCCAACTGGAGGACGGGCAACACCGTCGGGTACTGAGTTCTTCCCTGGCGGGCGGCCCTGAGCTCGGCTTCGTGATCGCCGAGCATGTGCCAGGAGGCACAGACTAGCCACCAGTATTGCGAGACACCGTCCATCTCGGCGCTCGCCGGTTTCACCTTGGCCAGCGTGGCGAGTGCCTGCCGCGGCCGATTGAGCTTGATGAACTCGTAGCCAAGCTGCTGGAGGCCAAGGGCGCTCGGTGTGAGGCGGGCGCCGTCCTCTACGGCGCGGTATGCGGCTTGCCGGTCGCCGTCGAGCTCGGCCCGCATCCAAGCGAGTCCGTTTTGGTCCATCTTCGAGACTCTGAAGCCGCCGCTTTCGACCACGCGAGCCAACGAGTCGGCCAGCGTGGCTTTACCGACATTCATCTCAGTAGTGGCCAGCATGATTCGGGGGAAGGCATACGCCGAGTCGAGAGCGATGGCCCGGGTCAATAGGGGGCGGGCCTCGGCCGGGTCGCGCCAGAAGGCCACGAAGCCTGCGATCGTCAAGCGGTACGCCTCGAGCGAGGGAGGTACGCCCATCACGGAAGCGTACTGCCCCCAGGTTGGATCGAGCTGGGCAGCCAACACACCTCGCACCTTGACGCTGAGCCGCTCCAACGCCGGCCGGGGATCTTGCTTCCCCACGGTCACCGGTTCCAGCGAGGCCAGGACCCGGTCGCCCGCGGCATCGCTCAGTTGGCCCTCGAATCGGAGGCTATCTCCCTCGGCATAATAGGCGCCGGAGATGGCGTATCCGGCCCCCGTTTCACGGGCCATCGCCGTCGGCGACGGCGGGCCCCGTTGGGCCGAGTCCCGAGCCGCCAGAACCCGCGCCACCGTGAGCACCGTGCTCGTCGGGACCACCTCGATCAGGCCGGTCTCGATCAACCCCCGGCTGGTCCAGTCGGCCGCCATCATGCCGAGGGCATCGAAGGTGGGATCGCCGGTCCGGTTCTCGAGCGGAATCACGATCAATCGCTTGAGTGGCGTTGTGGTTGGGGCCGTCGAGCGGGAGCGAGACCACAACCACCCGACAC
>JANPEL010000042.1:0-6047 GCA_031431925.1 Gemmatimonadota bacterium | reverse complement strand
GTCTACGGCGGCCGCTCCATCGGAACCCGGACTCGCTATGGCGATCTCTGGGAATGGAACGGCAAGGATTGGGCGGAACGGAACGTCCTGACTCCGGGACCGCGAGACCATCACGCCATGACCTATGACGAGGCCCGCCGGACGACGGTGATGTTCGGCGGGATCGATGCCGACCGGTACGTTTGGCCGCGAGGCACGTGGACCTGGAACGGTTCCGCCTGGAACTTGGCCGATTCGGTAACCGGGCCGGGCGGGCTGGTCCACCACGCCATGGCCTACGACAGTCGCCGGCAACGGGTCGTGCTCGTGGGTGGCTCGGATAGCGCGGGTCAGGCTTCCGCCGGCACTTGGGAATGGGACGGCGTGCGCTGGGAGCGGGTCACCACCGAAGGCCCGGGCGCTCGGACGCGCCATCGTCTGGCGTACGACGCCGCCCGCGGAGAAACCGTCCTGTTCGGCGGGCAGATCGGTACCGGACGCACGGCCACCTTCCCGGAAGACACCTGGACGTGGGATGGCACCAAGTGGAAGCAGCACTCGACCGCCGGCCCGGTTCGGCGCCTGGCTGCTGACCAGCGTCAAGCGGCGGGCCCTCAATCGGGTCCGGTCGATCCGGCGGCAGCGAGCGGTTGCCCTGGACGACTCGGTGCCGGCGAGTGCCGACTCCGCTGCCGAGCTCGAGCGACGAGAACTCCGCGACCGGCTCCGGCGGGCGCTCGCCCGGTTGTCAGTGGTCCAGCGCGAGGTGGTGCTCTTAGCCGATGTGGAGCAGTGGTCCCACGCCGATATTGCGACCGGCCTCGGGATTTCGGTCTTGATGTCGCGGCGCCATCTGTCCGACGCCCGGCGAACCCTTCGGGCCCTCCTTGGTGCCCCATGAACCCGAGCTTTGGAGCTATGCCATGACTGACGATCCGCTCGATCTCACGGCGCTCGACCCCGATCAAGACGACCGCGCCGCCGATCGGTTCGTGGCCGATGTCATGGGGCGCATCGCCGCGAATCCCGACCCCTATCCGGTCCCCGTCGGACTGTTTTGGGGACTTTCCTCGATGGCAGCGCCGATCGCGCTCGCGGCCACGGTCATCCTCGGGCTCGCGGCGGCTCTGATGACGCGAACAGCGAGTACGGCCCTGCCGGCGCCCCAGACCGTGGCCCAATCGATCGGCGTTCCGAACCTGTTTCCGAGCGCCCTGGCGGAGGAGCGACGATGACGACCTCGTTCGCGCGGGCCCGATGGCTCGGGTTGCTGATCGTCGGGCTCGCTTTTACCGCCGGCCTCGCCGCCGGCCTCGCCGCCGGCCTCGCGATCGGGCGCCGTCCACGGGAGGGTCTCCAGATTACCGTCACCGCGACCGATCGGATCCCCAAGGAACTCGAGCGGCTGGGGCTTTCGGCGCCGCAGCGCGAATCGATTCGGGCCGCGCTCAGTCGAGGCCGCCCGCGGGTCTTCCGAGTCCTCCAGGATTTCGACCCGCGAATGCAGGCGCCGATCGACTCGACCGAGTCGGAGATTGCCGCGATCCTCGATCCCGGGCAGCGGGCCCAATGGGATGCGTCGCGACGGCGGCTCCGCCGGGATACCCTGATTCTCCGAGACGACTCCGCTCGTTAGGACGGTTTCGGCACACCCAAGGCTCACTCGAACACGATCGAGGCATGATGCCAAGACCGGTCCCGATTTTCTACGGCAGCCCCCGCTTCCACGAGGCGGAGGTCGGTTCGTTCCGGATCACCGACCTGGAGTTCGGTCCCGGAAGCCGCCTCGAGCCCCACCATCACGACCGCCCCAACATCGGCGTCATTCTCAGCGGATCGTTCGATCTTTCCTTTGGGTTTCGGGGATTCGACTGCGGCCCCGGCGTCCTCTTCGTCGAGCCGGCCGGCGACACCCATTGTAACTGCATGGGCTGTCGCGGCGTCCGGGTCATTGCGGTCCAACCCGACCCGGACGCCATCGAGCTGCCCGGCCCGTTCGCGGGCATCCTGGATCGACCTTCGGCCACCCGGGTTCCTCATGCGGCCCATCTCGGGCGGCGGATCGCGCGGGAGTGTCAGGCGCCCGACCCCTTTTCGGCCCTGATGATCGAAGGCCTGGCCCTCGAGCTCCTCGCACTCGCCGGCCGCACTGAACTACCGGTCTCCCGACGCGGAGAGCCGCCGTGGCTCAGACGCGTCGTGGACCGACTGTCGGATGCCGGTGCCCAACCAATTCGCCTCGCCGATCTCGCCCGCGAGGCCGGGGTCCAAGCCGCCCACGTGGCGCGGGCCTTCCGGGAGCACCACGGGAGGTCCCTGGGCGGGTTCCTCCTCGAACGGAGGCTGGAATGGGCCGCCGGTGAACTGGCCCGGACCGCCCGGCCTCTGGCGGAGATCGCGCTGGAAGCCGGATTTGCTGATCAAAGTCACTTCACTCGGCGGTTTCGGGCCTACGCCGGGGTCCCTCCAGGCCGGTTCAGGGCTTCCGCGCGAACCTAACGGCGGCGCGACCGCCTACTGCTTCACCCGAATGGTGCCGTGCTCAAGGGGGAAGATCGACGCCGGGTTCCACCAGGGGAGGCCATTGAAGGGAAGAGCGCAGTACTCGGCCGACGTATTGACGAGGGTCGGTTTGAACCCGTACGTCGTCGACCGATCCAACCCATCCGCCGCTTCGCTGCCGTCCTGGACCCGGAACCACACGTCCTCTCCGACTTCGTGATTCGGGGTGAGGAACCCGGGGTGCGTCGAGTTATTCTCGGTGACGACCCCGCCGATCCGGGCCCGGCCGGGAAACGCCGGATCGGTCGTGACACAGGTGACCTGGCCCGCGAAGTCCACGATACCCGATGGCGTGCTTCGGCTCTGACGGAAGTGACCACCGACAGTACCATCAGCCTTCCAATGGGCGACGAGCTGGAAATCCGCGAGTCCGGCACCGGCCGCGGTCAGGTCAACCGCGCCGGCACCCTGGACATGAAGCGCGACACCTCGGCCGAAGTTCAGCGTGGCTGCAGTGTCGGGCCCCGCTGGTTCGGCGCACGCTGCGACGGCCAGCAGAAGGATGGGACTGAGTCTTAACAGGGAAGGATACATGGAGGCTCCAAGTGGTGGGGGGACAGCGACAGCTCGGGTCGAAGGCTCGAGGACTGGCGCGTCCCACTCGCAGAATAGGGTCGGGGGCCGCCGGCGTCTTGTACCCGGAGCGGGCCTGGAACAATTCGAGCATCGTTTCCGGGGATCGTCCGTCCCCACCTCCGGCGCGGCCCGCCCGTGGCTCGATCACGCTGCCGGGTTTGGACAATTTCGTTCAAGCGCCCCGGCGATGACGGTCCGGTGATCGATTGCCGAGGACGTTTGTTCCGAGCGGGCCGCCGCCGCCGCCCTGAGGTGCGGCATTCCCAAGCTACGGGCCGACCCCGGATTCGTCGGGTCGCACTCTCATGACGCAGTTCACCGGGCGATGGTTGATGTTGGCAGTTCGTGTCCCTCGAGCGGCCGGGGCGGCAGTGGGGCATCGCAGTACCAACGAAAACGGTCCAGAGCGGCGAGGTCTTGAACGTTGTTGCGGGACCGTTCGGCCTCTGCGGCGGCCGCTTGGTTCTTCGTGGGCAACCGGATCAGATCGGGGTGATGATCCGTTCCACCGACTGCCGGGTTAGAGCCCGTTCGGTGAAGTCGAGCCGGGTGAACGAGAAGGCGATCAGGCCGGTGAAGAACACCCCGATGACCGGGATGAGGATGGCCAAGGCATGTCGGTCCATGGGTAGCTCTGGGGCTGACGGCGTGAGGGTGACCTGACGGATCGTCCCACGGAGAGGTTTCAGGCCGCAAACGCCCCATCTCGCCTACCGGTTACCCGCCTCCAACGCAAACCCTTGGACCCGGAATGGAGCCTGGGCTTCGAAGGTGAGCTTGAGCACCACGGCACCATCCTTGGCCGAGACGACCGCGACGTCGATGGCCGAGGCCGTGAGCCGTACCACGCGATCGAAACGGAGCGGGCCGGTGGTAGCGAACCACGCTTGGAACTGGCCCGCTCGGGCTTCGATGGTCCGGTCAGTCCGGGGCACCGCATTGGCCGTGAGGAACTCAGCCATGGCCTGACCGGTGCCCTTGGAGTAAGCCGCGAGGAAGGCCGCGGTCCGCCGGCCGATGTCGCTATCGGGCAGCCGATCGGCGTTGGTTGGGGGAGAGGATTGGGCGGTGGCCGGCGGATCGTCATCGGTCGCCAGATTCACCTCGAGCGGCCGCTCGAGCCCGGCGATGATCCCAAGCGCCCGAAACTGAACGTCGGTGGCCGCCGGACCGTCTTGATTGGCCAGAACCACGAGATCGATGTCGTGATCCGGAAACGAGACGAACTCGGCGTTTGCCCCTGGAATCCCGCCGTTGTGCCCGACATGGCGCCAGCCGTTGATCGTGCCGTCGCCGAACCCGAACGCATACTTGATCCCAACGCCCATCGACACTTGTCCGGTCGTGAACTGCTTGACCAACTCCATCCCGACCAGCCGCCCGCTCCACAAGGCCCGGCCGAAGGCCACCATGTCCGGCGCACTGACGAAGGCACCCCCGGCGGGCGAGCCCCGCTGCTCGATCAGGGCCCAATTCGGGACCGCCGCGGTTTGCCCTGGCGGCGTCGTATAGCCCGTGGCCACGTCGGGGGGGGGCCGGCGGGCGTCGATGAACGCGGAGTTGTTCTTTGTAAACCGAGCCAAGATGTTGGCCCGCATGTACTCGTAGTATGAGACGCCGGAGACCCGCTCGACGATCAAGCCGAGGAGGGCGAATCCGGCGTTGCTGTATCCCATCCGACTGCCGGGCTCGAAGGCGAGCGAGTCCTGGATGAAGAACGGGAGATAGTCGGCCATGGACTCGACATAGGTCCGGTTCCGGAGGAAGCCATTCTGGAAATAGCTTCCCAGCCCGGAGGTATGACTGAGCAGGTGGCGGATCTTGACCCGGTCGCGAACCGCGGCGTTCGGCAAGTCGGGAAGGTATCGGCCTACCGGTGCGTCGAGGTCGATCTTGCCGCGTTCCACGAGTTGGGCAATCGCAATCGCCGTCCACATCTTGTTGGCGGACCCCAGATTGAACCGGGTGTCCACCGTGTTGGCCACGCCCCGCGCGCGATCGGCCATCCCATACGCGGCGGAAAAGATCGGCGTGCCTTGGCGGGCCACCATCACCACGCCCGAGAACCGGCCGGCGGCGGCCCGCTGGTCGAGGTACGGCCGGAGTTCTTTTTCCAGGCGGACGGCGAGTGAATCGGCGGGAGCGACGAACGTAGTGAGCAGGACGGCAAGAGCGAGCAGCGGCATGGAGTTCCCGGGTCGAGGCCTTCGTGAGACGCCAACCAACGCGTCAGGCTAAGGACACCGGATCGGGCCGGAACGTGAACCCCGGCAGCCGGGTCATTGAACCTCTGGGTGGGCCCGCGTTAAACTTGCGACGGAAGCAGACCCGAGGGCTGATGAAACGGAAGCAGGGCGAGGCGTTGACCGGACTCCAGGGCCTTGGGCCGGTCAGCGCGGGGTGGCTCTTCGATGTCGGAATCCGAACCCCGGCCGAACTGCGCGCGGTTGGTGCGGTAGAGGCATACGGTCGGGTTTGCTTTCGATGGGGCCGGGCAGCCACGGCCAATCTCCTCTATGCCTTATACGCCGCCATCGCAGACAAGCACTGGACCGAGGTGACACCAACAGAGAAGGCTCGGCTGCGAAAGGCCGCGGGGCTCAGCCCCGCGGAGCGTCGGCGCTCGTCCTAGTGTCGGCCATGCCGCGAATCATGAACCGGCCAACGAGCCGATCACTTCGACCATGACGTCCTCTGGCACGGCATGGGGTCCGACGAACTCCCGGTAATCCACCTGGTAGCCCCCTTGGCGGAGAGTCGGGACGATCTGCCGGCTCGTCAGGTCGATCGGCAGCACCGTGTCTTCCGACCCATGTGTGATCAAGACCGGCGGTTTGGCGACCGCGTCGACCGGAATCAAGAACCCCGGCGAATAGGCGACGATTCGGCTGAAGAGGTCGCCGTTGGCCCGACCGACTGCCAAGGTGTAG
>JANPEL010000041.1:0-8784 GCA_031431925.1 Gemmatimonadota bacterium | reverse complement strand
CCACCAGCTTCACCGAAAACGACGCCACGCCCTTCGATAGCAGCTCCACCTCCTTGGAATCCGGGCCACCTTCGTGCGCCGCCGCACCCAGGATCAAGAGCACCGGGATCCGTAACTGCCCCAACCGCGGGGCGAGCCGGTTTCGGTCGTGGGCGTCGGCCATCTTGAGATAGCCCTTGAGGGTCTGGTCGAGATTGTGGGCCCAACCCGAGGTATACCCCTCAACGACCTCGTCCGTGATCCAGCCGGGATCGGCGGACGATTGGGCCAGAGACTTCCGAAGTTGTTTTCGGACCAGCCCCTGGCCCCCCATCATCTTGATCCACGGCGCGAAGAGCATCGCCCGGCGAAATCCGCGGGTGGCCGCCTGTTCCGCCCCGCCCCCTTCCATCAGGACAGCGCCCCGGACCAAGTCCGGCCGCGCCAGCGCCAAACGGAGCGCGATCGAGCCGCTCAACGCGTGGCCGAGGACCAGCGCCCCTTCGATTCCCAACGTGTCGAAGACCGCCGCCACCCGCCCCGCCTGGGCCTCGAGGGTGTAGTCGGCCTGCTCCGGACGGCCCGAGGTCCCCATCCCGAGGGGCTCGACGATCACCACTCGGTGCCCGGCCGCGACGAGGAGAGGGGTCAGCCGGCGAAAAGCGAAGGCTGATCCAGCGAGACCGGGGATCACCACCACGGTCACGCCTTCGCCGCTGATGGTGACCGCGAGCGACTCAGCGGCCGTCACCGGAATCCGGAAGACGCTAGGCGTGTCGGCGATGCAGACGAGCGAAAGCAGGAGCGGGAGCATACGGACCACCTTCCGACGCATGGCGTCGGTGGACGACGAAGCGTTGCTGGCTCACCCGGCCGAAGCCACGGGCACTGGCGCCTTCCGCGCCAGCGCGCGGTGCGTCACAATTCCAAGCGCCACCAGGACCATGGTCGCAGTGGCTATCACCAACAGGGGAGTCGACACCGGCACCACTGGGCCCAGGGCGGCAAAGAACCAGAGCCGGGGCAACCGGCCCAGGAAGAGCGCCAGCAGGTAGCGATGCACCGGATATTGAGCGATCGGAGCCAGGATCCGGACCGCCCACAACGGGAGCGGGCTCCAGGCACACAACCAGATCGTGAAGAACGGCCGGCGCTCAAACAGCGCCAGCGTTTTCCCCACCAGGCGGGACTGGCGGACGGTCGCGGCCTGGGGATGGAGGATCGCCAGCCGGTATAGGTGAAAATTGAGATACTCGACCGCGAGAATGCCGACGATCCCGACCAGGGCGATCAGCATCGGCGCGTAGACCCGTCCGGCCACCATCAGCACCGGTTCGTAGGCCGCCGGCAGGAGCGGGGAAAGCGGGCCGTTCAACAGCACCGTCACGAAGAAGAACCCGATGACCGGCCCGGCGGCCGGCCACACCAACAGGGCCCCGATGGCGAGCAAGGCCAGGATCCCGGTAGCCCGAAGGAACAGGTCGGCCGACACGGTGCCACGGCGTCGACACCACACCTCCACGAGGCCCTTCATAGTGCCTTCGTGGGCGGGTCGGAAAATGACCTTGGGGTCGAAGGGAACATCGGTTCGCATCGCATCCAACGGCCTCCCGGATCTGATCGCTGAGCGAAGATCGTCGGGGGCCGTGACCGCGCCGTGACCCGCACGGCAAGTTGACTAGGGGGTCGATCCGTTCAGGCTCTGGAGGAGCCCGTAGGTGAGCACGCCGCCGACAATCGCGATGCCGGCCAACAGCGTCTTGCCGATGTGCCGGTACCGGGTCGACACCTCGGTGATATCGCGGACTGGGATGGCCAACCGCTGGATGGCCGTGGCCGTCCGGTGGCCCGTCAACGTGTCGGAAACGATTTTGGGCCGGTAGACGAGCATGTTGGGCTCGTAGGCGGTCTTGATCCGGATGACCTCGACCGGCTCGCCGGCCAACAGGGTCTCGGTGCCGACTGACTGCGGGTGCCAGGCAACGCAGCCGGTCGAGTGAATCACCAGGCCGGCCGCCAGAATGCCTAACGTTAGGTGTCGTCGCATCATCTTACCTGGTGGTGGAGGAGGGAAGTCCGAGCCGGTCGGCCCGGGCGGTTGCCTCCCGCTCGAAAATAACTTCATAGGGCGACCGTTGGGCGATGGTGCGCCACCAGCGCGAGGCCTCGTCGGGCCGGCCCAGATCCGCCAGCAGTTCGGCCCGGAGGAACCGCTGATAGGTCCCCGCGTAAAACGGCGAGCCCACCGCGAATTGGAACCAGACGTCGGTCCGGAGCCGTTCGAGTGCGGCGAGCGCATCGGCCGGCCGGCCGAGGAGCCGGAGGGTCTCGGCGTCCAAGGTGCGGGCGAGCTGTTCGGCGAGGACTTCCGCGCCATGCGGGACTGACAGCTCGGAGAGTGCTTCCCCCCGACGCTGGAGGTCCGCGACGTCGCTCCGCCTGGCCGCCAGCAGGCCGAGCAGGTACAGGCGGAGGTGAGCGTGGAGACCGTCGTGGAACACCAACGGCACCGCCACACTCGGTTTGACCGCGCCCGGGTCGAACGCCTCCAACTCCGCCGTGACCGCCGCCCGCTCGGCTGCGTCGACTGGGCCGAAGGGCAGGGCCGCGAGCAGGCCCCGGGTCTCCAACGACCAGGCCGACTCGTGGCGGGCCGCCCGCTGGAGCCGCTCGACCGCCTCCGTGGTTTCCCCAAGCGCCCATTGCACATGCGCCATGACGATATCCGCCAGCGCCGAAAACTCGGCCGACCGAGCCGACGGGAGGATGGCGAGGGCCAGCCTCTTGGCGCCGGCGAGATCCCGGGCGTAGAGCGTCACGTCGGCAAAGGCCCGGGCCGTTACCAATCCGGGGGCCCGGCTCAACTCTTCTGTGGCTGCCGCCTGCCGGTCGGCATCGCCGCTGGCGAACGCGGTCAGGACCCGAAGACCGATCGCTTGATCCGCTGACGGGCTCTGATGCAAGGCCCGGTCAACCAAATCGACCAGGTCGGCGGCTCGGCCCTCCAGGGCGGCCAAGCGAGCCAACTGGGTGAGCGCTCCGAAGTGTCCGGCGTCGATGGCCAACGCCCGTTCGAACGGTTCCCGGGCTTCGACGATCGACCGACCCCGGTACGGATTCGAGTGAAACAAGAGGTCGCCGAGGAGGAACCAAGGCTCCACCTGCTCGGGAAACGCCACCGTCAGTGCGGCGTACCGGCGTTCCGCGTCTCCGGTATTGCCATGAAGCCAGGCGTGCTGGGCTTCGAGCAGGAGTCGATCGTGGTCGGACAGCCGCTCCCGGTGCCGGTAGGCCTCACTCGATGCTTGCCGGGCCGGTCCGACCAAAGCGCTCGCCGCCAATGAGGAGGCGAGCCGATAGTAGGCCAGCGCAAACGACCGATCTTCTCCGGTGGCGCGGCGAAACGCATCGAGGGCCTGGAGGTGGCGGCCCATTCGGAACTCATGTTCGCCGGCCAGGTAGTGTTTGAGCGCCGGGAGGGAGGTGGTCGTCAACGCCCCGAGTCGGGCCAACCGGCCCGCAGCGGTCTGGTCGAAGTCGGCCATCAGGCGGCGCACCAACTCATCGACCAGATCGAAGAGGCCGGCCTCGCTGTCGGAGCGCCCTTCGACTCGGGTGCGGAGCCGGCCGTTGGCTTCGTAGAGTCCGACGCCGGCCTCGAGCCGGCCGCCGCTTTCCAGGATGGCCCCGATCAGAAAGAACCCGGCGCCGAGTTGCTCGGCGATTCGACGACCTGCCTCCACGTCGGTGCCGTTGGCGATCACCGGGCCGGCGAGCCGGACCACCGTTCGCAAATCGGCGGTCCGCATCGCGCCGGTGCCGTCGAGCTTGGTGCCGACGAGGGCGGCCATTCCTTCGCTGAGGTAGGCCAGCGCCGGGTCGCCGCGGACCGTGAACGGACACACCGCCACCAGCCACTCATCGGCAGGCGGAGTGAGGGCGGCGGCCCGGGGGGACGCGGCGGTCCGAATCCGGCCGGCCAACTGGACGAGTTCGGAATCTGGCGTGATCCCGAGGTCGGTGGCGAGTCGTTCGGCCGCTTGATCGTAGAGCCGGAGCGCGAGCGTCCGTTCTCCGATCCGCTCCAGCTCGCGGAGGTACGTGATGATCGCGTCTTGGTCGTGAGGTGCCAAGTCAATGGCCCGCTGGGCATAACGCCCGGCCGCACCGACATCGGGGAGAGTTTGCCGGGCCAACTGCCAGGCGGCCAGCGCCGCCTCGTACCGCCGCCGGCTCCGCTCCCGATCGAGCCAGGCCTCGGCCTCCGGGGCCCCTTGGACGTAGAACCCCTCGAGGAAGCCGCCTCGGTACGCGGCCAGGGCCGTCACCAGGTCGTTGGCATCGATCGCGGCATCGAACCGGTTCGCGTCGCAGGTCAACTCGTCGGGCGCGATGCCGACCTCCTCGTCGCCCCGGCCGACGATCAGGCTGGCGCCGCAGGTTTGGCGAAGAAAGTAGAGGGCTCGGCGAAGGGCGGCCCGGGCGTGTTCCTGGTCGAGGCCGGGCCAGAACAAAGCCAGCAAGCTGTCGCGCCGGATCAGTTTGCCGGGTTTGCCGAGGGCGAGGTAGACCAGAAGGGCCAGGCGTTTGGGCTGCTGCAACACCGCCCGGAGTTCGCTGCCGGAAGACGACCGAAGATCGACGGTACCGAAAGTCTGGAGGTCGAGGGTCACGGTGAAGTCACGGAAGAGGCCGAGGTTCTGGGGCGAATCCTAGCCCGATCCGGAGGGTTTGCAAATGTTTGAGTCTCGCATCGTGCGGTACGGCTGGTGCACACCGGCCGAGGCCGGCCGGCCAACCGAGCTGGAGGAGCAACCCCTTGCACCGGGCCGGCCGGTTTGGCTGGAATTGAGGCCGCCGGTGCAAGGCGCGGCCCACCCGCGAGGCGGCGTAGTTTGTGCGAGTCGGGGAGGCCTTGGCTTGGGGTGTCCTGGTCGGTACCCTAAAGCCCACTTCCTTCAGTTGGAGCCGACCGATGAGCCGAGCTTTGTTCATCCGTTTCGGGCCGGCGGCCTTCCTGGCCGCAGTCGCCTGCTCACCGGTCGACGACGCCGTTTCCCCTCCGGGCCCTCCGCCACCGCCCCCCCCGCCGCCGGCGTTTTTGAATTGGTCGGATCCGAGCGCCTGGCCCGGTGGCGTGGTGCCGGCGGCGGGGGCCGCGGTCGTGATTCCGGCCGGGCGAACCATTCGACTCGATGTCAGCCCGCCGGCGTTGGACGGCCTTACCGTCGACGGGACCCTCGAGGTCGATGATCGGGATGTGGCGCTGACGTCGCGATGGATCGTGGTGCGGGGCGCCTTCCGGATTGGATCGGAAGCACAGCCCTTTACCAAACGAGCGGTCATCACGCTGACGGGCCCATCGACCGACAACATCGAGGGTGCCGGGGCGAAAGTGTTCGCGATCCTGAGCGGCACGCTCGATCTCCATGGTCAGCCCCGGATGGCGTGGACGAAGCTTGCGGCCACCGCGGCCGTCGGCGCCAACCAGATCCAGTTGGCCGGCACGACCGATTGGCGAGCCGGCGATCGGATCGTCCTGGCCTCCACCGATTTCGATCCCTTCCAAGCAGAAGAAGCGGTGGTGACGCAGGCTCAGGGGAGCGTCCTGACGCTTCAAACGCCGCTTCGGTATCCGCATTGGGGGCAGCTGCAGTCGTTCGGCGGCCGGTCGGTTGATGAACGGGCCGAAGTGGGCCTCCTGTCGCGGAACATCGTCATCCAGGGCGACAGTAGTTCGCTGGCGACCGGATTTGGCGGCCACCTGATGGTCATGGCGGGAGCGATTGCCCGGGTCGAGGGGGTGGAGCTGACCCGGATGGGACAGAAGAAGCAGTTGGCTCGCTATCCGATGCACTGGCATATGGCCGGTAACGTCGAGGGCCAGTATTTCAAGAACAACAGCGTCTGGAAGACCTTCAACCGGTGCGTCACCGTGCACGGGTCGAACAACGCCCAGGTAACCAACAACGTCTGCTACGACAACATCGGGCATGCCTATTTTCTGGAGGATGGCGCCGAAACCGGCAATGTGTTCGAAGGGAACCTGGGGCTCGCCACCAAACGGCCGGCTGCCGGCGAGCAGGTCCTGCCCTCGGACGTCGACCCGGCCACGTTCTGGATTACCAACCCCGACAATACCTACCGGCGCAATGTGGCGGCCGGTTCCCGGGGCTTCGGGTTCTGGTTCGCGCTCCCGGCCGCGCCCACCGGGTTGTCGGTCGGTGGTGCCGCCCGGCCCCGAGCAACGCCGCTCCGGGAGTTCTCGGACAACGTGGCCCATTCGAACCGGAATACCGGGCTCAACGTCGACCACGGCCCGAAACTCGACGGCACCATCGAGACGGTCCACTATGCTCCTCGCCAGAACCCGGCCGACAACCGGAGCCCCTTGGTGACGGCGTCGTTCAAGAACTTCTCGGGATACAAGCACTCGTTCCGGGCGGTCTGGCTCCGGGGCTCCGAGCTCCGGCTTGCCAATCCGACGCTGGCCGATAACCACATCGGCGCTACCTTCGCCTCCAATGAAACGTTCATCCAGGACGCCGTGATCGTCGGCCAGAGCGCCAATGCCGGCGGCACCGCGTTTTCGCGCGGGTTTCCGGTGCGAGGGTACGAGTTTTATGATGGGCGGGTCGGCGCGGAGCGGATAACCTTCGTCAATTTCCAGCCCACCGCCAACAACTACATGAGCGCGTTAGGCTATAACCGGACCAACGGGTTTCCGATCAGCACCGGGAATTACGCCAAGCAGCTGACGTTCGTCAACGCCAATCAGGTCTTCCTCGAGAATCCGATGGCCGATAAGGATGGCGACAAGGCCGCCGTGATGTACGACATCGACGGCAGCCTGACCGGGACGGTGGGCGCGTTCGTGGCCGCCAACAATCCGCTGCTCGTGACGCCGGCGTGTACCCTCCGGCAGCCCTGGAACGCTTACGTGTGCCTCAATCGGTTCGTGAACGTCCAGGTCCGCTCGGCCGACCAGCAGGTGATTGCCCCGCTGGATGTGGTCCGGGACGATGGCGCGACGGGCACGTTCGTCGGGGTGCCGGGCAACAATTGGATGGTCTCGGCGTCGGTGGCCCCGGCCCAGACCTACACGGTCAACTACAAGGCCGGGGTGCCGAGCAAGCCACAGTTGTTTGCCAACGGCCTGAATCAGGGTGAGTGGGTTCGGGTGGTCGTGCCATACCCGACCGGTTTGGTCAACGTGTACCGCGACTACAATACCTCCGCGACCATCCCGGCCGCCGCCACGCTGACCGAGCTCGATGCCGGCACCGGCGACAAATACTACTACGACACCGCGGGCGCCAAATTGTACTTCCGGTTGATGGCCAAGCCAGGGCGGGATTGGGCCACCATGTTCGTGGTGCCGAAGTAGTCCAGTCCCGACGCCTCAGCTCATCCGGTGGGCTTTGCGCCCCCCGCGGGCAATGGTTTCCGATGGGGGCTTGGCCGCCAGGAGGTCCCGCGCCAAGCCCATGGATCGCTCCATCAATTGCTCGGCGCCTTCCTTGAGTTCTCCACTCTGCTGGACCTCCCGCACGTTGTTCTCCATGTCCTCCGCCGACCAGCCCCGGGAATGGGCAACAAACGGGAACTGCGGGAACATGAACCCCAGCTCGCCGAAGAAGGTCAGCAACTGGCCCACCACCCCTTGGACGTTGTCCTGGCCGCCGGTCACGATGAACGAAGCCACTTTATTTCGGATCAGGACCCGATTGCGGATCGTGGTCTGGTTCTGCACGCAGTTCAGCCGCTCGGCCATCTTGAAGTAGAGTGAACTGGCCGCACCCCATCGGATCGGGGTTGCCACCACCAAGACGTCCGCCCAATGGACCAAAGCCTCGTAGACCTGATCGAGTTGATCGGTGGGATCCATCTGGGTAATGGAACACGGCCAGGTGCAGGCGTGGGCGCTCTTCGAGTAGTAGCCCTCACAATGGCGGAACGTCAGCTCATGGAGTTTGAGGAGCCGGGTCTCGGCGCCGGCCGCCGCGGCATAATCCAATGAGGATTGCAGCAGGAGCTCGGACGTCGACACCCTCGGATAGGCCGGATCCATGGCCGTGGTGGAGATCCCCGCCACTCGGACCACGCCCGGAGCCCGCTCAACCGGGCGGGCCAACGGGTGCGGCTCATGGGGAATCCGCTGCCGCTTGGTGACGGGCTCCAGATTGATCCAGAGATGGCCCCCGTCAATTCGGGTCTCGAAGCGGGGCACCGCTTCTTGCTCGTAGCCCGGCTCACCGAGTCCGGTGGCCCGATGGTACTTCCAGTGGTGCCAGGGACAGACGACGTACTCCCCGTCGAGACTGCCGTTGCCGAGGGGGCCGCCAACATGGTTGCAGGCTCCCGAAATCGCGCCGAAGGTGCCGCCAAAGTGCGACAAAGCGATCCGGGTCCGGCCGACGGTAATCTGTTGCAGCGGCTTGGCCGAAAGCTCAGCCGCCGGTCCGAGGTCGTGCCACTGGGGTTCGGTCATGGGCTGGAATCTAACGCCGGTCGATCAGGCTTAGAGGCGATGTCCTACGAGCGGGAGCTCCCGGCGCCGGATCAGGAGGACCACCACGGCACACACCATGGTCGTGACCGCCAGGCCGAACAAGGTGCCGCCGTCACCCTGCACCTCGATGCCGAGCTTGGTCAGGTGGGCCCCAATGGCCCCGGCCATCAGGCCGATCGCGAGCCCGGCCCCGAGCGCGGGCGTCCGCGGAATCAAGAGCAGCGCCACGGCAACCAGTTCCATGACGCCTGAACCGATCCGGCCCCAGGGTTCGGCGCCGAGGGTTGTGAAGA
>JANPEL010000040.1:0-21436 GCA_031431925.1 Gemmatimonadota bacterium | reverse complement strand
TGACCGTGAAAAGATCCATGGCCTCCGCCAAGGTGATCGCCTCGGCACCGCCGAACCGGCCGGGGCTGCCGCCGGGAATTTGGCGGGTCACCAGCGTTTCGATTCCGATCCAGGGATTCACCGACGGCACCACCGACCAATCCGATCCGGGCACCACCAGCGCGCCGGCGTCGATCA
Organism: Gemmatimonadota bacterium; assembly: GCA_031431925.1. Lineage (GTDB taxonomy): Bacteria > Gemmatimonadota > Gemmatimonadetes > Gemmatimonadales > GWC2-71-9 > SHZU01. Next base: position 21,259 of record JANPEL010000040.1, on the reverse strand, counting down.
TCTCCCGCACCGGCCAGACCCGTTTGATCAACTCAGGCCCGACGGCCGCCGTGATCGCGTCGTTGATCGGGCTCGGCCCCCAGAGATAGGGCGAGACCTCGAAGGTTGCGGCGATCGAGCGGGCGCGGGCCAGATCGGCCGGGGCGACGAAGGTCGAGTGCCCGACCGTATGCATTAGCCCGCTGTACCCGTTGGCCGCCCGGGCCGCCGCGATGGCCGTGAGCCCGGCCCGCACGGCCGCGTCGCCGGCCGCGTGGAACTTGACCGTGAGGCCCATCCGGTCGAACCGGGTGACCGCGGCGTTGAGGACGGCTGGTTCGAGGAGCAGCATTCCGGTCTGGCTCGCCGCGTCTTGCCGCCCGGGGACGGCGTCGGCGTACGGCTGGAGCATGGCGGCGGTGTGGCCATCCGTCGGAACGCCGTCGAGGAAGATCTTGACGCAATCAGGGGCGAGGTTTGGCCGGGCGTAGAGGTTCCGCGCCGCGATCGCGGCCTCCGAGTCGGCGTTGCCGGGCGTCCACCCGATACAGAGGGTCACCCGGTGTTTGAGGATGCCGGCGTCGGCCAGGGCCGCGTAGGCTTCGAGCTCAGGCCGGATCCCCGCCATGAACCCGACCGACGCTTCGGTGAATGAGGTAATGCCGACCGCCAGCATCGACCGGAGCGACCACTCGAGCGCCGAGCGGATGGCCGCGGCGGACGCTGGCGGCGCGTGGGCCTTGACCATCATCGTCGCCGACTCGCGGAGGATCCCGGTGGGTTCGCCAATGGCATCCCGCTCGATGATGCCGCCTTCGGGGTTGGGTGTGGTCCTGGTAATTCCGGCGGCTGCGAGCGCCCGGGAATTGGCCCAGGCGCTGTGGCCGCTGGTGTCATCGAGGAGCACCGGCTGATCCGGCGCCACCGCATCGAGCGCTCGGCGGTCCGGTACCGCGCCGAGGGCCGGCGCGTCCCACTGGCCGCCGAGAATCCACTCGTCGGGCCGGGCCCGGGCGACGCAGGCGGTCACTTGTCGTTGGGTGGCGGCGAGATCGGAGCCTTGGGGAATCTTGCACCGATGTTCGGTGATACCGCCATCAAGGGGGTGGACGTGGGTGTCGTGGAGGCCCGGCAGTACTGTAGAGCCCTTGAGGTGGACGACCGTGGTCTTCGGTCCGCGGGTCCGGGCCACGGAGGCCGCGTCGCCAACGGCCACGATGACGCCGCGGCGCACCGCGAGCGCCTCGGTCCAGCCGGTGGGGGTGCGAATCCGGCCTCCCGTCAGGATCAGGTCGGCCGCCGGCTCAGGACGTTGAGCCACTGCGGTGGCGGCAGTCAAGCCGAGTGTGCAGGTGCAGAGCAGGGCAAAAGTTCTGTTCATAGGCGTGGCTCCTGGCCCCAAAGTTATCGCGGCGCGGGTACCCGGCCAATGCGGGCCGGTCTTTTCCGCGGCCTTCTTGGTTCGACGGATACCTCGTCGTATCCGCATCGTGACATCACGAAAGTTCCTTTGTTCATCTTCAGCATCGGGCCGAACGTGGGAGACAAGTGGATTCAAATCGCGATGGCGCTCGCTACCGGAGCCATCCTCGTGGCTCTTACCCGGCTCGGTGAGGCGCTCAAACAACTGCGGACTCGAATCGAGATCCTCGAACGACCGGCGCCAGACCCAGCCGCGCCGGCCCATGAACCGCCGCGTCGTCGTCCGATGCTCGGCGCGATCATGGAGGCAAAGCCGAACCCGTTCGTCGAACTGGCCCGGTGGCCGGGCGGGCGCGCCGCGATGGCCTCGGGCGGGTTCGCCCTCGTCGCGACGCTGCTGGCGCTAGTCTCGAGTAGCGGCCGGGCCGCCAGGGACACGAAGGAACAGCTCACCACGATGGCCGAGAAGCTCGACTCGGTGACCGCGCTCGTAGGGCGGCTTCGGGACAGCACGGTGACGCTGGTGATGTCCGACACCGGCGCCGTCGCCTCCTTGCCGGCGAAAGTCGTCCCCATACCGCCCCGAGCCAAGCCGGCTCCCGCCGCGAAGGCCCGGGTGGTGGCGACCCGGACTGAGTCGAGGCCAAAATTGGCGCCGCCGCCCGATCTGACAGCCGGCCCGCCGCTCATTCCACCGGCAAAGGTCGACTCGATCCGGTAGCGGGCCGTTTCGACCGCTGATCCGTCAGTCGCTCCGAATCACCGTCAGTGGGTCCGTCCGACCGGCGCGCCGGGCGGGGAGCCACGCGGCCGCGAGCGCGGTCACTCCCAACAGAAACGCGGCGCTTCCGAACGCCACCGGATCGAGGGCGCTCACCCCAAAGAGCAGACTCTGGAGCAGTTGGCCGAGCGCCACCGCCCCGGCTCCGCCGATCACCAGACCGGCGAGCGCCAGTCGCCCCGCCCGGCCCACGACCATCCGGGTCACGTCGCCGGCCTCGGCCCCCAGCGCGAGCCGGATTCCCATTTCGCGGCTCCGCTGCCGGACCACGTAGAGCATCGACGCGTAGATCCCCGCGGCCGCCAGGATCAGGGCGAGCCCGCCGAACGCCGCCATCAGGGTGCTATAAAACCGGGGCTCCGCCAGGGTCCGCGCGACCTGGGCGGGCATGGTCACGATGTCGTCGGCGGGAATCGAAGGATCGATGTCACGGATCGCCGCGCGGATCGCGGGAATCATGGCCCCCGGGGCTCCGGACGACCGGAACAGCAACTTGATTTCGTCGAAGTCGCCGCCGAGTTGGCGGTACGGCACGAACATTTCATCTTCGCGATCCTGGTCGAGCCCGAACAGGTGGAGTCCGCTCACCACGCCTTGCACGATCCAGCCGCCTTCGCTCGGGCGCCCAGTGGACTCAGCCGGCTTCCGGGAGGCCCGGCCAGTCAGAATCCGCTGGCCGATCGGATTCGTCGCGCCGAACAGCTTGGTGGCCAGGTGGTCGGAGATGACGACCGGGTAGGGCGGTGCGAGGGCCGACTCGTCCGACACGGTGCGTCCCTTGACCGTGGCGCCGATCGTCTCAAAGTAGCGGGCGCCGATCGGGTGGAGCATGACCCGGGTGTCGCTGGGCTCGCCCGTCTCGGAGCGAACGCCTCGTTCGGCCCAGCAACAGCGGCTCCGCCCAAACCGGCTCATCGGTGCCACGCCGCCGGTCGCGGCGTCGAGAATGCCGGGGATGGCGCGGATCCGCCGGACGGCGGCGTCCGCAAACGCGAGCCGCTGCTCGGGCTTGAACCGATCCCCGAGCACCAAGTTGGCGACACCAACCGTTTCCGGCGAGAAACCCGGCGGGACGTTGACGATGGCGAGGAAGGACCGGAAGAGGAGCGCCGAGCCGACCAGCAGCGTAAGAGCCAGCGCGATTTCGGCCACCACCAGCGCGCTCCGGGAACGGTCGCCGGTGCCTGATCCGGTGGCCGACTTGACGGCCTCGCTGAGCCAGCGGCTCTTGAGTCCAAGGGCCGGGGCCATCCCCGCAATCGCGGTGAGCAGGATCGACGTGATCACCGCGAACGCCGCCACCCGGGCGTCTACGCCGATCTCGGCGGCGCGCGGGAGATCGCCGGGGTAGAGGGCGGACAGGCTCTTCACGCCAAGGTGGGCCAGGCCGAGGCCGATCGCGCCGGCGACGAGCCCAAGGGTGACGCACTCGGTCATCAGCATCCGCGCCAAGCGACTACGGCCCGCGCCGAGCGAGGCGCGGACGGCCAGTTCGCGGCTTCGATCGGCGCCGCGGGCCAAGGTCAGGTTGACGACGTTGGCCCCGGCGATCAGCAGCATCAGCCCGACCGCTCCGAGCAGGATCCAGAGCGGCTTGCTCATCTGGTCGCCGATGGCCTGCTTCAGTGGAAGGATGACGATCGGGTTGGGTTTCGATTCGCCGTTGCCGTGTACGTCGGGGTTCTGCCGGAACAGCTCGGTGGCCGCGGTGTTGAGCTCCGCCCGGGCTTGGGCGAGGCTAACCCCCGGCTTGAGCCGCGCGGCCACGTCGAGAATCGAATACCGCCGGTCGGTGGCGATGGCGGCCGGAAGCACCAGCGGGCGCCACACGTCGGTGGGCCGGGGCGCGATCTGGTCGGGTTCCACGAACCGGTCGTCCAAGACGCCGACGACCACGACGCCTCGCCCGCCGATGGTCAGCCGCCGGCCCACGATCGCGGGGTCGGCGCCAAACCGTTGGCGCCAAAAGCGGCCGCCTAACACCACCTCTGACCCGTCGCCTTCGTAGTCACCCGCCGACAACAGCCGGCCGATTGCCGCCCGCCCGCCGAACACCTCGAAGAACGCCGGCGAGACCTGGGCGGTCATCAGGCGTTGCGGGGCGCCCGCGCCGACCAGGTCCTCGGGCCCTCGCCACGCGGCGGCCCAGCGTTCCGCCGAACGAATCCCGCGCTGCCAGTCGCGAAACCGGGGCGGGGAGTGCGAGCCGTTGTCGAAAAACACCAGCCGTTCGCCGCCAGGGTAAGGGAGCGGGCGGAGGAGGACGCCGTCGACGACGCTGAACACTGTGGCCGAGGCGCCGATCCCGAGCGCGGTGATCGCGATGACACCAAGCGAGTAGGTCGGCGCCTTCCGGGCGGTCCTGATTGCATACCGGACATCCTGCCCCAGCCGTTCGAGCCAGGGCCAGATCCACACCGCGCGGGCCTCTTCCCGCATCCAGGTGGCGTTGCCCATGGCCCGCTTCGCGGTTTGGGCCGCGACGGCGGGATCGATCCCTCGTTCCACCAGCTCGGCCCGCTTCAGCGCTTCATGCTCGGCCAGTTCCTCGGCCAGGGCGCGGGCTTCGGCGTTCCGGTTCCACCACCAGGCGATGCGGCGCAGGAGTTTCATCGGGTCCTCAGGCGGTGGCGAGTACGCGGTGGATGGCGACGATCATCCGGTCGAACTCAGCCCGCTCGGCGGCGAGCTGTTTCTTCCCGGAGGGAGTGAGTGTGTAGTAGCGGGCCCGCCGGTTGTTCTCGGACAGGCCCCAGGCGGCTTTGAGGTGCCCCTGCAGCATCAAGCGCTGGAGCGCGGGGTAGAGCGAACTCTCCCCGACTTGGAGGACGCTGTCCGAGACCTGCTTCAAGTAGAGGGCGATACCGTACCCGTGCCTCTCTCCGCGGGCGACGGCCTTGAGAATCAGGAGGTCGAGAGTGCCCGGCAGGAGCTCGGGGGTGCGTTCGGTGGTCACGGGGTCCTTCCCATCGTCTGTCGATGGAAGATGACCCTCTCCGCGCGGATGTCAACCCCCATCGATAGACGATGGGAGAAGCGGTCTAGGGTTGCTCGCCGGGCCGGCGGCCGAGGAAGCGGGTGGCGATGACCTGGTAAATGTCTCGCGAGCTCACGGTGCCTGACCCGCCGGCGTCGGTTTGGCAGAGGGCCAGTTGTTCGTGGATGATGGTCGGAATCTCGCCCCCGTAGCGCACCGCGCACCGCGCGGATTGGACCAGGCCGGGCTCCGCCACGGCCCGCACCAGCCAGGCGTCCGATCGCACCAAGTGATAGGTGTCCCGCTCGAACTGAAGGTTGCCAGCCCAATCGGGCGTCCGGACTCCGGGGGCCGGTTCGAAGGCAATCCGGTGGACCCACCCGGCTTCGGTTGAATCGACGCCGACGTACCACAGACAATGCGCCCGCTGGAACTCGTCCTGGCTGAGATCGCCCATCGTGAAGTACACGGCGTCAGTCGGCCGGCCGAGCCGGTCCCGGCCGATGACCCGGCCCCGGCGATACTTGGTCTGTTTGGCGGGATTCATAGGAACGGTGTCGATCCACCGGGCCACCAGGTTCCCGGTCGAGTCGTAGGCTTCCCGGACGTGTTCGAAGGTGACGACGAACGGGTAGTCGCGCTCGACCGCGAGAATCCGGTCGGCGTTGGTAACGGCTTGGTCGACCACCAGCCGGCCGGCCGCTCCACCGATCGCGCCCGCCGGTGCCACGCAGTCCCTTGGCTGCCGATAGGTTCGGAGGTCGCGGTCGGCGGTCACGGTAAGCTCGGGCAGGATCTGGAATCGGGTTCCGAGAGCGATCTTCAGTTGGCCGGTAGCGGAGGGATCCCGCCCCGGATCGACCAGCGAGACGTCGATCTCAACGGGTGCGTACCCAATTTGTTGGACCCGAACGCGGTCGGGGCCGGGCTTGAGGCCGGTGATGACGAACCCGCCCCCCACGTCGGCGAACGTTCGCTGATCGGCGCCGACCACGGTGACCAACGCGTAGCCCAAGCCAGCTTGACGGACCGAGTCCGTCGCGACGCCGCGCAGGACGCCCCGCGGAATGGCGACCCGGACTTGGGCCGCGCCGGTCGAGGCCAGCCCAAGCCAGCAGAGACCGGTCGCGCCCTTGAGCCAGCGGATCACGGGGAGCCTTGGAGGAAGAGGGGTGGTGCCCGAGGAACGTAGGGCGGAGTCTCCGGAATCTCAATCGTGACCGGCCCGGTTCCCCTGGTGCCAGGTTGCCGGTCGATTATAGTTGACAACTATGGCACAGAAACCGGCAATCATGTCAATTATTGACACCGTGCCGATCAGCTATTTCGTCTACTCGTCGTTGAGTTGCTTCGGCCGGCGGCGGGGCGGGGAACTGCCCGGCATGTGGTTCGTCCGCGCGCTGACGGAGGCCGGCCGCGACCTGGCGGCGGTCCGGCAAACGCTCTATCGGATGGAGGCCGAGGGGGAACTGCTGACCCGCCGGGCCGGCCGGGTGAAGTTCTATCGGGCCACCGGCGTGGCCGATGGAGAGATCGACACCGGCCTCGCGAAAATCTTCCAGCCGGCGGCGCCCGACTGGGACGGCCAGTGGACGATGGTGCACCTGAACCTTCGCGGCCCGGCCACCCGAGTGGCCCGCGAGCGGGTGGTGTCGTTGCTGGCCGTTCAAGGATTCGCCCTGATGGGCGATGAGGTGTATCTCCATCCGCGGGATGTCGGCCGGGAACTCGCCGGCGCGATTGGAGCCGCGGCCCGCGCCCACGTGATCATCGTCCGCGGTCCCCTGACCAACGTGGCCGCGACGCCCACGATCCTGGCCCACTGGCGGGTGCCGGCCCTCAACCAGCGGTACCGCCGAGTCCGAATCCGATTGGAGGAGCTGGCCCGAGGCCTCGACCGCCGGGTCTCGGACCGGGATGCGTTCCTGCTTCGATTTGCGCTGGTGTTCGATTTCTTGGGCGTGGCGTGGGACGATCCCGATCTCCCGCCGGCCGTCCTGCCGGCCGACTGGCAGGGCCATGCCGCTCGGGAACTTGCCGCCAGCCTCTACCGCCGCCTCGTCGAACCGGCCACCCGATATTCAGATCGGCTGCTCGACGGCACCGCGTCCTCCGCCGGGAGTCCCCGATGATCTGGTTTGCTTCCGTTGCGGCGGTCGTCGCCGTCCATTCGCCGCGGGTCACCCGCCCAGCGCCATGTACCGGCCCGGGGCCGATCGTATTCGTCCGCGCGACGCTCTTGACCATGGACAGTCCCGCGCTTGTGCCTGACGGTACCGTGGTGGTCCAGGACGGGCGGGTAACCGCGGTGAACCCGGGGTCGGTGCCGGCCGGTGCGTGCCGGATCGACCTCGCCGGCCGGGTGCTCCTGCCCGGACTCACCGACATGCATGTCCACACCGCGGAGGCGGAGTTGCCGCTGTTCTTGGCCAACGGGGTCACGTTGATCCGGGAGATGAACGGCACGCCCACGCACCTCCGGCTTCGCGACCGGATTGCCCGTGGGGAGGTCATCGGGCCCCGGATGCTGGTGGCCTCGCCCCTGATGGTGGGCGCGCCGCTCCAGTACCGGCATCGGCTGATTGCCTCGCCGGCTGAGGCGGTGGCGGCGGCGCGGGAGGTCAAGGCCGCCGGTTACGACTATCTCAAGATCTACGAAGGCCTCTCCCGGGAAAGCTACGTGGCCTTCGTGGAAACCGGGGCGGCGCTTGGGCTGGCGCTCGACGGGCACATCCCCGCGGCGGTCGGTCTGGCGCGAGTGCTGGAGACCGGGCAAGCCCTCCAGCACATCGAAAAGATCGGGATGGCCATCGGCGGGCATCAGGGCGACACGACCCAACTCGGCCGGGCAGCCGCGTTGTTCGCCGGGCGCCGGACCTGGGTGACCCCAACCCTCGCGGTCCTCCGGGTGCTCGATGGCACCCGCACCACCGAGTACACGGCCCGGTTGGAGGCGCCCGAGATGGCGTGGGCCGACTCGGCGTCGCTCAGTTGGTGGCGCTCGCTCGCCGGCACCAACCCGCCTCGGAGCCCCTCGGCATTCTACCGGTTTCAAATGGCGGTCCTGCCGGTGCTTCGGGCCGCGGGCGCCCGCTTCCTCCTGGGCACCGACGCCGCCAACCCCTTGATGGTGGCCGGGTTTTCGGTGCATGACGAACTCGCCACGCTGGTCCGCGACGGCGGCTTCACACCCTACGAGGCGCTGGTGTCCGCGACGCGGAACGTGGGTGAGTTCATCGGGGATACCCTCCGAGGCCGGCTGGTCGTCGGTGCCCCGGCCGATCTCGTGGCGGCCGAGTCGAGTCCGTTAGGCAATCTGGCGGTCCTTCGGCGGCCGGTTGGCGTCATGGCCAATGGACGGTGGTTCGACCGGGCCCAATTGGATTCGATGTTGGCGGCGTCGCGCCGGCGATAACCGCGCCGGTCCTGGCGGCTAACGGCCAAGGACCTTCAGGATCCGCCGGGCCATCGGCCGGTTGGAAAACCCGAAGCCCCCCTGCCCGGGATCCCGGAGCCGATCGGCCAACCGCTTCGCCGCGACGCCGCGCTTGGCTCCGGCCCGCACCAGAAGCCGCGCGGACTCGAGATGGCCTTGGTGAAGGGCGCTGGCCGCGATCAACCGCTCGAGTGGGGTTCCGCCCCCTTGCGGGTCGAGATCGACGGTCGCCCCGGCGGTGAGCAGGAGTTCCACCGTCTCCGGACAGCCTTTCCCGGCCGCACCCGTGAGCGCGGGAATGCCGCCCGTGACCAACGCGTCGGGCCGGGCGCCGCGTTCGAGGAGATGGGCGACGAGGCGATCGGCACATTCCGTCGCCGCAAAGCCTAACGCGGTTTGGCCCCTGAAATTCTGCGCCTGCATACTCTCGGCCGGCGGCCGCCCTGGCCCGACCAGCGCGTCAATGGCCGCCCCGTGCCTGAGGAGGGTATCGACCACCGCGAGGTAACTCGGTTCGAAGGCGGGCACGAATCGCTCGAGGGGCCGTTGCGCCCAGCCGGCATAGTGAATCGGGAGGAACCCAAACGAATCCGGGGCGGCGACGTTCCGTCCGTGGGCCAGGAGCCATCCAACCAGATCGGGCCGGCCTTCCCGAACGGCCCGGTGCAGGCCCTCCTCGTCCCCATAGCGTGCCGGGTCCGCCGCGGGGCGGGGGACCGGATTCGGGTCGAGGGCCGTTCCGAGCACCACTCGGTCCGGACCGAACCGCCGTGGCACCAAGCGGATGACCGGCCAGCAGCCGATGCTGGTTTCGATCGGCCCGAGCCCGGTCTGCAGGAGGAAGAGCTTGAGTGGCCGGCACACCGTCCGGATCGTGTGCTCGACGAGGATCGGCCCGCGGTCGCGGCGCACCTGGTACGCCTCGTTCTCGGTGTCCCCTCCTGGGAATGGCACGAGGCGAACGGTCGTGTCGTTCGGATCGTTCCGGTACTGCATCGTGATCACGTCCCCCACCCGGAGCGGTTCTTGTTTGCCCGGGTAGGTGCCGGGCCCAACGATGAGGGTGAGGGGCCCTTCGCCCCAGACGGTGCCGTTGCCGAACCGGCCGACGAAATCGACCACGATCCGGTCGCGGGGCTTAACCGGTCGTCCGGATCCGGGTCGCTCCTCGAGGAGTTGGGTCGGTCCGCCCGGCACGGGCGCACCATTGGGGGCGTTCGGGTAGGCCGACTGGATGCAGCCGCCGAGTAGCGGTACCAGGGCCATGATCCGGAGTTCACCGCGCAATAAGGACGCTCCCTTTCACCGGTCGCTGGTTTGCGTCACTCCTCGAATCTACTCAGGATTGCGCTCGTCCCCCCGGCCCGATGACCTTTGGTCGATGGACAGGATCGGTGTTCCGGTGGAGTTGGGCGAATCCCCTCAAGGACTATCGCCGCGCGTCCGGCTCGGCGTCGGTGTCCTGCTCGGGATTGCCGCCGTCCTCGTCAACCTCGGCTCGTTTCCGCTCTTTCGGCTCTCGAGTCCGGAGTTCTTCTTTGGCGGCGCGCTGGTTCTGGTCGCGTTCGTGGGCTTCGGGCCCGCAGCGGGATGGACCGCCGCAGTGATCCAGGTGGTCGGTCTGATCGCCGGTGGCTGGCAAGGGGCGCTGATTTTTCTCGTGGTTCCAGGGCTGATCGACTGGCTGCGCCGCCGCACCGGGAGTCTGATGCTGGCGGTGATCGTCTTCTGGATGACGATCGGTTGGGTTCTCGCGGCCTTCGTCTATGTGTACGTACTGGGGTTCGGGTGGGATTTTTTTCGATTCATCCACCTCAAGGATCTTATCAACGGCGTCGTCGACGGCGTCGTGGCCGAGGGACTCCTCAGGCTGGTGCCGGCCCGGTGGCGACTACCGGCGGCTCCGGAGCGGCTCCGGTGGTTTGCGTTTTCCCGGTTGGTGACCCTCGTGTTTCCATTGATCGCCGTGGTCGCCCTGTTCTATGCGCGGGCGGCCTTCGAGCGCGAGGTGAGCGAGGCGTTGCTGGCCCAGTCGCGGCGGGCGAGCGCCGTGGCCGAGCGGCTGCAACAGTCCGTTCGCGGCGCCTCGGCAATGGACCGCCTCACCGATCGGGTCGAGTTGCTCCGGGAACGAAGGGCGCCGGCCGTTACGGTGGACTCCCTGTTGGACCGGACCCGGGCCGAGGCTCCCGAACTGGTCAACATCGGTGTCACCGACCGGGCCGGCGTGGTGACCGCCGCCAGTCCCAAGACCACGGCCGCCGGTAGCCCCTTGGTGGGAATCGACCTCAGCGACCGGGCCTACTTTCAGGAAACCCGGAAGACGCTGGCGGCTCCATATGCTCCGTTGATTCTGGGGACGCTCCAGATCCGGAGCCGGGCGATCGAGCCGGTGCTCATGTTGGCTCGTCCCCTGGTGACGGCCGAGGGCCGGTTCGACGGCGTCGTGGTGGGGGCGCTCGACGCCCGTGCTCTCGCTCCCGCCGTCGAGCCCGATTCGACTCGACCGAGTCTCGTGACGGTCGTCGACCGGGACGGCCGGGTGATCGCGACCGGCGATACCGCCCGGTGGGTCGGGCAGTCGTTGGCCGATCGGTATCCCGCGGTCTATCTCGGTGGCCGGCGCGCCGAATGGTTTTCGTATCGGTTTCCCCCGGCGACATCCAAGGGCGCCCGCTCCAAACTCTTTCACGTGGCGTTCGAGCCGATCCCCGGGTACGGATGGGGGCTTGCCGCGGAACTCTCCGATGATGCGCTCTACGCCGCGATGGGGACGACCGCCCAGCAGATCAACGTCGGGCTGGCGGTGGTGGCGCTGCTGCTCAGCGCGGTCGCCGCGCTGCTGGCGCGGCGGGTGACTGACCCGCTGCTAGCGCTCGACCGGATGGCCGGTGAGGTGGCCCAAGGGCAATCGGTGCCCGACTCGATTGCCCGGCGGCTGGGGGGCAGTGCCATCGTCGAGGTCAGGAGTCTCACCGACCGGCTGCTAACCATGGAGCGGGCCCTGACGGCCCGGGCCAGGGAACAGGAGGCGCTGTTCCGCCGCGCTTTTGAAAACCAAGTGGTCGGAGTCGCGCACACCGATCTCGATGGGCGGTTCACCCGCGTCAACGACCGATTCTGTGAGATGGTCGGCCGGAAGCGCGCGGATCTGGTCGGGATCCCGGTCCGCGACGTTCATGGTCCGGGAGCCGGCCCGGCACCGGAACAGATCGCGGAGCTGATTGCCGGGGCCACCAACGTGGTGGTCAGTGAAATCTCGGCCCCCCGGCCGGGCGGGCGGTTTGTGGTGACGCGAACCCTGACGACCGTCCACCGGAATCCGGACGGCAGTGCCGCCTTTCTCGTGACCGAAGTCGAGGACATCACCGAGCAGCGCGCGCTGCAGGCCCAACTCTCGGAGTCCCAAAAGATGGAGTCGATCGGCATGCTCGCCGGGGGCGTGGCCCACGATTTCAACAACCTGCTGACGCCGATCCTCGGGTACACCGACATGGTCCTCCAGAGTCTCCCCGAAGGCTCCGACGAGCGAGACTGCCTGGCCCATGTCACTACGGCGGCCGAACGGGCCCGCGACCTGACCCAACAACTGCTGGCATTCGGGCGGCGTCAGGCCCTCGTCCTCGAGCCGATCGATGTGCGCCGGAGCATTACCCAGATCGCGGCGCTGCTCCGGCCCCTGATCCTGGAGAACATCGCCTTCAACACCGTCATCGCCCCGGATGCCTCGTCGATCCGGGCCGACCAGGGACAACTTCAGCAGATCCTGATGAACCTCGGCGTCAACGCCGTCGATTCGATGCCCCAAGGCGGGGTCCTGACCATCGAGGTCCATGACGTGGTCCTCGCCGGCCCGACGAAGGATCCGTATCCCGAACTCCCGGCCGGTCGGTATGTCTCGATGGCGGTCCACGACACCGGCGAGGGCATTCCACCCGAGTCGCTACCGCGGATCTTCGAGCCGTTCTACACTACCAAGGCGAAGGGAAAAGGGACCGGACTTGGCCTCTCCACGGTGTATGGTATCGTCACCCAACACCAGGGGGCGATCCGGGCCGCCAGCACGCCCGGGCGCGGCACCACCTTCACGATCCTGTTCCCGGCCCTCGATGCCACCCCTCGTCCGGATCCGGACCGGGCCCAGTCGGCGGTCGTGCCGGCGCCGGGCCTGGGTACGTCGGTCCTGGTCGTCGAGGATGAAGAGGTCGTTCGGACGTTGGTCGTGGCCGTGCTGCGCGGGGCGGGATACGACGTGGTACAGGCCTCGTCGGGTGAGGACGCCATGGCGCTGATGGCGGCTCCGGCCAAGCCGGTTACGGCTTTGGTCACCGACGTGATCATGACGGGCATGGACGGCCGGACGCTGTCGGACCGGCTCCGGGCGGACCACCCGGGGCTTCGGACCCTGTTCATGACGGGGCACCCCGGCGACGTCCTCGATGCGCCGGGGCTCGACCCCGAAACGACGCAGATCCTCAAGAAGCCGTTCGCGCCGAACGAATTGCTGGCCGTGCTGAGCCACCTGCTCCGGTAGCAGCGATGGTCGACGGGGCCTCCGGCCGTCGCTACTGGCTCCGCTTGGCTTCGGTGGCGCTCGGCCCGCTACCGATCCGGAGCTTCTCGATCGCGCCGGTCGGCCCCGCCACGAAGGTCACCGAGATGTCCTGCCCCTTGAGGAAAACCGTCGTCGGCGACTCGGCCAGCATCGTCATGCTCGGGCCGGCCGGGTCCTGGCGGGCCACCAGGTGGTCGCCCTCGCGGGTGATGAAGAGGTTGGCGCCCGCCGCGATCACGTAGGTTCCGACGTACCGGTCGAGCACCTTGGGTTCGACCGCGATCGCCTTCTCGAGCCGAAGGCATAGTTGAGCGCATCGATGCCGGGATTCTTTGGATAGGTGTCGAGCGGGGTTAATGGCGGGACGAACGCCATCAGCATCGCGAAAGTGAACGGGGGCAATCGGCGGGTCATTGGCGGCTCGCTCCTGGACCGCCCGGCGGCGGGACCGGCTTATGCAACTGCACCAGCCCCGGCTCGGCGATGGTCCGCTCCACGTCGGCGATGCGGGTCGGGACGAAGCCGCTCAAGTTCTCCACGCCGTTGGCCGTCACCAAGGCGACGTCCTCGATTCGAATGTAGAGCCGCTCCTCGGGGATCCAGATCATTGGATCGATCGTGAACACCATGCCCGGCTCGAGCGGCACACCGCGCACCCGTCCCACGTCGTGCACCGCCATGCCCACGGGATGCTGGAAGTGTCCGCGGAAGGCGATGCCCGCCTGCACCGCCTTCAGGTGGTCTGGCGACGCGAACGACTTGCCGACGAGGTACCGCTTCATGTCCGCGGCGGCGCGGTCGAGCACTTCGTCGGAGGTGAGGCCCGGTTTGATGTGGCGGAAGAACGCATCGCGATACGCGACGTTGTAGTCTTAGAGCGCCGCCTGCGCCGCCGTGAACGTCCCGTTCACGGGCCAGATCCGGGTGACGTCGCTGGTGTAGTAGCGATAGTCGGGCGCGTAGTCCATCAGTACCAGGTCCCCGTTGCGGAGGACGTCAGACTTGCGGAAGTAGTGCCCCATCCACGCGTTCGTCCCGCCCGCGATGATCGAGGCGTAGCCGTCGCCACGCGCGCCGTTGAGGTAGTGCACGTACTTGGCGGCCGCGTCCAACTGGTACTCGGACACGCCCGGGCTGGAGGACCGCATCGCCTCCATGATCCCGAGCCCCGCCAGCTGGGTGGCGCGGCGAATGAGGGCGATCTCTGCCGGGCTCTTGATGGCGCGCATCGCGTCGAGTGTCGGGGACAGGTCGCGGACCTCGAACGGCGGGAAGCGCTCCTTGACGAGCCGGACGAAATGGGCCTCGCGCCCCGGTCGGCAATCCCACGGATCGCCGGCGATCCGGGCCCGTCCCGCGAGCAACTCGTCGCGACTGTCGTTACCCGTCTCCATCGGCGCAAGCGGCGTGTGGAGCACCATGGCCGGTGGACGGAGGAGATCGGCGCTCACCAGATCCTGCGACAGGCGCTCGAGGCCGCGCACCTGCTCGATGCCGGTGAGCTGTACCAGCAGAACGCTGTCCTCGACCGACAGGACCTTGCCTTCCCCTCGTTCGCGCTCCCCATCGCGGCGCGGGAGATACAGCGTTGACCGACGGGTGCGACCGTTCAGCAGGAGGTAGGCGTGCGGCGATTCCACCCCGCTCAGGTAGTAGAGCTCGTTCGACTGCCGGAACACGCTGAAGCCAGGCTCCCCAGTAGCCCCCTGCACGATGGCGATCCCCTGCGTTCCGATCGCGTCGAGGACCCGGGCGCGTCGGGCCGCGAGCTCTTCTCGGGAGAAGTCGGCCTGGTAGCCAGATGACGTTTGCGCGTCGCCGACGGCGGGGGCGATGAGGAGCAGGCAGGCGGCGAGGTGCCGCGACGGGAAGAGGCGCATGGGGAGGCCGGTTGGGGGAGCGGACCGATCGACACGATCGGTGACCATTCGGCGAATATACGACGCCGTGTGACCGGGTGCATCCGCAGCCTAGGCGCCGATCCCGCCGCGGCCGCGCATCGACCGGGGACGGTAGGCCATCGACCGGATCACCTCGACCTGTCACCGACTCCGCGCCCCGCCGGCGGGCCGAGCGGCCCGATCCCGCCGCCGACACCGAGGGCGTCGCCGAACGGGCCAAGTCGGCTGGCGCCAGCACCGGATCGGCTGATCGCGGCGGCGGCGGCAATCGGGGAGGATGAGCCCGCCACGACTCCCCGTGGCCAAATCTAGGGCGGGGATGACCGCAGGCGGTCGGGGTTACAGGGCCACGATCCCGAGCCCGTGACGGGTCAACGCGGTGCCGAGTCGACCGGAGCGGCCTCCCGCTGCTTGGTGAGCAAGCGTTCGGCAAAGTCCAGGCGTTCTTCCAGCTCCTCGACTCTGGTTTGCATCCCGGCCACGGCCTCCTCTGAGTCCGCGGCCTGGTCGAGGGCCTGCTGCCACGGTTCGGGCGGACCGGCGGCTCGGTGCCGCTCTTGGAGCCGCTTCGCGCCGAGGGCTAGACCGACCGCGAGGAGGGCGTGCCCGGTCGCATGCCACGGCTCGGCGGGCTGAGCGGCGAACCACACGGCGGCGATATTAGTGACGGCCAACACCCAAGTGACCGGGATCCACGCGCGGTGCCTGAACCACATAGGGCCTCCAGTCTTACGAGTCGACGCAATTGAGGAGCGTCGTGAAACATTGGACGAACCGGCCATACGAGGAAGCGCTGGCGAAGGATTCGAGTCGCGTCGCTCGTGGCGTACTCGGTTGACGCCGACAGAACGAACCGCATCCGCACTCCGATCCGAGACTAGGCGCGGCCTCGCGCCGCGAGGTAATGATGCCAGAGCATCCGGGCCGCGACCGACCGCCACGGGGCCCACTGGCGGGCCAACCGGGTCAGCCGGTCGTAGTCGGGACGGGCCCGGAGCCGCTTCACGTCTCGCACCGCGTCGGCCAACGCCAGATCTCCGTGCGGCCAAACATCGGGACGCCGGAGCGCGGCCAAGTAGTAGCAATCCACGCTCCACCGGCCGAGCCCCCGCACCGCTAGCAACCGGTCCCGGCCCACGGTGTCGGGTGCCCGCGCCACCGCGCCCAGATCGAGCGCTCCCCCTCGAAGCGACTCGGCGAGTCCGTGGCAATAGCCGGCTTTCTGCCTGGTGAACCCGAGCGAGCGGAGTCCGGCCACGCCGAGCGCCGCGACGGAGTCGGCGGACACCCCGCCAGCGGCGGCGTGCAGTCGCTCGAACATGGTGCGGGCGGCCGCGAGGGAGACTTGCTGCTCGAGAATGATCCGGACCAGCGCGGCGAACCCCGGACGCCTGGCCCAGAGCGGCGGGGGTCCATGACGCCGGACGATGGCGCACAGATCCGGATCTCGCCGGGCGAGTTCCTCGACGCCGCGGAGGAGCGTCGCGCCGGTGAGTTGGCGCGGCGGATCGGCTCGGTTCATACCGCCGATCAAGGGGCTTTCCGCGTGAACACGATCGGGGCTATGGTCGGCTCCAAGGGGAGCAAAAGCCGGTCGATCTCACCCTTGGCGTTGGCGTCGAAGCTCATCAGCCCCTTCAACGGCACCAGACTCTTCGCCTCGCCGAGTTCGAAGGTGTCGTAGTGATAGTGGGTGGTTGGCGCCACCAGGTCGTCGAGGACCACTTCGAGATGCCCGTTGACGAGCTTGACGAGGGCGGTGCCATATCCGGGGTGCTGATAGGCGCCGGTATAGGCCGTGAGTTCATGGCTTGGCTCGGTCCCTTTTTTCTGGCCGGCGCGGAGCGCCGCGGCGGCGGAGTCGGCGGTGCGGGCGTCCGCGAGATCGGTCTGTTTTTGTTTGGCCAGGTAATCGATCGGGGTGAGTCCCAAGAGCCGGTCGTAAATGGATTGCACCACCAGGGTCGGGACCGGGTTCGGGTCGCCCCGGTTCGAGAGCACGATGACCCCGATGCTGTCGTCGGGGAGCCACGACATCTGGGAGATGAATTCGTCGATCGATCCGCCGTGGAGCACCGCCCGGTGGCCCCGATAGGAGCCGACCACCAGTCCGAGGCCATAGCTCACCAAATCGAAGCTCGGCCAGTAGCCGCCGCCGGGGATCACCATTTGGGGGGACTGCATGGCGTCTTCGTTCGCGACCGAGAGTCGGAGCCCGCTCGGGTTCCGGCCGTGGGCCATCCGAAACTGGACGTACTTGAGCATGTCTTCGACGCTCGAGACGTTCGAGCCGGCGGGGCCGGCGGCATCGAGCGACCGGATCGGGATGGCCGTGATGGCGCCATCTCGCCAGGCATAGGGGATCAAGTAGTCGTCGGCTTCCGTGAAGGGGATATGCCACTCGGTCATCATCTGTTTGATGACGGGATCGATGGCGGCTTCGAGGCTTTGGGGTGCGGCTTTCTTCTGGGACTCGGCCGGCGTGACGACCGTGAGGAAGCCCAGGGCGGCGAGGGGGAGGCAATGGCGCATGGTCATGATCCTCACGGAAGGGTGTCGCCGTAAGGTAAGCCAGCCCGGGTGGCGCCCAAGGGGCTGGAGCGGCGAGTTCGTTCGGTTCCCGGCGGGATCACGGCGGGGTCACGGCGATTCGCGATCTTGGAACCCGCGGTGCACTCCGGCCGTTGAGTCCCGATGCCAATCCACCCCCTGAGGCCACATGAACCGAGTCACGCTGTTGGTCGCCATCCTCGTCTTGACCGCGGGCCAAATCGCCCCGGCCCAGGACTCCACCGCCAGAACCGCGCGATCCTGCTTTCGGGGCCGTCCTTTGCCCGCCTGCCGGAGTTATTGGATCACCGAGTCCGGGTACGGCATTCGGCTTTCCTCCATCGACCGGTACACGAGTTCGGCGCCGGGGGGACGGTTCCTTCCGTCGGTCGCGGTGGGCGGGATGCGGAATCTCGGCCGCCGGGTGGCCGTGGGCGGAACCGTCGAGACCGGCCTGTTAGGCGGGCTCTATCTCGCCGCCAAGCCGCGGGTCCGGTTCTGGCTGTCGCCGAACGCGGCCCTCGACGTCTCGCCGGGGTTCTTGGTGGCTCGGTCGGAGAACATGCCGCGGTTCGCGCCCGAAGTCTCCCTGATGTTTCAGGACCGGATTGGGATCGCGGCCCAGTCGTTCCTGATCCCGGTGTCCGAGTACCAGGCCGGCGGTTCCCCCATTACCCGGCAGCGCCTGACCACCTACCTCGGCCTTCGATTCGGGTCCAAGCTCGGTGTGGCGGGGGCCGTGGCGGACGCCGCAACGTTCCTCGGCTTGGTCGCGGTGTACTTGGTGGCCTGCGGGAGAGGGTGCGATTGAACCCGGATCGCCTCGGCCGGGGCCGGCTTGTGGCCCGGTAGGATCTGCGACGACGGTGGGCCGGCGCCGCGCTTCGCCGTTACATCCCCGGCAGCGCCAAGCATTCGTGGGCGAGGAGCTTGGTGAGCGCCTCCCACGACTCCGCCTCGAGAATCGAATTCCGGACGATTGAATGATGTTGCGGCGTTTCACCAGATCGTTCAAGCCGGTCGCCGTGCAGCGAAGCATCCTTCCGAGGCTGCGAACGGCGAAACCCCGGTTCGCGCCCCGGCGTCAGGACTAGTGAGAGCCTGACTCAGGTCATGCGTCACCGGAACCAAAGGGGCTTCAATGTCGGTAAGGTGGGCTTGGGGATGGATCGTCCTCCTCGTGATGACGACCGGAGTGGGGCGGCCGGGTGCGCTCGGGGCCCAATCGTCGGCTGACACGGTCCGGCTCGTCCGGACGACCGCGGCGGTGGCGCTCGATGGGCGGCCGCGGGAAACCGCGTGGAACGCGGCCCGGCCGGTGCCGCTGGTCCAGTACACGCCCACGGAAGGGGCCGGTGCCTCAGACTCGAGTGACATCCGGCTGCTCTACGACGACAAGTTCCTCTATGTGGGCGCCCGCCTCTTCGTCGAGGATGCCGGGTCGATTCGTCCCGGGCTGTTTGCGCGCGATCAGCTCGGCTCCGAGGATCACCTGATGGTGATCCTCGATTCCGCCGGCGACGAGCGGACCGGGCTGGTCTTCGCCCTCAATCCCGCGGGGGGCCTCACCGACTACGCCGTCGGGGACGACGGCCAGAATGTCGACAAGAGCTGGAACGGCTACTGGGACGGGGCCACCAGCCGGGACGAGTCGGCCTGGTATGCCGAATTTCGGATCCCGATCAGCACGCTTCGCTTCCAGCCCGGGCAGGACGGTGCCGTGATGGGCGTGATCATTCATCGTCAGACGGCGGCCCGCAATGAGATGGCCACCTACCCCCGGCTGTCCCGTGCCTATGCGAACGGGCTCTTCCGTCCGTCGATCGCGCACAAGGTGCACTTGGCCGGCATCGCGGCCCGCTCCCCGGTGTACCTCACGCCGTATCTGCTCGGTGGCGCGAACTCGGCGGCCGCCTTTGATCCCGTCGCCTCGGCCTGGGGGCGCAACAGCTCCGCGTCGAAGGAGGCCGGGGTCGACGTCAAACTCGGCCTCACCAGCAATGTCACCCTCGACCTCACGGCCAACACGGATTTCGCTCAGGTCGAGGCCGACAACCAGCAGGTCAACCTGACTCGTTTCTCGCTCTTCTTCCCCGAGAAACGCCAGTTCTTCCTGGAACGGGGCGACCTGTTCCAGATCGGGGTCGGCGACTTCGGGCCGAGCCGGCTGTTTCACAGCCGCCGGATCGGACTCGCCCCCGACGGAAGCCCCCTTCGGATCTACGGCGGCGCGCGAGTGGCCGGGCGCGCGGGTGCCCTCGATTTCGGGATGCTGTCGATGCAGACCGCGACCGCCGACGGCCAGGGCAGCGAGAACGACGCCGTGGTCCGGGTCCGCCGCGGTGTCCTCGGGTCCGGTTCGTATCTCGGCGCTCTGGTCACCAGCCGGCTCCCGACCGCCGGCGGCTACAATGTGCTCTACGCGGCCGATGCGGTGATTCGGCCGTTCGGCAACGACTATGTGACGGGCGTGTGGGCGCAGTCATTCGATGACAGTCGGCCCCAGCAGGGCGGCTCGGCGGGGTTGGCGAGGATCAACTGGGCCCGTCGCTCCCAGAGTGGCCTGGTCTATACCGTGAGCGCGACCTGGCAAGGCGCCGATTTCGAACCGGGCCTTGGCTTCATCCAGCGCCGCAACGTGGCCACTGGATTCGCCAACGTGCGCTACGGATGGTTCCCCGGGACCAAGACCGTCATCCAGAACATTACCCCAAGCTTGGTGGTGTCGGCCGCCCGCCGGAACGACACGAAACTCGACGACTCCCGGGGCGCCAATCTGTACCTCAACTTCGCCTTGAAGTCGGGGATCCGCGGCTTCCTGGTTGGGACCAGGAGTTACGAACGGCTCGACCAAGGCCTAACGTTCGGATCCGCCACTATTCCGGCCCGGACCCACCAGTTCGACCAGCTGGGCGGGTACCTCTCCACCTCCGGGCGCTCCCGGCTCTCGGCGGGCGTCAGCGCCACCGTGGGCGAGTTCTATGACGGCACGATCACGACCGTCGGGGTGAGCCCGAGCTGGAACGCCTCGGCGCACTTCCAGGCCGGGGCCGACTTCCGGGTGAACCGAATCCGGTTCGCGAGCCGGAATCAGCGATTCGATGCCGACCAGGCCCAGATCCGCGCTTCCTACGCCCATGATGCCAAGCTGTCCGTGTCGGCCTTCGTCCAGTACAGCCGGGTGGCGGAGTCGGTCGGGGCCAATGTGAGAGTTCGGTATCGGTTCGCGGAGGGCCGGGACCTCTGGATCGTCTACAACGATTTGTTGGACGCCGACCGGATGCCGGTGGGGAGCCTCCCGCGGGGTCCGTTGTCCCTGAGCCGGACCCTAGTGATGAAATACACCCACACGCTGACCCGTTAGCGTGCATCGGTGAGCCGGATGCGAGCGCTTCACTACTTGGCCATCGGGCTTGCGGCGACCATCGCCATCCCGGTTGGGCTCCAGGCGCAGGCCGCCGCATTGGCCCGGCCGATCCAGTTCCACAATCCGGAGTCACCTTCCGGCCGGCAGCTGCTGTTCGAGTCGACGCTTCGGGGTCCGTCGGCGATCTTTGCCAACGCCGTCGATGGGTCCGGGTTGCGCCAGCTGACGCCGGACTCGATCGACGCCCAGCAGGCGCGCTGGTCGCCCGATGACGCTCATGTGGTGTACGCG
>JANPEL010000039.1:0-9372 GCA_031431925.1 Gemmatimonadota bacterium | reverse complement strand
CGGGAAGGTCATCTCCAGCAGCGCGATCCGGAACGCGATCGAGGCGGGACACTTTGCCGAGGCGGCCCGCGGCTTGGGCCGACCGTATCGGGTGAGCGGACGGGTGGAGCGGGGAGCCCAGCGGGGCCGAACCATCGGCGTCCCGACGGTGAACCTGGCGCCGCCCGAGAGTAAATTGCTGCCCCCCGACGGGGTCTACGCGGTGCGGGTGGAGTGGGGCGGCGGTGTCGCCGGCGGGATGATGAATCAGGGCAGTCGCCCGACGGTCGGGGATAGCCGCCGGTGGTTGGAGGCGCATCTGTTCGATTTTGAGGGCGATTTGTACGGGCGGGAGATCCGGATCGAATGGGTCGCACCGCTTCGCACGATCCGGCGGTTCGACTCGCTGGACGCGCTTCGGGTCCAATTGGAAATCGATCGGCGTGCCGCGCGGGCGGCACTCGAGGGCACGAGAGACCTTTAACGTGGTGTCGGAACGATGTTCACCAATCTTCGCAATCGGGTAATCCTCATCGCGCTCATCCTCGCGGCGGCTGGCCTGTCGTTGTGGAACAACAAGCGGAAGACCACGACGGGAACGCAGGTGGGCTCGGTCGTCAACCTGGGTCTCGACCTCCAAGGCGGGATGCACTTGGGCCTCGAACTCGATCAAAGCGAGCGGGTGTCGGCCGACCCGGCCAAGGACCTCGAGTTAGCGCTGACCGTGTTGCGGAAACGGTACGATGAGTTCGGCGTGCTCGAACCCCTGATTCAAAAGGTCGGCAACGACCGGATCGTGGTGGAGTTGCCGGGCCTCAAGGACCCGGCCCGGGCCAAGGCGTTGGTGCAGCGAGCGGCCTTTCTCGAGTTCCGGATCACCGATGAAACCCAGGCACTCGACAAGGCAATCCCGTCGATGGATCGGGCCCTTCGCGACCTCGGCGTGACGGCGGCGTCCGTCGGGGCCCAGGCGGCAAAGCCATCGGCGGTGCAGGAGTTGTTGGGCGGCGATTCAACCACGAAGGCCGCCGCCGAAGACACCGCGGCGGTCAAGGGTGGGGTGCTGGCTTCGGTGATCGAGCCGGCCGGCGTGGCCGGCGTGCAGCAAATGCCGGGCGAGTATGCCGTCAAGGAAAGCGCCTACAAGTACGTCGACAGCCTGCTCCGGTTGCCCGAAATCCGGCGGCTCTGGCCCCGGAACGTCGAGTTCCGGTGGGCCACCGCGGCGACCAGCGTCGGCACGGCGACCTATCGGTTGCTCTACGCGCTCGAGGAAAAACCGATCATCACCGGCGCGAGCTTGGTCAACGCCACGGCCCAGGTCGATCCGCTGACCAACGGCGCGGAGGTCAACTTCGAACTCGACCGGCCCGGGGGCCGGAAATTCGGTCAGGAAACCGGGCGGCACGTCGGCGACTACATGGCCATCTTGCTCGACAATGAGGTCCAAGGGCGGCCGCCGGTCATTCAGAGCCGGATCGACCGCCAGGGCCGGATTCAGCTCGGCGGACGGTCCCTGCAGGAGGCCCAGGATCTCGCGTTGACCCTCCGGGCCGGCGCGCTCCCGACCCCGCTCAAGATCGTTGAAGAGCGCCAAGTCGGCCCGAGCCTCGGTAACGATTCGATCCGCAGCGGGATCTTGGCAGGCGTCATCGGGACCGTCCTCGTGGTCTTGATCATGATTGGGTATTACGCGATGAGCGGGGTCGTTGCCGTCGGGGCCCTCGTGTTGTACGGCGTGCTCACGATGGGCGCCCTGGCCTTGTTCGAAGCGACGTTGACGTTGCCGGGCCTTGCCGGGTTCTTGCTGTCGATCGGGATCGCGGTCGACGCCAACGTCCTGATCTTCGAGCGGACCCGAGAAGAATTGGGTCTGGGCAAGACCATCCGGCTGTCGATCGACGAGGGGTTCCGCCACGCCATGCCGGCCATCGTGGACTCGAACCTCGCCCAGGTCCTCACGGCGATGTTCCTGTTCTGGTTCGGTACCGGCCCGGTCAAGGGTTTTGCGGTGACCCTGATCGTCGGCATTTTTGCCTCGATGTTTACCGCCATCTTCGCAACCCGGACCTTCTACATGTGGTGGTTGCAGCGGAATTCAGACGCCGCCACGTTGTCGGTCGGCTCGATCCGGTGGTTCAAGAACGCCAACTACGACTTCATCGCCGTCCGGAAATATGCCTATGGGATCACGGCCGCGATCCTGGTGGTCGGTGCAGTCTTTCTGGTGGCCCGCGGAGTGAACTACAGTGTCGAGTTCACCGGCGGCACGTTGCTCCAGGTCAAGGCCGATCCGAGCACCACGGACGACCAAATTCGGAGCGGGCTACCAGGGGCTGAAGTCTCCGGCTTCGGCCAGCCGGGTGAGTTCGTGGTCCGGGCCCGCATCGGGAATACGGCCGCCGACGCGAACAACACCCAGGCCGCGGCGACGGCGGTCAAGGCCGGCCTCGACCAAGTACTGGGAGTCGGCAAGTTCGAGATCCTTCGGACCGAGGCGGTCGGCGCCAAGGTCGGCGACGAACTGCAGACCCAGGCCTTCCTCGCGATCTTCTTGTCGTTCTTCGCGGTCTTGGCGTATCTGGCCTACCGTTTCGAGTGGCGCTTCGGCCTGGCGGCGGTGATCGCCACCGCGCACGATTTGCTGGCCACGGCGGCGTTCGTGGCGGTGGCCGACATCGAGGTGAGCTTGGTCGTCGTGGCGGCGTTTCTGACCATGGTCGGGTACTCGCTCAACGACACGATCATTATCTTCGACCGGGCCCGCGAGAACCTCCACAAGTTCCGGCGAGACGACTTCGTCTCGATCCTGAATCGCTCGATCAATGAGACCCTGCCGCGAAGCATCCTGACGCACGGCATCACCCTGGCCACCTTGGCGGCGCTCGTCATCTTCGGCGGAGCGGTGATCCGGCCCTTTGGCTTGGTGATGTTCTTCGGCGTCTTCACGGGTACGTTCTCGTCGATCTTTATCGCCGCACCGGTGCTGCTGTGGATCGAACACAAGTGGCCGCCAAAGATCGGCGAGGGCCTCGCCAGCCCCCGAGGGGCCCGGAGCGCGCCGCCGGCGGCCAGCCGACCCCAGCCGGTGGGCTGAGGAGTCGACGCCGTCGGTCCCGTGTCGCCCCTCATCGACACGCATTGCCACCTCGCCGACCCGGCCTTTGCCGCCGAGGTTGACGAGGTGGTTTCGCGGATGACCGCGGAGGACGTCAGGCACGCGGTCGTCATCGGGGAGTCGCCCGAGGCCTACCAGCGCGCCCAGCGCCTCGTCGACCGGTTCCCAACCGCCCTCTCGGCCACGGCCGGCCTCCACCCCCACGAGGCCACCCGGTGGACCCCGGAGCTTGGGACCTGGCTGGCCGCGGCCCTCTCTGACCCACGGGTCGTCGCCGCCGGCGAGATGGGGCTCGACTATCACTACGACTACTCGCCCCGGGACCTCCAGCGCTCGGCGTTCGAAGCCCAACTCGAGATTGCCCGCGCCGCCGCCAAGCCGGTGGTGATCCACGCTCGGAACGCCGACGACGACATGGCCGCGGTGCTCGCCAACCAACCCGGCGTGGTGGCCGTCATGCATTCGTTTTCGAGCGGCGCCGGACTGCTCCGCCGCGCCGTCGCATTGGGACACTACATCAGCCTGAGCGGCATGATCACCTTCAAGTCGTGGCAACTCGACCCCGCTGTCCGAGAGGTGCCCCTCGACCGTCTTTTGGTGGAAACCGACGCGCCATACCTCGCCCCGGTGCCGTTTCGCGGCAAGCGCAACGAACCGGCGTACGTCCGGGCGACCGCCCGCCGCTTGGCGGAGGTGATGGGGCAGGACGAGGCCGCCCTGGCGGCCACGCTGGTCGCGAACGCCGTGCGGGTCTTCGGTCCCCGGGTTTCGCAGCACTGAACTTTCAGAGGAGGTCCTTCGTGTCCGGAGTTCCCTCAGATATCGAGATTGCCCAGGCCGCCCGACCGCGGCCCATCGCCGAGGTCGCCGCCGAACTCGGGTTGAGTGCCGACGAGATTCTCCCGTACGGGAAGTACAAGGCCAAGATTACTCCCGAGGCAATCCGGGCCCGGCGCCCCACCGGACGTCTGGTACTCGTGACGGGGATCAACCCGACGCCGGCCGGAGAAGGGAAGTCGACCGTAACCGTGGGCCTCGGCCAGGCTCTCCGGCGGCTGGGCCAGAAGGCCGTTATCTGCATCCGGGAGCCATCGTTAGGGCCGGTGTTCGGGGTCAAGGGCGGGGCCGCGGGCGGCGGGTACGCCCAGGTCATTCCGATGGACGAAATCAATCTCCATTTCACCGGTGATTTCCACGCCATCACCTCGGCGCACAATCTCCTCTCGGCCATGTTGGACAACCATATCCATCACGGCAACGGGCTCGGCATCGACAGCCGGCGAATTACCTGGCCGCGAACCATCGATATGAACGACCGGGCCCTTCGGCAGATCGTCGTCGGCCTGGGCGGGCTCAACGGCGGGCCCTCGCGCGAGGACCGATTCGTGATCGTCCCGGGGAGCGAGGTCATGGCCATTCTCTGCCTGGCCACCGACCTCCAGGATCTCGAGCGCCGGCTGGCCCGGATCGTGGTCGCGTTTACCCGCGAGAAGAAGCCGATCACGGCCGCGGACCTCAAGGCCTCGGGGGCGATGACGCTGCTGCTGAAGGACGCGATCATTCCGAACCTGGTCCAGACCCTGGAAGGCGGGCCGGCGTTGGTCCACGGCGGGCCCTTCGGCAACATTGCCCATGGCTGCAATACGATCGTGGCGACCAAGCTGGGTCTGTCGTTGGGCGATATCGTAGTCACCGAAGCCGGCTTCGGCGCCGACCTCGGGGCCGAGAAATTCCTCGACATCAAGTGCCGGGTCGGGGGGCTCAACCCCGAAGCCGCGGTCATCGTGGCCACGGTCCGCGCCCTCAAGATGCACGGCGGGGTGAAGAAGGATCAGTTGGGCACGCCGGACGTCGCGGCGCTGACCCGGGGCCTCGTCAATCTGGAAGCGCACGTCACCAACCTCGGCAAGTTCGGCCTCCCGGTGATCGTTGCCTTGAACCGATTCCTAGCCGACAGCCAGGACGAGATCAATACCGTGCTGGCCGCGGCCAAGAGTTGGGGTGTCCGCGCGGCCCTGTCCGACGTCTGGGCCGAGGGCGGCAAGGGCGGGGAGGCCGTGGCCCAGGAGGTCCTCGAGGTGCTGAGCGAAGGGAAGGCGCGGTTCAAGCCGATTTACGACACGGCGCTCCCCATCAAGGCCAAGATCGAGATCATCGCCACGGAGATCTACGGCGCGGACGGCGTGGACTACACCGCCGCCGCCGACCGGAACATCGCGCTCTGCGACGCCATTGGGCTTGGGAACACGCCGGTCTGCATCGCCAAGACCCAGTACTCGTTCTCCGACGACCCCACCAAACTCGGCCGGCCCCAAGGCTTCCGGATCACGATTAAGGACGTCTATCCTTCCGCCGGCGCCGGATTCGTGGTGGCCCTGGCCGGTGAGATCATGACGATGCCGGGTTTGGCCAAAGTCCCGTCGGCCGAGGCCATCCGGGTCCACGCCGATGGGCGCATTGAAGGACTCTTCTAACAGGAACGAACCATGTCGATTGAGTTTGTCAGTACCGCCGCGGCGCCGCAGGCCATCGGTCCGTACGCCCAGGCGACCGTTGTTGGCAATATGGTCTACACGGCCGGACAGATCGGGCTCGACCCCGTCTCGATGCAAGTGGTGGCCGGGGGGGTGCCGGAGCAGACCGCCCAAGTCATGAAGAATTTGGCGGCCGTGCTCGAGGGCGCGGGATCGAGTCTGGATCGGGTCGCCAAAACGACCGTTTTCCTGGTCGACATGGCCGATTTCGCGGCCATGAACGAGGTCTACGCCAAGGCCTTCGGCGACCACCGTCCGGCGCGCTCGACGGTGGCCGTGGTCGGCCTGCCGCGGGGTGTCCGGGTCGAAATCGAGTGCCTCGCGGTCCGCTAGTGCCGCGACTCGGGGGCGGATCGGGCCTGGTGGTTCGGCCGGTCTTCAAAACCGCGATGGAGACGCCTCTGGCGGCTCCGGTGGGTTCGATTCCCACACGCTCCCGCCACCGGCGTAGATTTCTGGTGACCCTGGCCCTCCTAACCGCTCCCGCGGTTCTCGAGGCCCAGACGCCGGTTCCTGCCCCGGTGGCGCCCGACTCATCGAACCTGATGAGCCGACCCATCAAGCCGCTGCCCGCGTTCCTGATGTCCTTGGCCGTACCCGGTTGGGGCCAAGCCCGGCTCGACCGCAAGCTCACCGGGGCGATCTTCGTCACGATCGAGGGACTGGCGTTAGGCATGTCGGTCAAGACCATCCGGGAACTGAAGTACCTGAACCGGGTGGCGGCCGACTCGGCGCGAATCGAAGGGAAGCGAAGCCAGCGCCAGGATTGGCTGATTCTGATCGGCTTCAATCACCTGTTTGCCGGGTTGGAGGCGTTCGTGGCCACGCAGCTCCACAATTTTCCGGCCGACATCAAGTTCCAAGTGGCCCCGCTCCCGGGCGGCGGCCTGGCGGCCGGCGCGTCGATCCCGTTCCGGATCCGATGACGCCAACGAAGTGACGTTAGGCGGACCTTAGCGGAACCGGCCCAACGCCACGCCGGCGGGACCGACGACCGCATAGCGCCGGCCGTCGACCCAGGCGCCCGGGTTGAGGTAGTGCCGGCCGGGGAAGAGCTCCGTCGTTTCGGCTCGGTGGGTGTGGGACATGATCAGGAGTCCAAGGGCCGGTTCCGCCAGCATCCGGTTCTTGGCCCAAGCGGCCTGGCGGATTTGGGCTCGGTCGAGGACGCCGGGATCGCGCGTCGAATCAGCCAGGCCCCGGCTCATCTTGCCCACCAGCCAGAACCCGAGGTCGGGGTGGAGCAGCCGAAAGGCGCCGGCCGTGAGCGGATGCCTGGTGATCCGGTGCATCACGGCGGCGGACCGGTGTTCTTCCGCCACCCCGTCGCCGTGGAGGGCCAGGACCTCGGTGGCGCCGACCTGCAGCCGGAGCTCGGCGGCGGAGTAGGCAATGCCGGCTTCGCGCTGCCAGAACGAGTCGCCCCATCGATCGTGGTTGCCGCCGGTCATGACCACCGGGAGCCGCCGCCCGAGTGACGTCAGGGCAGCGGTGACCGCAAAACCGGCCCGAGGGATGACCCGGCGATAGGAAAACCAGAAGTCGAACAGATCGCCGTTGACCAAGAGGCAATCGCCCAAGCTGGGTACGGTGTCGAGGAAATCGAGAAAGGCGGCGTCGTTTTCGGGTGACGCCGCGCCGAGGTGGGCGTCGGATACCACGACCAGCTGGGTTCCGAGCATGGCCCGAAAATAGGACAATGGAGGAACGCATGGAAGCGACCCCCGACATTTCCGTCACCGAGTGGCGAGTCAACTACAGCGAAACCGACCAGATGGGGGTGGTCTACCATGCCTGCTATCTGGTGTGGCTCGACCGGGCCCGCACCGAGCACCTCCGTCGGACCGGGGTGAGTTATGCCGAGTTGGAACGGCGCGGCTTTCGGCTCCCGGTCGGCGAGCTCACCATTCGGTATCGCCAGTCGGCCCGGTACGATGACCGGATCACGATTCGGTGCTGGGTCCGGGAACGGGCCTCCCGCCGGATCGGGTTTGGCTACGTCGTCGAGCACGCCGATACCGGCCGGATCCTGGCCACCGCCAGCACCAGCCTGATGGTCATCGACGCCAACTCGCGCTGGGCCCGGCTTCCGGCCGAGGTCGCCGAACTCCTCCCGATTTCAGCGGACCCGGTCCGGTTGTGACCCGCCGAGCGCCGGGGGCCGTCACCGTGTATCATCTAACAATGAGGCCCGCTCTCCTGTGCGCGGTGCTGGCGCTGGCCGGGTGCGGCGGTGGCGGCGCCATTACTGTTCCCAAGCCTGCCGGCTTCGTGTCCGCCTCCCGGGACAGCGCCACGGCGTGGTCCCTCGCCACCATTCCAGCCGACCCGCGGGAGATCCGGTTCCGGTGGCAGTTCCGAGACGACCAAGGCGCCGCCGGCGGCCGGGGCCGGATTCGCTTCGCTCCCCCCGATTCCGCCCGGCTCGACGTCCAGGGACCGCTTGGCTCCGGCCGGGCGGCGGCCTTTGTCAGCGGCGATACCGCCCTCTGGGCCAACCCGGAAAACGACGTCAAGCGCCTGGTACCGAACTATCCGCTCTTCTGGGCGCTCCTCGGCGTGGTCCGGGCCCCCGCGGCCGATGCGGTCGTCCGCCGGTACGCGGATTCGGTCCTAACCGTCTGGCAGTACCATATCGGCGCCGACACCGTCGACTACGTCCGGCTCGGTGGCGCGGCCGGCCGCCTGATTGCCGAAGTGCGCCAGGGGGGCAAGAAAGTCGGCACGGTCGAGACTGTTTTTGGGGCCGATGGCCGACCGCAAACCGCGCGCCTCATCGTGCCGAGCGTTCCGGCGCGCCTCGACATCACATTTTCCTCCAACCAGAAAGCTCAGACTTTTGCGCCGGATACCTGGACTCCTCCTCAGCCTTAGCCTCGGCGCCGGACTGTCGGGGTGCCTCTATGGCTTCGGCGGCGGCACGGGGTTCCCACCGGCGATCAAAACGGTGGCGGTGATTCCGTTCGACAATCTGACGGCCGAGCCGTCCTTGACCTCCGAGGTGAACCGCGCGGTTCGAGAGGCCGTCCAGAACCGCCTCGGCCTCCGGCCCTCCGGTGAGGCATTGGCTGATGCCTTGGTCCGCGGTTCGATCCAACGGTACGATCCGGATATTCCGGTGGCCTTCGGAGGCAACGAGCAGAACCAGAACGTGCAGGTCAGCCGCCGGAAGGTTCAAATCACGATCAATGTTCAGATTTTCGATCAGAAAAACAACAAGATTCTCTGGGAGCGAAACGGTTTGTCGGTCGAAGGCGACTACACGTCGAGCGAAATCGAAGGCCGGAAGAAAGCGATCGAGAAGTTGATCACGGACATCGTCGATGGAGCCCAATCCCAATGGTAAATCCGATCAAGAGCCGCCGCGGCGCCAGCATGACCGGCTGTCTCGTGTCGCTGGTGGTGACGATTATCGCCGTGTACTACGGCATGCAGGTGGGCCGGGTCTATTACCGGTTCTATGCCATCAAGGACAAGATCGACTCGGCCGCGCTCTTTGCCCAAACCGAGCCAACCGAGCAGATCCTCCGGAATCTCCGGCAGGCCGCGGATGAGATCGGGCTCCCGCCGGCGGCCAAGAACTTTCAGATCCGGCGGACCGACGTCTATCCGCGGACCATCACGATCTCGACCGTCTACACTGAGAACCTGAATCTGCCGTTCGTGAAAAAGACCGTCACCTTCAAGACATCGGCGACCCACTCCCAGTGACGGCGGGGACGGACGTTCCGCTGGAGGATG
>JANPEL010000038.1:0-2117 GCA_031431925.1 Gemmatimonadota bacterium | reverse complement strand
CTCGCTGAAAAGAATCAGGCCAGCCACGTCGCCAAGGTGTTGGGCGGCGCGTTGACCGAGGTCAAGCCCCTCCTCCGCGACCGGGCCACGATCACCGCGGCCGACATCAATTCGGCCGAGCGCGCCGTGGAGCGGCAGATGTTGATCACCCTGGCCGACTTCAAGCGCGGTACCGGCATCTTGGCGACGGTCGGATCGACCGGTCCCTTTGTCGGACTGCTTGGCACGACCATGGGTATCGTCACCGCGTTCAACGCCATGTCGGCCGGCGGCGCCTCGGGTGGCTTGGCGGGTATTGCCGGCGGTATTTCCGAAGCCCTGATCACCACGGCGCTCGGGTTGCTCGTCGCGACCCCCGCGGTGTGGTTCTACAACTACTTCACCACCAAAATCGAAAACCTGACGGTCGAAATGACCTACAGCTCGAAAGAGCTGATCGACTACCTCATCAAGAGCGTCGGCAGCGAGTTTGGCCGCTCCATCTTCACGAAGGAGTTCCAGGCCCAGAAGGCGGTGAGCGGCAGTGGCCACATCAGCTAATAACCAGCTGGCGGGTCAGAGCTCGGTCAGCTCGGAGCCCAACGTCATTCCGATGATCGACATCATGCTGGTGCTGTTGATCATCTTCATGATCGTGACGCCATTGATCTCGAACGGGTTCCAGGCCACGATGCCGCAAGGCGTCAACCTGGACTCCCGGCCCGAGGGTGAGGGAGAGGTTGTGTTGGGCATCGACCAGGGGGGACAGTATTTCCTGAACGGCGCTCTGATTCCGCCCGACGTCTTGCCCGACCAGCTCAAGGCTATTTATGCGGCGCGCCCGGAAGATAAGATTTTGTACTTCCGGGCCCACAATGACCTCAAGTTCGATAAGGTCCAGGATGCGGTCGAGATTGCCCGGCGGGCCGGCGTCCGCGTCATGGCGGCCATCACGGAAATTGAACAAACCGGTGGTCTCTTCGGGGCCGTCGACAAAACCAAGAAGAAGTAAGGAGCACTGCCATGGGAATGTCAGCTGGAGGCGGTCACGGTGGCGTGAGCTCGGAACCGAACGTCATTCCGATGATCGACATCATGTTGGTGCTCTTGATCATCTTCATGATTTCGCAGCCGCTGTCGCGGATGGCGATCGACGTCCAGGTGCCGCCGCTCGAAACGGCCCCATCGGACGGGCCGTCGGCCCAGATCGTGCTGAATATTCTGGAGGATGGCAACTATGAGATCAACGGCCAGCCGGTGCCACCCGGCCAACTCGATACTCAGATTCACGCCATCTACGACAACCGGCCGGCCAAGCTGATCTTCATCAAGGCAATGGCCAGCCGGACCTATCAGGACTGGATCAAGGCGTCCGACATCGTTCGAGGCGCGGGAGTTCAAGTCATCGGGTTTACGCCGAAGGGGTGAGCCCGGCCGGCGTCGGGAATCGTGAGGGCGGGCGGAAGCCCGCCCTTGTCGTTTCCCCCGGCCGAATCTTTTTCCCCCGCTCGGACGTCTCCCTGGGCGATGGCTAGCCCGACCAGCGACCCCCGACCGATCCGCCCCGCGCCGATCGGACTTGGCCTTCCGAAGCCTCGGCGCTCCGGATGGAACGCGGCGCTTGCTCTCCTTGTTCATCTCGGGTTCCTGGCACTGCTGATCCGAGTCGCCCCCTTGCGGCACCTCGATTACGAACCGAGCGAGGGTGCGCCTGGCCGGCGGGCTGGCGGCGGTGGCGGGGGTGGGGGCTCAGTTCGGATGGTGGCCTTGCCGGCCCTGGCCAGACCCCCGGCGCCCCCGGTCGTGGTGCCGCCTCCGCCTCCGGTAGTGGTCCCGCCGGTCGTCCCGTCGATCGAAAGCCCATCTCCAAGTCCGGTGCCGGACACCGTGCCGCCTCGCCCCGATGCGGGCCCCGTGTCGGGCACCGGGACCGGAGCCGGCACCGGCGCGGGGCCCGGCACGGGCACCGGGACGGGGTCAGGGAAGGGCTCTGGCGATGGATCGGGAGTTGGGGCGGGGAAGGGGCCTGGAAGTGGGGAAGGTGGGAAAGCCAGGCCGCCCGAGCCCCGGCAACTGATCCTGCCCCCCGCCGACATTCCCAAGGCGTTACGGGGCGTTACGATTGCAGTTACCTTCTG
>JANPEL010000037.1:0-26434 GCA_031431925.1 Gemmatimonadota bacterium | reverse complement strand
GGCCAAGTCTTGATCGAACGAGCCCGCCGAAACGAGATCGGGACGATCGAGTCTCACCTGAAGAGGGGTGGTACCGGTCGCCGATCCCCGTGGTCAAGATTGCCGGGACCGACAAAGCCGAGCCGTTCGTGCTGCTCCACGGCCACTACGACTCCTGGGACGTCGGCGTCGGCGACAACGCGGTCGGCGACGGCACCATGCTGGAGATCGCCCGGGTGCTGTGGACTCGCCGCGCGGACCTCAAGCGGTCGGTCTGGATTGCTTGGTGGCCGGGGCATTCCACCGGCCGGTACGCCGGTAGCACCTGGTTTGCCGATCACTACGCGGCCGAGTTGTACGAGTCGTGCATTGCCCAGGTGAACTGCGACTCGCCCGGGTGCCGTTGGGCCACGGAGTATCTCGAGATCGCGTGGATGTCGGAAACCGAGGCCTTCGCCAAGGCGGTGATCCGGGACATCGCCGGCAAGGACGCGAAGGGCGAGCGTCCCTATCAGGCGGGCGACTACTCGTTCAACAACATCGGAATCAGCGCCTACTTCATGTTGCTGTCCACGATGTCGCCGGAAGACCGGGCGGCCAAGGGGTACTACGCCGTTGGGGGTTGTGGGGCCAACATCGCGTGGCATACCGAGGACGACACGATGGAGATCGCCGACCGGACGATTCTCCTCACCGACATCAAGATCTACCTGGCCGCCGTCATGCAGGCCGCCAACGACACCATCGCGCCGTTCGACTTCGGGGCCACGCTCCGCGAGTTCTCCGGCACGCTCGACCGGTACCAGCGGGCGGCAGGCTCCGATTTTTCCTTCGAGCCGAGCCGGCAGGCAATCGCGGCGTTAGGCACTGCGGTCGCCTCGCTCGGCGCCGCGGCGGCCCGCCTGACCGGCCGGCCGGCCGGCGACCCTGCGGTCCGCCGGATCAATCGGGCCATCCGCCGGCTCGCCCGGCACCTTGTACCCGTCAACTTCACGACCCGGCCCGGATTCTTCCACGATGAGGCCGAGTCGATTCCGCCTCTCCCCGACCTGGCCCCGGCCACCGGAATGCCGGCCGCGGATTCGTCGCGCCGAGGCTTCATCCGGACCCACCTCACGCGAGGGCAGAATCGGTTCGTGGCGGCGCTGAACGACGCCCGCCGGGATGTCGAGATGGCGTTGGCATGAGGACCGCGTTCCGGGGTTGCCTCGTCCTCGCGACGTTGTTCGGGTGCAGCCGGCAACGACCGCCGGAGCGTTCCCTTCGGCTGGCGATCATCAACGATCCGATCATGAACGCCCCGCTCTCGCCGGACATCGGATCGGTCCTGATCAACAAGATCATCTTTCCGGGGCTGGTGCGTCCAAGCGACTCCCTGACCCCGGAACCCGATCTGGCCACCCGTTGGACAATTTCAGCCGACGGCCGCCAGTATACCTTCGCGCTCCGGAGCGGCGTCGCGTGGCACGACGGCCGGCCGTTCTCCGCCACCGACGTCAAATTCACCTTCGACCAGATCCTCGATCCTTCGTCCGGGACGCTCCAGTGGTCGGATTTCTCGGTGGTCGACTCGGTAACCATCGTCGATAGCCTCACCGTCCGTTTTTGGCTCAAATCGCCCCTAGCCCCGTTTCTTACGCTGCTCGGCCATAACGCCGGCATCATCCCGGCCCACGCATTCCAGGGCCGAATCGCCGATGCCGTCGGCTTCAACCGGTCACGGCCAATCGGCACCGGCCCGTTTCAGGTCGTCGAATCGGTGCCCGGCAGCTACATCGTCCTGACCGCCAATCTCCGGTATTACGGCGCCAAGCCCGGCCTTGACCGGATCATTTTCAAGATCGTGCCCGACGTCAATGCCCAGGTGGCCCAACTCCAGGCCGGTGAGCTTGACTTGGCAACGCTCGAGCCGGCAAACCTCCGGGGGCTCGAGTCGGACCCGGAACTCCGGATCGAACACGTCAGCGTTCCCCAGCACTACTACATCGGGTTCAACCAGGGCAATCCGCTCTTCCGGTCGTCGGCCGTGAGGCGCGCCCTCACGCTCGCGATCAATCGCCAGGCGATCATCGACGGAGTCCTTCGGGGCTTTGCCGATTACCCCCAAGGAACGATTCCGGTCGCGCTCCGGGACTACTTCGCGGACTCGTTGCCCAAGATCCCGTACGATACGACCGCAGCGCTCGCGCTGATGGCCGAGGCCGGCTGGCGGCGCGGCGCGGACGGCGGGCTCCAGGATCACACTGGTCGGCCATTTGCTTTCACGTTGTTGGTCGACAAGGGAAACCCCAGCCGCGAACAGACCGCCGTCGCCGTCCAACAAGATCTGAAGAAGGTCGGCGTGGCCGTCACCATCAATACGATGGAGTTTGCCTCGATGGTTCGTGACTACGTGGTGCCCCATCGGTATGAGGCCTACCTGGTCTGGTGGAACACCCCGCTCGATCCCGACCAGTTCTCTTACTACGGCTCGGGTCAGTCGAATAACGACGTCGTCTACTCCAATCGGACCGCCGACTCGCTGTTGACCGTCGGCCGCGCGACCCTCGACCCGGCGGCCCGGCGCCAAGCGTACCTCGCCTTTCAGGCCGTCGAGGCGATCGATCCCCCGGTCCTCGTGCTCTACTATCCCCGGGAAATCCAGGTCCGCCGGGCGGGTTTGCGGGGACTGCCGCCCCTCGGCATTCGCGACGCCATGCGTCACAGCGAGCGGCTTCACTTCGAGCCGCGCTGACCGGTGCTCCGAATGCTGGCCGCCCGGCTGCTTCAAGGGCTCATCGTCCTCTGGATCGTTACGACCGCCACCTTCGTGCTGATCCATGCCGCCCCCGGCGGGCCCGCGGTCCTCGCGGATCCCAAGCTCTCGGCGGTCGAGCGGGCCGCCATCGAAACCCAACTCGGGATCGATCGCCCGCTGCCGGTTCAATATCTGACCTGGCAATCGAACGTGGTCCGGGGCAACCTGGGCCGGAGCTTTCTCTACCAGACGCCCATTCTCGAGACCGTGCTCGACCGGCTCCCCAACACGATCCTGCTCGTGGCGCTGGCGGTGGCGGTCGCCCTGCTGATCGCCGTACCGGTCGGGCTCTACGTCGGCGCCCGGCCGGACTCCCCGATTGACCGGGTCGTGACGGTCGTGAACTTCACGGCCCTCGCCATTCCACCGTTCTGGTTCGGCATTGTCGCCCTGATGGTCGTGGCGGCCCGATGGCGGCTGTTGCCGGCCGGCGGCATGATGACCCCGGGCGAGGAGGGATCGTTCGTGGATCGGCTCCGCCACTTAGTCTTGCCGGTCATCGTCCTGGCGCTCCCGATCTCGGCCGAGCTGATCCGGTTCACTCGGGCAGCGGTCCGGTCCAATCGGGGGGCTCCGCACGTGACGCCGGCGGTGGCACGGGGGCTTCGCTCGCGGGAGGTGACCGGCCGCCATGTCTTTCGAAACGTGCTCCTCCCGGTCCTGACCGTCCTTGGGCTCCAGGTCCCGATCCTGGTCGGAGGCGCGGCCGTGACGGAGACGGTGTTCGCCTGGCCGGGCATGGGCCGGCTTGGGGTGGAGGCGGCGCTGGGCCGTGACTATCCGCTGGTCATGGGCATTGCCGTGGTCGTCGCAGCCACGGTGGTCCTCGCCAACCTGTTGCTGGACCTGGCCTACGGGTGGGCCGATCCGCGGATCCGGGCCGGGTCGTGACCCGAGCCCTCCTGCCCCTCGCCCTGCTGGTGCTGTTTGCCTTCGGCGGGCCCCTGGTCTATCACGTCGACCCGACCGCCATCGACCTCACCCTGACGGTCGCGGGAATGTCGGGCGCCCATCCGTTAGGCACCGACGAAAGCGGCCGGGACGTCCTGGCCCGGTTGATGTCGGGAGGCCGGGTCTCGCTGGTGGTGGGGCTCCTGGCCGGTGTGGTCGCGGTGGCGGTAGGTACGGCGGTGGGCGGCCTCGCGACCGCCCGGAACCCCTGGCTCAGCGTGGCCACCAGCCGGCTGCTCGACGCCGCGATGGCCGTTCCATCCTTCTTCATCCTCTTGGTCATCGTGACCCTCTTCGGCGGTTCGACCACCACTCTGATTGCCGCGATCGGCTTGACCGCCTGGATGGGCATCGCCCGGCTGGTCCGGGCGGAGAGCCTGAGCCTCCGGGAGCGGGACTTCGTCCTGGCGGCCCAGGCCCTCGGCCAGCCCCCGCCGGCCCGGTTTGCCCGCCACGTACTCCCCCACCTCGTCCCCACCCTGATCGCCGCCGCCGGCGTCGGGATCGCGCAAGCCGTGCTCACCGAGTCGGCCCTGTCGTTCCTGGGGCTTGGGATCGAGCCCCCGATGGCCAGTTGGGGCAACATGCTCACCGGGGCGCAACAGAATTTGGGAGAGGCCCCCTGGCTGGCGCTTTACCCCGGCTTGTTGATCGTTCTGACCGTCCTGGCCGCCAACACCGTCGGGGAACAGATCCAGAGACGGGGCGGGTTGCATAAGTGAGCCCCTCGCCCCAATTTCCCCCCCGTTGGAGTGGTGGCCGAGAGGCTGAAGGCGGCGGTTTGCTAAACCGTTATAGGGGCGAAATCCCCTATCGAGGGTTCGAATCCCTCCCACTCCGTTTGTGGTTCAAATCCCATGACCTCTCCCCGGCTCCGTTTTGCCCCGTCCCCGACCGGCTACCTCCATGTCGGGGGTGCCCGGACCGCCCTCTTCAACTGGCTCTATGCCCAGCAGTCCGGCGGGACCCTCATCCTCCGGATCGAGGACACCGACCAAGCCCGGAGTACCGACGCCCACACCCAAGTGATCCTCGACGGCCTCACCTGGCTCGGGGTTACCTGGGACGAGGGGCCGTACTTCCAAGGGGCGGACGGCCCGCGCCATCGGGCCGATGCCGAGCGGTTGCTTCGGACCGGGAAGGCGTATCGGTGTTTCTGCACCAAGGAGGAGCTCGAGGCCGCACGCCAAGCGTCTCCGGGCGGAGCGGACACCTACAAGTACGATCGACGGTGCCACCGGCTGTCCGCGGAAGCCATCGACCAGCGAGTGCTGGCCGGCACCCCGTTCGTGATCCGATTCCTGATGCCCGACGAAGAGATTGCTTGGGATGACGCCATTCACGGCCGGATCTCGTTTCAAGGCCGGGACCTCGACGATCTGGTGATTCTCCGGACCAACGGGACGCCGATCTACAACCTCGCCGTCGTCTCCGACGACGTGGCGATGCGGATTACCCACGTCATCCGGGGCGACGACCACATTTCCAACACCCCGAAGCAGATCGCCCTCTACCAGGCGTTAGGCGCCCCCCTGCCGGTGTTCGGTCACGTGCCGATGATCTTGGGTCCCGATGGCAAGAAGTTGTCGAAGCGCCACGGTGCGACGGCGGTGGGAGACTACCAGGCCCAGGGCATCATCCCGGCGGCGATGCGGAATTTCCTGGCCCTCCTCGGCTGGTCCCCCGGCGATGACCGGGAGATCATGCCGGAAGCCGACCTGATTGCGGCTTTCTCGCTCGGAGCAATCCAAAAAAAGGCCGCCGTCTTCGACGTCACCAAACTCGAATGGATGAACGGTCAGTATCTCTCCGCCTTACCGGCTGCGTCGATCGAAGGCCTCATCGCGGCCCATCTCGCCGATCTCGGCGTGGCCCTCGCGGGTCGGGACCTTCGCCCCGCCATCGACGCGGTCAAATCCCGCGCCCGGACGCTGACCCAGTTGGCCGAGCGGGTGGCGGTCCGGCTCGACCCGAGCCGGGCGGCCCTCGAGCCCAAGGGCGAGGCGCTGATCACGAAGATGGGACCGGCTTACGCCGCGAGCCTCCGGCTGGCGATCGAGGCGCTCGGCACCATTCCGGACGCGGAGTGGCACCCCGAGCCGATTCTCGCCGCGATCAAACGGTCGGCCGAGGCCGCGGGGATCAAGTTGGGCGATGCCATGCAACCGATTCGGGTGGCCCTGACGGGCGATACCGTCTCGGAACCGGTCAACGAACTCGTGGCGGTGGTCGGGAAGGCAACGGTCCTCGCCCGCCTGGCAGTGGTCCTGGGCCGGGCTTAGACGGGCGAGTCCTCGTGAACGGCCCGGACATCATAGTGCTGGGATTGGCCGTCGAACCGGCTCAGCAGCAGGCGAGCGGCGGCGGGCACATAGGCAGTCTCGTAGTCCGGCCCGGTGAAGGCCCGAACCGCGTCGAGCGAATCGAACAGCATGGTCGTCACGAATTCGACCTCGGCTCCCGACACCCGACGCAGCAGCCTGATCCCCCGGTAGCCGGTCACGTTCTTGGCGGCGATCCCGGGAAAGATCGTCGACAAGAGCAATTGCTCGTACCGGTCGGCGTTTTCCAGCGGCGTCCAGCCATGCCACACCCGGGCGATCATCAGAATTCCTTGGCTAGACGATCGCGACGGGCTTGAAGCGCCAGATTCGGTCAAGCAGGAGATCGAGCAGGCCCTCGCCAACGAACGCATCAACCGCTTGGCTGGTGGCGCTGGCGTCCATCCCCCAGATCACCACCCGCTTCGGGATCCCCTCGATGTCCCCCTGCACGAACGCCCGTTCGTCGGATTGCCACATTTGCGGGGCATCGGCCACCAGTCGCTGCGACACGGCGTTGACGCCGGGACCTCCGACGGCAATCGTGGGGTGCCGATGCAACTCGGGGCGGTCGAGGTACTCCTGGTCGCCGACCACCAAGGCTCGGCGATAGAACTGGCCGTTGCCTCGCGAGTCGATGGCATCGCGCACCGTCACGGCAAAGGGACGATCACGATTCGCCTCCCCCACCCCGACGACGACCATCACCGTCTCATCTCGATCGACCAGCTTCATGGTGGCGTGACCCCAGTGGAATCCGCCGTTTTGGGGGGCGGGGTCCGTTGATTCTTGTCGAAATCCCGCTGCCGCTCGCGCTCGGCCCGGAGTTCCCGAATAGCCCGTTTGAAATCGGCCATCGTCGCCGCGCGGCGGGCCGCGATCTGCGTGTCTTCGCGCATTTGCTGGAGGGCCCGGAACTTGGGATAGTCGGCCGTTTCAGCGCTCCCCCCGGCCGGCAGGGCCCCGAATGCGCTCAAGATCCCGGCCACCAGCGCGGTCGGCACCTTGATCGGACCAAGATAGATCCATTGGGCGTCGATCCCCAGTTGCTGGTCACCGACCTTGGTAACCCACTTCGGGATCGGATCGCTGGCCGCCGCCACCGTCAACACCGAGTCCAGATAGGCTTGGACAATGGCCGTCACGGCACTGTCCACCAATTCCGTTTGGCTCCGAGCGACGTATCGAGCCAAATCTCTGGGAGGGAGCGGAAGCGGCCGCGCCCAGAGCTTGCCCTCGCCCTGGGCCGGACCGATCCGGCCGTAGCGGGCCCGCGCCGCATCGCCCGGGACACCGGCACCGGTGTCCGCCGTCGGCTGCGGAGCCACCACCGTTGGCGCGTCCGGCTCCGGGGGTGTTTCCGGTTCCGGACCGGTATCCAGAGTTGGCAATACCGAGGCGCCCGCGTTCGGCGGCCGGCGCCGGGCCCCTCCGGCCGACGGCTCTCGAAACGCCATCTCGACGGCCTGGGGACCAACCGTGCCCAGCGGGTAGTACACGACCTGCGGCCGGGTCTCCCGCGGCGGGAGCCACGCGGCAACCTTGACCAACAGCAATAAGGAATGGACCCCCAGGCTCGCCACCACGGCGAACCAAGGGAACCGCCGCCCGCTCGGCGGCAGGATACTACGCGGCGGAGTGGTCACCCCGAACCTGGAAAGCCGCGAGCGCCCGGCCGAGCCGCCCAACCGCATCGGTCAATCGGTCCTGGCCCACGGTCAGGGCGATCCGGAAATATCCCTCACCGGCCGGTCCGAACCCGCTCCCCGGAAGGGTCACGACCCCCTCGGTCTCCAACGCAAACCGTGTAAAAGGCGCCGAAGGGATTCCGGCCGGTAACGGCACCCACAAATACATGGCGGCCTTCGGCGATTCGATCGAGAGGCCAATCGTCGCGAGGGCCCGAACACCGGCATCGCGGCGGCGTGCCAACTCGTCCCGAATCGGGGCTGTGAACTCCTCGGCCCGATCCAGTGCGACCACCCCGGCCCGCTGGGTGGCGAGAAAAGGTCCCGTGTCGGTGTACGACTTGACCTTGTTCAGCCCGCCGATCAAGGTCGGATTCCCGATCGCAAAACCGACCCGCCACCCGGTCATCGAAAAGCTCTTCGAGAGCGAGAAAAATTCAACCGCCACATCGCGGGCGCCCGGCACGTCGAAAATACTGGGCGCCTGGTAGCCGTCGAACGTGAGATCGCAGTAGGCGTTGTCGTACGCGAGCACGATCCCGTGCCGGCGGCAGGCGGCCACGGTGCGCTCGAGGTAGGCCATCGACGCCACCGCGGCGGTTGGATTGTTCGGATAGTTGACGTACACCAAACGGGTCCGGGCGAGCGTCGCGGCCGGCACTTGGTCGAGCTCGAGCAGGAACCCGTCGCGGGCGACGAGCGGATACTGAAACGGGATCGCGCCCGACAGCACGGCCCCGCCGATATACGCCTGATAGCCGGGTTCCGGCAGAATGACGACCTCGCCCGGATTCACGAACGCAAACGGGAGGTGGGCCAACCCGTCCTTCGACCCAATCAGGGGCAAGACCTCGGTCGTCGGATCGAACTGATGACCGAATCGCCGGTGGACGTAGCGAACCGCCGCCTCGCGAAACGGGAAATACCCTTGCTGGAAACCGTACTTGCTCATCGCCGAATCGGCGAGCGCCTCACCCATGGCGGCCACTACGGGGGCCGGCGGCGGCGTGTCGTTGTCGCCCGCGCCAAGGTCAATGACATCGACCCCCGCGGCGAGCAGCCGCCGTTTGATGCCCGGGATCTCAGCGAGGGGATAACCGGGCAGTTGTCCGAGACGAGCACTCCCGCTGATCGTCATCCGGCCACGACTGGATTCCGAAGCACGCCGACCCCGGGAATCTCGACCTCGACCACATCGCCGGGATTCAGGCGGCCCACCCCGGCTGGGGTCCCGGTGGCGATGAGATCGCCCGGTTCGAGGGTCATGACCTGGCTGATGTGGGCGAGGAGGAACGGAATCGAGAAGTGCATGTCCCGGGCTTTGCCGTGCTGGCGCACCTGGCCGTTGACCCGGCCGATGACTTCGAGGGCAGCCCAATCGAGCCCGCCGACCACGTCGTCGCCCACCGCGCAGAAGGTATCGAACCCCTTGGCCCGAGCCCACTGGGATTCCTTCTTTTGCCAGTCTCGAGCCGTCACGTCATTGAGACACACGAACCCCCGAATCCCCCGCATCGCCTCGTCCTCGGTGGCCTTCCGCAACCGGGTCCCGATGACGATGCCGATTTCGGCCTCGTGCTCGACATGAGTGGACAGCGTGGGGAGCACGATCGCTTCGCCCGGCCCGATCAGACTGCTCGGCGGTTTCAGGAACAACAGCGGATCGGCGGGGAGTTCGCTCCCCATTTCCTTGGCATGTTCAAGGTAGTTCTTCCCAACACATACGATTTTCGACGGTGTGGTTTGCATCCCTGAAGAATAATGCGTGGCGGGGCCGAATGGTCGCCCGCTCAGGTCGATGCGCCGATCCCGTGGCGGGCAAAAAAGTCCTCAGCGGCGATCCGGACCGCCGACCAGGGTCCCTCGATTCTTGACGCTCTCGGGAGGCCGCTCAGGAGCCAGGGACCGTAGCGCCGGGTCAACACCCGGCTATCGAGCAGCACCACGACCCCGACATCGGTCTTGGAGCGGATCAACCGCCCGAACCCCTGCTTCAGTTTCAGGGCCGCGTGCGGGAGCAGATACTGCGCGAACCCATCGACCCCTTGCTCCGCCAGCCGCTCGAGCCGGGCCGCGGTCAGGGGTTCCGAGGGCACCTTGAACGGCAGTTTTCCAAGCACCAGCGTTCGGAGCGCCCGACCCGGGACATCGACGCCTTCCCAGAACGAATCGGTGCCGAGGAGGATTCCGTTGCCCGACTCCCGGAACCGCCGGAGGAGCTGGTCGCGGCCTCCCTCGCCCTGGACCAGGAGCGGCCACCGGGGGTCGAGCCCGCTCCGAAGCCGGACCGCCGCTCGGCGGAGCGCCCCGTGGCTCGTGAACAACGCAAACATTCCGCCGTCGGACGCGGCGGCCAAATCGGCAATGACCTGCGCCACCGCCTGATCGTGGGCGGCTTCGTTTTCACGGGGATCGGGCATGTCATTCGGAATCCCGAACAGACACTGCGATGGGTAGTCGAACGGAGACGGGAGCATCTCCCGGACCGTCACCGGGCTGGGTGCCTGATCGAGCCCGAGCCGGGCCTCCAGAAACTCGAACTCACCACCGGCGGCTAACGTTGCGCTGGTCAAGACCACGGTTTTGTTGCGATCGAACACCAGGTCGCGGAGCACCGGCGCCAAGTCCAACGGCACGGCGGCCAGCGACACGCCAAGGCCTTTGTGACCGCTTCGTTCGATCCACCGAACGACCGGAGGCCCACCCCCGACGGGACGGAGCGTTTGGTTCAAGGCGTCGGTGCCCGATTCGAGCCGCCGAATGACAGCCTTGAGTTCGAGCATCAGTTGGTTTCGTCGATCGGTCATTTCGCCCTGGCTCAGCCGGTCGGCCACCGTGGCCACTTCGTCGGCTACCCGCCGGAATGACCCGAGCAAGGCGTCGACCTCCCGTCCCAGTCCCTCACCCCAGATCGGATCGGCGGCAAACTCGTCCTGGAGCCGCATCGAACCGCCGCCCTCAGCGATCAACCGGCCATAGAGCCGCTCGAACATGGCCTCGGAGAACCGCCGGGCATCATTGATGGCGGGTGCCAGCTTGTCCCGGACCAGTTCGAGGCTGGCGCGCGAGAGGACATCGCCGTCCCGCATCAACTCCCGGACCAGGGTCGGCACCAACCCGCGGCCGTTCCGTTCCAGCCTTCCGAGCAGCCGTCGAACGCCGGTACTCGACAGCTGCCGGCCCAAGTGCGAGGCGGCGACGTCTTCGAGGTGATGGGCCTCATCCAGAATTAATCGCTGGTATGGGGGAAGCACGGCGGCATCGTCCCAATTGTCGGACGCCGCCCGCACCGCGAGATCGGCCGCGAGCAAGTGGTGGTTGACGACCACCACATCGGCCTCCGCGGCCTTCCGGCGAGCCCGGAACAGGAAGCACCGATCGAAGTGCGGACACTTGAGCCGGGGGCAGAGATCGGACTCCGCCGCCACTTCGTCCCACACCTCGACACTCGGCGGCGTGGCCAAATCGCCCACGGTCCCGTCGCCGGTTCGGCCGGCCCACTCCGCAATCGTAATGAGTTCGCCGATCCGGCCTTCCTCGAGGAGCGACTGCTGGCCCGCCGTGGCGACCTCGAGGCGGGCCAAGCAGAGGTAGTTCCGCCACCCCTTGAGCAACGCAAACGTCGGCTGCCGGACCTCGTCGCCTAACGCTTGGCGGAGGAGCGGAAGATCCTTGCCGACCAACTGCTCCTGCAAGTTGATGGTATTCGTCGAGATCACGGTCCGTTCGTCATTGGCCCGGGCCCACGCCAGCGCCGGAACCAGGTAGGCGAACGACTTCCCAACCCCGGTACCCGCCTCCAGCACCAGCGTGCCGCCGTCGTTGTAGCCGTCCGCGATGTACGCCGCCATGTCCCGCTGGCTCTGCCGGTCTTCGTACTGGCCCATCAATTTTGCGACCGAACCGCCCTCGCTCAACACGGCAACCACCTCGAACGGGTCGAGCCGTTGCTCCACCCGAGCTCG
This sequence comes from Gemmatimonadota bacterium, assembly GCA_031431925.1. Lineage (GTDB taxonomy): Bacteria > Gemmatimonadota > Gemmatimonadetes > Gemmatimonadales > GWC2-71-9 > SHZU01. The sequence goes on along the minus strand of JANPEL010000037.1, from coordinate 14,733 downwards.
GGGAACCTCCACCACCACATACAACGCCGACGCCTCGTTGTTGACGATCCCGAAGCCCACCCCGGCGTCGTGAAATCGGGCCGCGACGTTCAGGTCGGCATGCGAGGGTTCGAGATGCCCCGTCGGGTGGTTGTGAAGCACCATCTCGCCGCGGCGGGCGGTACCCGGCAGCGCCAAGACCATGTCTGGAGTACCCCGGGCCACCGCGCGGGCCTCGGTCACCACGCCGGCGGCCGAGACCACCGCCACGAAGCACACCTCCCGGCCTCCCGCCGCGGCGATTTCTTGGGCAATCACGTCCTGCGCGACAGGGAGGATCCGGTGGGGAGGAGCGGACATGCTGCAAGATAGCGGCGCCGGAGCTCTGCGCCGTACCAATTAAACGCGGCAACCGTCAGGTCTTGAGCTCTTTCTTCTTCGCGGCGGGGAACAGCACGTTATTGAGCAGCAACCGGTAGCCCGGCGAGTGGGGATGCAACGACAAATCGGTCGGCGCGTCACCAATCTGGTGCTGGGGATCTTCCGGATCGTGCCCCCCGAAGAACGCCCAGGTCCCCTGCCCCCGCTCGCCCCGGATATACTTGGCCCACGGCGCCCCGGGTTCATCCGCCAGTACCGTGATCCCCGGCTTGAGCCGGTTCTTCATGAACGACGTCGTCAGTCCGTAGAAATCCGGGATCACCTGTCGATGGTTCTGGACCAGCATGGTCGCCACCGGATCGATCTTGGCGCTGAAGTTGAAGAGGGTGAAGGAGCCGAGCGGTTGCCGCCGGTCCGGCGAGTTCACTTGATGGCCGTCGATGTCCGAGTACAACGCCATCGACGGACTCTGCTCGAGCCGGGCTCCCTGGAACGCCAGCGCCCGATCCCAATCCATCTTGCTCGTCGCATTGCCGTCCATCGGCGAGCCGTCCGCAAAGCTCGCGGCAATGTCGACCCCGTCGCTCGCGAGCGCCAAATCGAGGGTCTCGGTGGCCGTACACATCGCGAACAAGAACCCGCCTCGGTCGACGAACTGGTGGATCGCAAACGCCACGGCCCGCTTGTCGGCCGGCACATCCTTGAAGCCGAGTTTCCGCGCCATCCGCTCGTTCCGCTCGACCATGTCCTGGAGCCAGGGCGCGCCATTGTAGTTCAAGAAGAACTTCGAATACTGCCCCGTGAAGTCTTCATGGTGGAGGTGGAGCCAATCGAAGGTCCGGAGCTTGTCGCCAACCACCTCTTCATCCCAGATTTTCTCGAACTCGATCCCGGCATACTGAAGCGACATCGTCACGGCGTCATCCCACGGCGCGGCGCTCGGCGGCGCGTACACCGCGACCTTCGGCGCCTTCTCGAGCGGCACGGCGTCCATATTCGCCTGCGCGATCTCGGCCTTGATCTGAAACACCGTCCCGCTATCGACCGGCTCGATGGTCACCCCGGCCAGCGCGGCATCCCGGGCCGTCGCACTGTCGCCGGGCAGCAGGAACGACCCCGCCCGATAGTTGAGGAACCACTCCGCTTTCCCGCCCCGCGCCAGCAGCCGGTAGGTCAGGCCGTACGCTTTGAGATGGTCGGACTGGCTCTCGTCCATCGGGACCAGAAAATGGTCGGCCAGTCGTCGCGGGGTGCCGGCCTCGGGCCACCGGGTGGCGGCAGCCAGCGAGGCGGCGCCAAGTTCGAGGAAACGCCGTCGGGGCATCATCCCGGTGGAATCGCTCCCTTCGCGTTATCAAGGAGTCGGCGGGCCTGGGGCGCCACGGCACTGGTCGGATAGGCCACCAACAGTTCCTCGAGCCGTTCGATCGCCTGGGCCTTCCGGTCGGTGGCCACCAGAATCCGGGCCAACTCGTAACCCGCGGCCGCCGCACTGGCCGGAATCTTGAGCCCACAAACCTGCTGGAAGAGCCGCTCGGCGTCAGGCCGGCTGCCCAGGCCGCCATGGACCCGGCCGGCCAGCAGGAACACCTCGGCCCCGCCTCGATCCGGCGGCAGCGTGGCCGCCACTCGCTCAAGGTCGCCCGCTGCGCCCACGCTGTCGCGCCGCTCGAGCTTGAGCAGCGCTCCGCCTAACGCCGGCAAGCTATCCTCCTCGATCACCTGGATCAGCGACAACGCCGTCGTTCGGGAGACCGACGCGTCCCGGGCCCCGGCAAACGGCCCGGCCATGCGCATCAGACTCGAGGCCTCGCCGAGGTCCCCGAGGTAGAGCCGGATTCGCCCGCGCACCGCCAGACCTTCAACCGTACTGTCCAGGGCCACCGCCTGCTCGGCCCGATCGAGCTTCCCGGCCCTGATCCACCCCTCCGCCAACCGAACTTGAAGGCCCGCCCGCTCCTCCTCGGCCAGCACGGCCTTGAGCTGGCCGAACTGCTTGGTGGCTTCCTCCATCTTCCCTTCAGCCACCAGCACCGTCACCAGCGTCGACGTCGCCGACGCGGCCATCGTTGGTGACGCTTTCGGATCGGCCGCCAGCCGCGACAGCATCCGCCGGGCCGACCCCTGATCGCCGGCGTCCGCATAGGCCTGGGCCGATTCGAGCCAGTACCGAGTGGCTTGCCCCGGCACCTTGGCGCCTAACAGTTCGAGCGCAATCCCTTTTGCCATCCCGAACTCACGGCCGGCTTGCCCCCGGATTTCATCGAGCCCGTCCTGCAAGGCCTCAACCGACTGCTCCGCCAGCACCGGCATGGCGCGTTCAATCCGCCGGATCCCGCCCACGGGGTCGCCCCACCGAATCGTCAGCGTCGCCGCAATCCGTTCCGCCTGGCCGCTCTTGGCCTGATCGAGTTGCCGAAGCACCGTCGGTCGGCCGGCCACGGCAGCCTGCGCCAGGAGGGAGACCGCGGCGGACCGATACGGCGGCGTCTTCAGAACCGCCACCAGCCACTCCCGAACCGCCGTCTCGTAGTCGGACTCAATCGTCGCCAACTGGGCGAGTTCCGCGGCCAGCGCGTCACGGCCGAGGCGTTCCCGGCCCAGGAGATAGGCGGCCTTGGCCTGAATCCGGTCGCGGGCGCCGAGGGCGGCCGACCCCCATTCCTGATACGGCGACTCGGACCCGGGCTCCGCCACCACCCACCGATCGACAATGGGCCGGACGCTATCGGCCAGACCCGCCACGGCATACACCCGAACAGCAATCCCGAATAGCGCCCCGGACGGATCGCCGCTGCCGAGGGCCCGCCGAACCGAAGGGACCATGTCGGCCACTTTGTTCTGCGGGGTCAACGACCGTTCCAAACCCAACAGGGCCCCGAGGTCGGCGGGGCGAGCCGCCAGCATGGTTCGGTAGATCTCGGCGGCGGCCCCGTGTTGTCCGCGCCGCTCCAAGTCGAACGCGCGGGTCGCCGGATCCGGAGGGCGGTCCTGAGCCCCGGCCGCGGTTCCCACGAGGACCGAGAGGCACCCGACGACCCGGACCCAGCCGATCACGGCTTGCCTTGGGCGGTCAGACGGCGGAAGTAGTCGGTTACCAGCCGCCGCTCTTCGGGACTCAGCCGCTGCAGCTCGTCCCAACTCGGCAACCGAATCTGGCCGGAGCGGTCGAGCAGTCGCCGAAGCGAGGCCGGAATGCTCAACGAATCCGTCTTGGCCGTCGTGCTTTCCCGTTCCTTCTTTTCGTCCTTTTCTTCGCCCTGCAAAGTCCGGCCGGCGTCGAGCATTCGCTTGAACAGACGTTCCTGGCGGTCCACCGTTTCGCGGTCGATCCGCCCCGCCTCGAGCTTGCGGGCCAGCTCGCGGGCTTCTTCGGCCAAGTCGCGGGTGCCGGGGGCCTGGGTCTCGGCCCGAAGCCGTTCTAAATCCCGGGCCAACTGCCGCTGCCGCTGGGCCATGGCCTGAAGCTGCCCCTGCATTTGCTGGCCGGCGAGCATGGACAACAGGTTGTTGCCCTCTTGGCTCATGCTGCCCTGCTGGCCGGCCATCTGCTGCATCTTTTGCATCGCCTCGGCCAGGCCGGAGCCGGAGGAAGACCCTTGCACGTCGTCCCGGGCCCGAAGCATCTGGAACGCCGCCACATTGAGCGCGTCGACCGCCTCGCCCGCTTGCTCCGCCGCCTCCCGCAGGTTGGCTGATGCCGAGGAAATCGCTTCGCGGGCCCGGGCCATCTGGAGCCGGGCCTGAACTAAGGACACCCCGATCTGGGGCGACACCAACGCGTTCTTGCCGCTCACCGCCAGGACCTGCTCGACGATCTTCTGGACGCCTTCTTCGAGGACCCCTTGTTCGAGCCGTGATTGCGCGATCGAGGTGCCCCGCCCGACCGAGTTGCTCACCGCCAACTGTCGCTGGCTCAACCGGGCGGTCTCCGCCAACGCCCGGTCCAGTGCATCGATCACTTCCTGGCGCCATTCGTCCTGTTGATCGTCCTTCTGCTCCTTCACGTCCTTCTGAACCTCTTCCATCTTCGCCGCGGCGTCCTCGCCCTGCTTTTTCGCCGCCTGCTTCTTGCCGCTCTTGGCGGACTTCGCGGCATCCCGCATCGACTGCGCGGCCTGCTTGGCCTGTTGGGCGCTCTCCTTGAGGGCCTCCTGGCGTTCCTCTTGCTTCATCTGCTTGGCCGCCTGCTCCAAACCCTGGGCCACCGAATCGGCCCGCTCGGCCAGGGCCTGCTCCTTTGCGCCGGCCGCGGAACTGTCCGCCTGATTGACCTGCTCGTTCCAGTTCTTCTGCTGCTCCGCCACCTCTTTCGACTCTTGCTCCAAACTGCCGAGTTCGCCCTCGAGGGCCGCCCGCTTGAAGAGCTCACGGGTCCGCTCCAAAGCCTCTTTGAGTTTCTCCTGGGCGTCGGCGAGCTTCTTCAGCGCGTCTTTGGTTCCCTGGGGATCGAGATTCTTGAGCGCCTCCCGCAGTTCGTCGAGCCGCTTCCGCATCTCAGGCGTCAACGCCTTGTCGAGTTGTTGGCGGATGTCGTCGAGTTGCTTCCGGAAGGCCGAATCGGCGACCCCGCTCTTCTCGGTGGCCCGGTCGAGCTGTTCGAGCTGGTCCTTCAGGGCTTCGGCCTGATCCATCAGGTCCTGCTGGTCGCGCGCCACTTGCTCGGCCTTCTTGGCCTCCTCGAATCCGAGGGACGGATCGCCCTTGTCCGACGAATTCCGCTGCCGCTCGCGGCTCAGATCTTCGGTTTCGCGCTGGAGTTGCTTGGCTTGGTTGACCAGCGAGTCGATGGTCTTGGCGACTTGCTTGGATGCCGATCGTTGCTCGGCTCGGGCTTCGACCGTGGTCGGGACCACCAAGACGAACGTCCGAGACCGGGTCACGTTGGCCTGCGGGGCGTTGTCCCGCACCACCACCCAATAGGCGAGCGTGTCCCCGGCGGTCAAAGTAAAGCGGGCCAAGTCGAGCCGGGTCGAGAGCAAAGCCCGGTCGGTCCCGGTGGAGGGCAGCGGAATGGCGTTGCTCATCGGCGCCGAGCCGGCGCGCCCGAGCTGGGCCATGACGACGACCGACGCCAAACCGTGATCGTCACGGGCGTCGATGACCAACGCCAGCTCGTTGCCTAACACCGGCATGGTGTCCTGGCCGGGAACCGGCACATCGACTTCCGGGGCCCGGTCCGGCACCACGACGACCGGGATGCGGATCGGATCGCCGCCGATCGGCGCGCCGTCGGCCGTCTGGAGTTCGAGTTCGAGCACGCCGGTGGCCCGGGGCAGGACCGCCCCCCGGAATTCCCGGCCCCTGACGTCGAGGGGCACCGACGCGCCGCCGAGGTTCCACTGGGCCACGGCCAAGTCGGCGGTGCTTTCCCCCACGGTCGCAAGCCTCGTCCCGGCCGGCAGCAGCAACGTGTCACCGCTGGTGGGAAGGGTCTCGTCCTCGAGCCGAAGGTAGGCCGGGTAGTTCGCCGTCACCGCCAATCGCCCGAGGAAGGCCGGCATCCGGACATGCACCAAGACCGTGTCGGAGGTCCGGCCGCCGCTCTGCAACAAGGCGTAGAAATCTCCTTCGAGCGGCCCGAGGGTCTTCGTGGCGCGGCCGGTGGAGTCGAGAGCCACCGACTCGGACCGCCACGGCTCGCCTTTGGCTCGGAGCCATAACTCCGCGTCGCTCCGGCCCGCCGCCCGGAGGTCGAGCCGGACCGACTCGCCCCGATCGACCGTGGTCCGATCGGACACCAGTTGCACGGGCGCCAGAAACGACGCCCAGGCCGCCCCTGGCGACCACAGCTGGCGGCCCACCCCGCGATGGGGGCCGACGGCCGCGAACCCCACGACTCCCGCGGCCAGCGCCCAGTGGCCAATCCGGGCCCACCCGGCCCATCGGCGACGTTCCGGCTCGAGCGCCGCGGCCCCGCGTTCGCCTAACGAGGTGGCGCAGGACTGGTCCGCGGCGGCGAGCAGCTCGAGACTGGTCCCCTCGGAGGTTGCCTCCAGCAGCGACGTGACCGCGCCGTGGCGCCAGCCCCCGCTCCGCTCGACCGTGAGCGCAACCGTCGTGGCGGAAAAATGCCGCCAGACCCGCCGGCCCACGATGACCGACAAGCCGGCCGCCAGGAAGGCCAGCAGCCACGCCACCACCACCCACAACGGCGATCGGACGATCCCGAGCCGGGCGAGCCAGGTCGGGACCGCAAGGCCCGTCAGCACCAGCGCCAGGCCGCCGACACCGACGAGCCGCACGCCGGCCTGCCGAAGCGGGGCCACCAGTTGCGCCAGCGCGGCCGGAGTCAGGCGCGGGGCCATCTACCGTCCTCCGACCGCATACGTGAACAAGTTGATCCCCATCCGGAGGGCGGCCTCATGCTTCTCAGGCGGATCCTTGTGCACGTCGGGATCCTCCCAGCCATCGCCCAAATCACTTTGGTAGCTGTAATAAAGGACCAAGCGGCCGTCGATGAAGATCCCGAACCCTTGAGCCGGCTTTCCGTCGTGCTCGTGAATCTTGGGGAGCCCTTTCGGGAATTCGTACACGATCCGGTACACCTGATGATCCCACGGCACTTCCGTCAACGGCCGGTCTGGAAAGAGCCGGGCGATCTCTCGCCGAATCGACTCGTCCATCCCGTAGTTGTCGTCCACATGAAGAAACCCGCCCTGCTCCAGGTACCGACGGAGCACCGGGAGTTCCCGCTCATTCCATTTGACGTTGCCGTGCCCCGTCATGTAGAGATAGGGAACCTGCCAGACATCGTCATCGAGCAATTGGACGACTTTTTCGCGGCTCGCCATCCGGAATGGGGTCCGCTCTCCGACCGCTTTGAGCAGGTTGGGCAGACTCGAGGGGTTGGCGTACCAATCGCCGCCGCCATCGTAGTGGAGACGACCGATCGTCATCAATTCCTGGCCCGACAGAGGGCCGACACCCGACGCGACGGCCACCGCCACGATCCAACCCTTCATCGGTCCCCTCATTCTTCCATCGCCAGTCGATAGCTCTCGTTCCGGGAAAGCCCGAACGCGTCCGCCACGGCCTTGGCCACCCGACTTCGCTCGATCCCCGACTGCACCAACGAACGGGCAATGAGCCGAGCCGGGCCCTCGTCTGGCACCGGGTCGACCGAAGGAGCCCCTTCCACCACCACCGTGACCTCACCGCGGATCTCGGCTCCTGCAAACCGAAGCCGCAATTCCTCCAAGGTCCCTCGTCGATATTCCTCGAATCGCTTGGTCATTTCCCGGCCCACGAAGGCCGGTCGTTCCGGCCCGCACACCGCCACCAGATCCGCCAGGAGTTCGCCCAACCGGCCCGGGGCCTCGAAGCACACTACGGAAAACTCAGCGGTTTGGATCCGGGCGAGCCACCCATCGCGCTCTGCCCCCTTCCGCGGCCCGAAGCCAAGAAAGAGATACCGGTCCGCCGGCATCCCCGAGGCCATCAACGCCGTCCCCACCGCGGAGGGCCCGGGGATCGGGACCACCGCGAAACCCGCCGCCAGGACCGCCGCCACCAAGCTCGGCCCGGGATCGCTCACCCCGGGCGTTCCGGCGTCCGTGGCCAAGGCAACATCCGCCCCGCCAGCCAACAGCGCCACGATTTCGTCGAGACGGTGCCGATCGGAGTGCGCGTGGCAGCTGATCAGCCGGGCCTCGGAGCCGGCATGGTCCCGAAGCTTCCGAGTTTCCCGGGTGTCTTCCGCCGCAATGACCGATACCCGCCGCAGCGTATCGGCCCCCCGGGGCGACAAGTCGCCGAGGTTCCCAATCGGCGTCGCGAGGACAAAAAGAGTTCCAGCCATCACCCCCCCAGCAGCTCGAGCGCCGAGCGCCGAGTGCCGAGTGCCGAGCTCTACGCCGCGTGCTTGTTGATGCGGTCCTGCAGCGCGTTCTTCTGCACCAACCCGACCACGGTGTCCACGTGCTTGCCATCAAGGAAGAACAGCAAGGTCGGGATCGACCGAACGTTGAACCGCATCCCGGTCCGCTGGTTCGCGTCGACGTCCAATTTGGCGATCTGCACCTTGCCCGCGTTGGACTTCGCCAAGTCCTCCAGAATCGGGGCTATTGCCCGGCACGGGCCGCACCATTCCGCCCAAAAATCTACGACTACGAGCCCTTTGGCCTGCTCGACGCTGGCCGCAAAGGTCTCGTCGGTAACGTGGGTAATCATCTCGCTCATCGACGACCTCTTTGGTGAACCATGTTAATTTGCCTACCGAACGTTCCTGTGACGCCCCCTCTGGAGGCACCGTGTTTTCGAAATCCCAGATTGCTCATATCGGCGTCGCGGTCGCCGACATCGACCAGAGCCTGGCGTTCTATCGCGAGGTCCTCGGCCTCGAACCCCATCACGGACCGGAGGAACGAGACGGCGCCACCATCGTCTCGCTGTCCTTCGGCGAATCCGAGGTCGAGCTGCTGCAGCCCGTCGGCCCCGATGGACCGATTGCCAAGTTCCTGGCCAAGCGGGGCCCCGGCATCCACCACGTCTGCTACCGGGTCATCGACCTCGACGCCGCCCTGGCCCGCTGCCGGGCCGCCGGGTACCGCCTGATCGACGACCAGCCCAGGATCGGCGTTGGCGGCAAACGCATCGCCTTCATCCACCCGAAGGCCACCACCGGAATCCTGATTGAGCTTACCGAATAAGTCCGCCCGGCCCGCTCAGGTTCCCGTGGCGCCTTGGCACGACCGGCCCGGCACCCCCGCCGCGTTCAGATCGATCGCGTTCACCAGCCAGGCGCCTTGCTTGGTCCGGATCATGGTGAACGGAACGGTCTTGACGCACCCGTCGCGGGCCAACTCGATCAGGAGGACCCGGCGCTCGCCCTTCGCCAACCCCGGATTCTCGCCCACGACTTTTGCCGTGCCGCCCTTCAGATACGCGTGCATCACCGCCACCCGCTGGAGCCAGTTGTTCGGCGCATTGGTGGCCATCGCGGATCCCTTCGCGGTGCCCCAGAGATCGCCCATCTGGGAAAAGTTGCTGTCGGCAACCGCCCGCAAGAACGCCGACGCAACGGCCGCCGGCGCCGTGGCCGGAGCGACCGCCAGGGTCTCAACCTTCGTTGAGCAACCGGCCACCAGCCCTACCGCCAATACCCATTTTCGCACTGTGTCTCCCCGTGCCTGCATTGGGCGAAAGTAAATCGACCCGGAGGTCCTCTGCAATGCGTCTCTATATCAATATCGATCACGTCGCGACCATTCGAGAGGCGCGAAAAACGACCGAACCCGATCCCGTCGAGGCCGCCCGGATCGCCGAAACCGCCGGGGCCGACGGGATCACCGCCCATCTCCGCGAGGACCGCCGGCACATCAATGACCGGGATATCGACCGGTTGGCGGCCGCGGTCACGACGGTCCTCAACTGCGAACTGGCCCTCGCGCCCGACGTGGTGGCCCTGGTGGTCAAGCTCCGGCCCTTCCAGGTAACCTTGGTTCCCGAGCGCCGGCAGGAGGTCACGACCGAGGGCGGCCTCGACCTCTCCGGTGACACCAGCCGACTTCGGGCGGTCATCGACCAATTGGCCGAAGCGGGCTCCCGGGTCAGCCTCTTTATCGACCCGGATCGAGCCACCATCGACCAGGCCAAGGCACTCGGCGTTCCGGCCATCGAGCTTCACACCGGTCGGTATGCGCGAACCTATGCCGCTTCCAGTACCGCCCTTGCGGATCTCCGGACCGCGGCCGGCCACGCCGCCGCGCTCGGACTCGCGGTGCACGCCGGTCATGGCCTGACGTATGAGAACACCGCTGCGGTGGCAGCCATTCCGGAAATCGAGGAGCTGAATATCGGCCACAGCGTCGTCAGTCGTGCCGTGATGAGCGGGATGTACGGCGCCGTGTCGGAAATGAGCCGGATCGTACGAACCAGCCGGCCTCCTCGTTGACCAGACCCCGCGAGGCGACCTACTCTTCAGGGATGAACGTGCCGTCCGGCCGCCTCCAATTTTTCGTGCTCGAAGCCTCCGATTACTTGGAGCGTCTGGCGGGTATCGCCGCCCGGCCAGCCGCCCCGGACGGCGACGAATTGGTGCGCCTGACCCGGGCGCTCCGGGGCACCGCGCTGATGGCCGGCCTCGCCCCCTTTGCCCACGCCGCCGCCGGGCTCGAACGGCTCGCGAAAACCCAGCGCGACAACCCGGCAACCTGGACCGTTGCCCGAGCCGAAGTGGTGGCGGGGGCCGTTGAGGAACTCAAACGGCTGACTCGCCAAGCCCACGCCTGGACCGAGTCCGATTCGGAGGCGGCCGGTCGGCTCGGGCGCGACTTGGCCGGCTCGCTCGGTGCGGAAGCGGCCCAACCCGCCCAACCATCCGGATCGGATGACGAGCTCAAGCCGAGCGTCCGGTCGTTCGTGGCCCGCGAAGGCGCCGCCATCGCCGGGGCACTCGAGCAGGCCGCGCAATCCCTGGCGCTCGGCCAGCCCGGGGCCGCCGCCGAGGCCATCCTGCCCCGGCTTCAATCGCTCCGGGGGTTGGCTGCCTTGCCCCGCCTGTCACCGCTCCCGGAATTCCTGGACGCCATCGAGCTCACGATCCGCTCGGTCCATGACTCCGCCGTACCCCCGGATGGCCCCATGGCCATCCGCCGAGCGGCCGCCGCGGTATCCCGGCTGGTCCGGGATATCGCGGACGACGGCCAGGCGAGCGGTGAGACCCCCGAAATCATCCTCGGCGCCGTCAGTCTGCTCGAAGCCTTCGGACGCGACGACGATATCGTCGGCATCGACACCTTGTTCGTCACCGGCGACCCCTCCCCCATCGTCGCCAAAGGGCTACCCCAGGATCGGGATGCGACCGACGCGATCATCGAGATCGTGAGCCTGGCCGACCGATTTCGGCAAGCCGCCGACCAGATGGTGTCCCCCGCGGGCCGGGCTGGTCGGACCCTGACCCTCTATGGGCTCCTGGTGCAACTCCGGCCGCTGACCCGGGAAGCCAACCGCGATCGTCCCCAACTCGCGGAGTTGCTCCGCGCCATCGGACACGCCATTGGCGGGGGCCACGCGGCGCGTCAACCAGCCCCGTTCGGCGCCGCGCTTCGGCAGGCGGCCGATCGCCTGAGCCACGCCGCCGAGACCCGGAACGCGATTTTCCTGGCCGACGAACTGGCCCCAGTGGTGACCGCGCTCGAGGCCCTGGCCGCGGCAGGGGTCCCAGAGCCGGCCCCAGCCGTCGAGACCGAAACCGACATCGTTCCGATCGAATCCCTCGCGCCCGACGAGCGGGCGCTGCCGGCGGCCAGGACGGATTTCGAAACGAGCTTCTCGACGTACCATCGACTCCAGACCATCGCACCGGCCTCGGAAGACATCGAGACCGACGTCGTGCCGATTGGCGCGCTGCTTTACCGCGGCCGAGCCGCGCTCCTTCGCGCCGACGATGTCCGTCGCGAGTTGAGCGGCGCCCTCAAACGGAACCTTCCCTTCCACGACATCGAGCCCCTCGTGAGCGAACTGATCGACCTCGTCCCCCTCGCCCTTGAAGACTACGACAATCGCCGGTCTCATCGGGGCGATCGTGACGATCGCCCTGCTCAGCTGGGTTCTCAAGGATGTCGCCTTCGCTGACGTGTGGCAGAGCGCCCGGCAGGCGAACTGGCTGTACTTGAGTATTGCCGTCGCCCTCGCCACTCTGAGCTTCGCGGTGCGAGTGCCCCGGTGGCAGATCCTCCTTCACAACGACGACGGCACGACCATCCCCCCGTTGCCGCTTTGGCATGGGATCGCCATCGGGTTCATGGCGAACAACCTGATTCCATTTCGTGCCGGCGAAGTGCTCCGCGCCATTGCGATCAATCGACTGGCCAAAGCCGGCGTGGCCAGCGCCCTCTCCTCACTCGTCGCCGAGCGCCTGTTCGACGGGATCACCATCATCGCCCTGATGTTCGTCGGCCTGCTCACCGCCGGGATTCCGGCAACCGCGGAAATCAACGGGTTCCCGGTGGCCACCCTGGCAGGTCGGCTCGCGATTGCCCCGGCCATCCTCCTCCTGGCCTGCATCGCGACCCTGGCGTTCCCCGAGCTTGCCAAGCGGATCGTCCGCGCGGTCATTCCCTCGCCCAAATTCGCGGAACGGCTGTCCCAGTTCATCGACGGGGTCCGGGCCGGCCTTGGGGCCCTGACCTCGCCAACCCGAGTACTCGGCGCCGCAGGATGGTCCGTCGTCCATTGGCTCAACAACGCCCTCGCCTTCTACATCGCCTTCAAGGCGTTCGGCATCGACGTCAGCTTCGGCGGGGCATTGCTGATGCAGAGCCTCCTGGTAGTGCTCATCGCCGTCCCGTCGACGCCCGGGTACTTCGGGGTCTTTGAGTCCGGCATTAAGGCCGTCCTGATCGTCTTCGGCGTCGACGCCAACACGGCGGTGGCCTATGCCCTGACTTTCCACATCACCACGTTCATACCGATTACCGTGCTCGGCTTGTGGTCGCTGTCCCGAACGCCGATCACCCTGACCGCCGCGTCCGAGGCCCCCTCACCTCCAGCCGGCCGGTGACCGAGCCGACGCTGACGGGCAAGGCCCCGGCCAAGCTCAACCTGTTCCTCAGAGTCCTCGCTCGGGAACAGTCCGGGTATCATGGCATCGAAACCTTGTTCTGCCGGATCGGCCTGGCCGACGACATCTCGGTCACGCTCGCCGAGCCTTCCGCGGGTGTTCAGCTCGAAGTCGACGGCCCCGACCTCGGCCCCCTGGAAGAAAACCTGGCGTTTCGGGCCGCCGAAACGATCCTCAATGCAACGGGACGACGGTTCGGCCTCCGGGTCAGCCTCCGCAAGCAGATTCCGGTCGCCGCCGGGCTCGGGGGCGGCTCCTCCGACGCCGCCACCGTGCTCGAACTCGGCAATCAACTCGCCGGTAATCCGATCCCGCGGGCCGAACTGCTCCACTACGCCAGCCGGCTCGGCGCCGATGTGCCGTTCCTCTTTTCGGGCGCGTCATTGGCCTTGGCGTGGGGCCACGGCGAGCGGCTCCTCCGGCTTCCGGCGCTTCCGTCCGCGCCCGTTTTGTTGCTGGTTCCTCCGGTTGGGATCAGGACGGCCACCGCGTACGGCTGGGTCGATCAAGCCCGGCAAAGCGCCGCCCCGCGGGGTGCGCTGGCCCTGGATCTCGACAGTGTCAGTCGATGGAGCGACATCGCCCGGATGGCTGGCAATGATTTTGAGTCGGCGGTCTTCGGCCGCGAACCGAAGGTCCGCGAGGCCTTCGAGGCCTTGGCCCGGACCCAGCCGCTGCTCTGCCGGATGACGGGGTCCGGATCGACGGTGTTTGCGCTCTACCGGACCGTCCGGGATCGGGACGACGCCAAGATGATGTTAGGCAAGAAACATGGGCTGACCGTGGCGACCGAAACCGGGTGAAGGCCTAGCGCTTCCGGCTCGGCACCACCACCTCAACCTGCCACTCAGCCCCCCGCCCCACCCGGTACCGGTTCGCGAAGCTCGCTTGATTGAGGGCGAACGCCAGGTCGAGCAAGCTGTCGAGGTATGCCAGCGGCCGGTCCCGCCCCACCGCGCCGAAACTCTTGACGAAGGGCATCCGGCCTTGGAATCGGATCCTCCCACCCGAACGGATCGTCACGGCGAGGGAGTCGCCGAGCCGGCCCCCGGCGCTGTCGAGCACCCCGGCGCGGATATTGGTCCAGACGTTACCGAACGGCTGATCGAGGGCCAGGATCGTACCCCGAATCACCGGGCCGTTCGCGATCGGTGCGGCATGGGGTAACTCAACGACCCCGCCTGCCACCAGCGGCCCGACCCCTTCGAAATCGATGACCCCCGCTGCCAGGCGGGCGCCGGTAAAGGCGAAGATGTCGCGCCCGTGGAACGTGTGCGAACGTTCCGAGCCCACCAAACGGTTGAACGTCTCGTCGATTTCCCGAACCGCCGCGATCCCGAGCCGCTCCGCCACGAAGGTGAAAGTGCCGTTGTCGGGCCCCACGAAGAAATGCCCGGTCTTACTCTGAACAACGACGGCCCGCCGCGCGGTCCCCACGCCCGGATCGACAATGGATACGAAGACCGTGCCGGTCGGCCAGAACGGAGCCGCCTGCTGCAACCGAACCGCCGCTTCCCAGACATCGTACGGCGGAATCAGGTGGGTCAAGTCGAAGATCCGGAGATTCCGGTCCACCGAAAACGCCACGCCCTTCATTTCCGCGATGCTGCCTTCAGCCAGCCCAAAATCCGTTTGGAGGAGGAGCGCGTGTTGACTTGCCACCGGTCGGACCATGGGGCCGGTGACGGTCGCGGCCGCGAGCAAAGCCAGGCGAAGGAGGTTATTCATGGGCCCTATCTTACTCGGGGATTCCCTCGAGAGCGACCAGCCCTTTGACTAACTGCTTTGGCCGGTTGAGATTAACGGCC
>JANPEL010000036.1:0-35380 GCA_031431925.1 Gemmatimonadota bacterium | reverse complement strand
TTCCCCCCGGCCGACAGCCGCCACCTGGGCGATGCGGCGGTGGAACCCACGCCGCCGGCGAGCGCGGGGATCTTGTCGGGAGGGGACGGGTTGGTGTGGCACCTCACCGCCGTGACCCGCATGCCGTTCAAGGCCCCGGTGATTCGGGGTGTCGACGGCAAGAACGAGGTGGATCTGGGGCTGCTCCTGGCGGGAAAGGACACCCGGGTCGAGCTGCTCGACCTCCGGAAGGGCCAGGTCGTGGCATCGGGGACCGCGAGCGGGCTGCTCTGGCCGGGCGACACATCCCCGCTGGTGGCGAGACTACACGATGATTCCGGCCGCGGGCCCGTGGTCGAAATCCTGGAGCTCAAGGTCGAACCGCCCGGTCGATGACGGGTTCGATGCCAGTCGCAAGCTCACGACTGGTCGTCGTCCCCCAACGATTCGATATCCGCAAGGTCTTTCTTCCGCCCGCTCGCCCGCTTGTTACGGATGAGCTCCGCCCGCCCGAGGAACGGAACGCGAATGTCGGCAAAGTCGGCTTCAATCCGATTCGGCCACGCCTCGTCAAAGGTCAGGCCGCTCACACCGGTGAGGATGTCGATCCGAACGGCGGCAGGCCGTCTCGAGGGGGGCGCCGAAGGCGGCCAACATCCTCGACCATGGAGCTAGGGTTGGCCGGGCGGGTGTTGAAGCGACGTCAGGACGATCGGCATGGTCGCGCGGGTGTAGTCCGGCCGCGGTCGCCCAGTCCTGGTCCACAGCATGTCACTGAGGCGGGCCACCAACGCGACCCGCTCGGCGACCGAGCCACCGACCCGAGCCTCGCTGGCCTCGCGACTGTGCAGCGGTACGAGCCGGACGGTCATCGCGCGACGATCGGTTGGCATTCAGGAAATCTAATCTGACCGACGGTTCTGGGAGGGCGCCGAGGCCTGAGACCTGGGTTACTCACGACCCTCGTAGCCGCGAGCCTTGGCCCACTCCGCGCCGAGTCGGAGCTCTGAGATCCATCGGTCGAGGGTCGGGCGATCCACGTCGCTCCCGCTGACCTCCATCATTCTCGCAATGTCCCGAAGGTGCCGGTCCGATCCCCCCGCTTGAAAAAACCGCAGCTTATAGACGATGACGTACTCGATCGGCGCGAATTGGACCGCTTCGCCTTCGATGATCCGGACGACGCGGTGTTGCAAGGCCCAACTCTGGAGGGCGTCGGCCCCGGCCAGGTACACGTCGGCCCGCATGGCGGTGTCGTGATGGATCACGTTGAAATGTCCGTGCTCGCTTCGGTCGCGCTCCTCGGCAACGACTTCCATCGGCGGGCAATAGAATTGATCTGGAGACCACAACCCCGCAAACGTCTCGATGTCGCGAGGGGCGAGCCGGATGACCAGGTCGACATCCAGGGTGAGGCGCGGGTGGCCATAGACCACGGCCGCCAGGCCGCCGGTGGCCATGTACTCGATCCTGGCCCGGTTGAGGGGGGCGATGAAGAGACCGACGAGACTAGGGGCGGGGGCCACGCATCAACTCCCGGACCCCGGCGGCGACCTGGTCGGCGGTCCAATCGGGGTGCCTGGCCCGCACGCCTGCCGCCGCGATTTCGCGGGCTTCAACCCAGAGCGCATGGGCGAGCTGTACTTTCTCGTCAGCCGTCATCGCACGGAATCGGGCGGCCTGGCGGATCAGGGCGTCGTTCGCTGGAGGGTCAGGGCGCGGACGAACAGTTGGCATCGTTGGAATCTAGTACCCGGCCCGCCCCGGGGGCATCAACTCCGAAGCAAGCCGAGGGCTAACGCCGGCCCACCGCGGGCGATATTCTCCATGACCATGGGCGAAACTCGCGTCGACCTCCTCCACCTCCTCGAAGACCTCCGGGATGCCTACCCCGAGTCGATCGAGGAGACCTTCATCACCGAGGCCGTCGCCAACGCCCTCGACTCCGGCGCCACGGCCATCCACCTCACCGCCGACATCGCGGCGGGCGGCCTGACGATCCAAGACAATGGCAGCGGGATGCACCGGCGCGAACTGGCCCGCTATCACGACCTCGCCGCCAGCACCAAGACCCGCGGCTCGGGAATCGGCTTTGCCGGGGTCGGCATCAAGCTCGGCCTGCTGCTGGCCCGGGAAGTCCTGACCGAGACCCGCCGAGGCGAGGCCCATGTCAGTACCGCGTGGGCCCTGGCCACCAAGCTCCGGGCGCCATGGCGGTGGGCGCCGCCCGCCGGGTTGGTGACCGAACGGGGCACGGCGGTCACCGTCGTGCTCCACAATCTGCTGTCACCGCTGCTGGATCCGGGTTTTCTCGACCAGACTCTCCGCCGACATTTTGCGCCGATGTTCCTGGCGGAATTCGCCGAGGTGCTCCGGACCCGCTATCCAACCGGCGTCCAGTTCACGGTCAATGGCGTCAGGTTAGGCGGAGACCAGCCTCCTCCCGGCGAACTCGCCCCGATTGCCCTCCGAATGGCCCGGAAACGGAAGCCCTCGGCGGCCGGCTGGCTGGTCCGATCGGCCAGTCCGCTCGCCGAGGAGGCCCAGGGGATCGGCGTCAGCACGTTAGGCAAGGTGATCAAGCGGGGTTGGGATTGGCTCGGGCTCCGGCCGTCGCGCAGCGAGTATTTGACCGGGCTGATCGAGGTCCCGGCCCTGGCTGAGTCTCTGACGCTCAACAAGGCCGATTTCATTCGGACCGGGCCGCGGGGCGCGCTCTATCTGGCCTATCGCAAGGCGATCCAGGAAGCCCTCGGTCCCCATCTCGCCAAGTGGGGGGCCGTCGGCGACGTCGACGCGGAGCCCCGCCGGCCGGCCGCGAGGCCGGTGGAGCGGGATGTCCAGCGGATTCTGGCGGAGCTGGCCGATCGATTTCCATTGCTCCTGGCGTTGGTCGAACGGCGGCCTGGCGGCCAGCGCCGGTTGCCGCTCGACGGCGGTCCACCGGAAGCGGCGCCCCTCGATCTGATGACCGATTCGCCGCCAGGTCACCAGGAGCCGTCGAGCCCGGAAGAGCCTCCGTCAGAGCCTGAGCCACCAGGAGCGTCACGAAAGCCCGCGCCGCCGCCCGGGGGTCACACCTCCGGACCCAAACGCCCCGCCCGGCTCGGCCTCACGATTTCCTTTGCCCACGAAGGCGAGGCGGCGGACCTCGCCCGGTTGGTCGACACGGCCGTGATGGTCAACGCCGACCACCCGGCGTACCGGCGGGCAGTGAGTTCCCGATCCGAGGGATATCACCTGGCCCTCGCCGTGGCGCTGGCCTTGGCGCCGCTGGTGACCGAGGCGGTGAGCGAACGAGAGTTCCTGACTCGGTTTCTGGCGGAATGGGGGTCGTCGGTGGGAGGGCGGTCGCGAGGCCGGCCAACTGGTCGGCAGGTGCGGGGCCGCGAGTAGCTACCGGGGCCGGAGCGCCTCGAGTGCCCTAACGTCGAGGAGGTCTTGGGGCCGGCCGCCCGCCCGTTTGTTGGTGATCAGATGGCGCACCGACAATACCGCCACCTTGAGGCCCTCGGCGGATAACGCGGACAACATGTCGCGGAAGTCGGGACTGAGCAACGTCTTCTCCCATGAAGGCCCAGCAATCCAGGCTGATTCGCCCCGTCAGTTCAATCCGCTCGGCAGGCGACATTGCCAGCACGTCGCTATGGTCTTCCGGATCCTGAAGGCGACGGCTGGTGATGGTTTCGGCGCGACGGGGCATGCGTCAAATCTAGGGGCGATCCCCGTCCTGACTAAGTTGGTATCAACCAGCGTTACTTCAGCGGGTACCGCTCGAGCCGCTCGATCCCATCCTCGTCGTCGGCCACCGCATAGATATGGCTTCGCCCCACCCCCACCAATCGCCGCCCCGCCGGTAGTTGCCGGCTTCCGCTCGGCCGGCCCGCCGCGTCGAACTGATCCCACGTCGATGGCGCCCCCGCGGCCACCGAGCGCTCGACCCAAAGGGTACCGTCCGGCGCGATGATCGGCGCGGCGTCGGTGAACGCCGGCTTGGTGTCCGCGAACGTCATGTTCTCGACCATCTCCGCGACGGCCCGGTCCGTCACCATGTCAGCCGTGACTGGACTGAGTCCGCCGGGCGGGCGGTCGGCGCCGCCTTTCCCGCTGGTACCTCCCGTGATGAGGTTCCGGCGGACGAACTCGGACCGGTCCTTCGCCGTGACCCGAATCGGTTTCCATTCGACCCGCGGGCCAGCGACTCGGCGGCCGTTCGGCTCGATCCACTCGACTCGGTAGTCCGCCGCCCGAACGAGCGCCACCCGGCCGGCCGGCGTCACGGCCCATGAATCGCCGGGCGCAAAAACGTACACGGGGAAAGTCGGCCGATCCCGGCGAGGCGGTGGCGGCGGTTGTGGGCTCGCTTTGAGTCGCCCGATCGTCTCCATTGATCCAGCGCCGGGGATGAACCGGACCACCGGAAGGGAGTCGGGCCGCTCGGCCTGCAACATCCACCCCGGGATGACCGCGTAAAAGCGGCCGGCCTGATCGACGGCGCGGGGAGCCAGTTCGGACGGAAGACCCGGCGCGCGGCCATTCGCGACCCGGTGGATCTTGAGATCGGGGCCCAAGACGACGAGGCGGTTGTTGCCGTCGTCGGCCACCATCAGGGAATCACCGGCCATCGGGGCCAGCCGGCCCGGAAACCGGTACTCCTCCGGGCCGCCGCCGGCCCGTCCGATCTTGGTCACGGTTTTCCGGCCGAAGTCGGCGACCGCGAGCCACTCGTCGCCGCGGTCGACGAGGACCACCCGGCCGTCCGGCCGCTCCGACAGGGCGAACACCCGGACGAATTCGTGGGTCAAGACCGCGTCAGGCGGCCCGACGGGGCGGGGGATGGGTGCGGCGACGGCTTGCAGCAGGGCGGCGCTCAAGATCAACATGGTTAGGAGTCCCATTGAACTGGATGGTCGCGGCGAGCACCCGCTCGAAGATGCGGGTGGGCGCTCCAGGGTCGCACTCGGAGCGGTCTCTCAACCCCCCTAGCTTCGCCGGATCGTCCGAACCTCGACGATGACTTCACCGTTTGCGCCGGCCCGCCGGATCGCAAGGCGGTCACCGGCAACATCGAGTAACTCGGTCTGTCCGGGCACGAACGGATGGGTAAAGGCCGGCAACTCCAACTGGCCGATTGGTTGTCCGGACCGGGAAAAGACGCGCCACCGTCGGGTGGCGGCGCCCACCTCGTAGCTTCCCACCCAGAGACGGCCGCTATCGTCCACGACGAGCCCGCCGATGGCGGGAAGCCGATCGACACCGGCGGCGGAGGCGATGGCGCGAAGGTAGGTCGCCCCGACATCGGGTGCGTCGGCGAGTACCGTCCGCTCCCATTTCGCAGCCAACTCGCTGGTCGGCCGTTCGGTCGGGGGGGTGGCGATCAACCGGAGCACGAGCGCGGTGCCATCGAACAGCGAGAGGTCGAGTGAGTCGGTTGAGCCGATGGCGGTCCACCGCCCGCGGCCGTCATACATGGCGCTCCTCGCGAACCGGACCGGAAGCCGGGAGATCTCGTCGCCAAGCCCGACGCGGGCCCGTTCGAGGCCGCGCCAGAGGCCGAGCCGGTTGCCGGCCCTGCCTAACGTGTCGTACAGGATCAAGGGGGCGGAGTCCCGTTCGATTGCACCAACTGGAATGCCGGCCGTCGCTCCCCGGTTGGGACGCTGCTGCCAGTAGGTGGCGAGGATCCGGCCGTCCGGAAGCATGGTGATCGGGTCGACTTCGACGGCGGCGTTGCTTCGCCAGAGGCGGGGCAGGATCCGAACGACCTCGCCGGTCGGCCGGAGCTGGGTGATCCGCCCGGAGCCAAAGTCACTGGCGAATAGGGTTCCGTCGGCCACCAGGCCGAGTCGGAATGTGGACTGGAACTCGCCGGGTCCGGTGCCGTTTCGTCCGAGGGTGCGGTGGAGCCGCCCTTCTGGGTCGAGGACGGCGAGTTCGGGGCCGGCTGTTACGATGAGCGAGGTATCGGAACCAAACCCGGCCTCCACCATCGCATTGATCCGGAGCGAATCGTGCGTCTCGGTTGAGAAGACCGCCGTGGTCGTCCACGACGGGAACCGAACCTCGGCGAGGCTCCCGATTCGAACCACCCGAACCCCTGCTGAATCCGTGGCGCCGACGTGCGCCGACGGGGCCGGTGTGGTGCAGGCGCCGCCGAGAGCGACGAAGAATAGGAGCGCACCATTACCGACTCGGGACATGAGTTCCCGGGGTTAAGCAGGAACATAGGTCAACCGGACCACAGCCTTCATCGATTTGTTAGGCACCAAGAATCTCATTCAGGCCCTCGAGTACCTGGGCCAGTTCCTCCGGGGACGCTCGGCCGAGGCGCTTCCCAATCCGCTCGGTCGCGAGGGTCCGGATCTGGCTGATTTTGACCCACGATCGCTTCGGCAACCGTGGCGCGACCAACTCAAGGGTTAACGGGAATCCGGCGCGCTGTGGCTGGCTCGTCAAGGCGGCGGCGATCACCGTCCCTGATCGTTCGTTGAACACGTCATGGCTTAGCACCAGGACCGGCCGCTGACCAACCTGCTCGCTGCCTCGCGTAGGGTTGAGCCCCGCCCAGCGAATCTCGCCCCTCAGTATTCCGGCCATGCCGCCTCCTCCGAGCCGAGCCCTTCTTCCGCGTGGGCCCGCTCGGCTGCCGGATCGAGCTTCCCACACTCTTAGACCAACCGACGCCCTTCGAGTCGCTCAAGCTGGGCGGCCACTGCCGCTTCAATCGCCTGGCTTCGATTAGGATAGCGAGAGTCCCGGACCAAGCGATCGACTCGGCGCACCGTTTGGGTATCGAGCGTGACTGCGACTTTGGTCTTGGCCATGGAATGCCTCCGGTATGATGATAAGTCATACCCACGAATCTCCGCAAGGACAACGGAGACCAGCGCTTCATGGAGATCGGGTGCCAGGCGGGAACCCAGGGCCGGTCTGGAGTCGGAGCAACATCGTTCAAGTGCAGTCGTCGGCCCGGCGCTATCGTGCGAACCGAGTCTCACACCGCATTGCCGTCGGCGCCAGCACGTTCACCGCTCTTTCAGGAGTACCTCATGCGGTTAGGCGTACTAACGACACTCATCGCTGGACTCATCGCGATCCCTGGTGGCCCGGTCAGCGGGCAGAGTGCCCGCGAACAGGCCCGCGGTTACGTCCAGATTGCGGTGCCGCTCGGGCCCAAGGTGCACCTGCTCCGACAGCCGGAGCCGAACTTCGCCGGGGTGGTGGGCAACGTGGTCGTCATCGAGCAGCGCGATGGCCTGGTGCTGGTCGACGCCGGCGTCTCCCCCGGCTCGGGCGAGCGGATTGTCGAACTCGTCCGCGGCCTCAGTCCGAAGCCGGTCAAGACCGTGGTGGTGACGCACTGGCACGGCGATCACCACCTCGGCCTGTCAGCCATCGTCGCGGCTTGGCCTGGCGTGGACATCGTGGCCCATCAGAACGCCGCGGCCGATATCGACACCCTGATGAAGGCGTTCCCCCGCACGCCCTCGGCCACCTACGAGGCCGAGCGGATCCGGTTGCTCAGGGAGAACATGGAGCAGCTGGCAGGCGACCAACTGGTCAAGGCCGGAACGCCGGAGGAGCGGGCCGGCTGGCGGAAGGCGCTCATCGACAATCGAGCGCTCCGCTTTGCCGACGTGGCCGGGACCCGCTTGGTCCTGCCGAAGCGCACGTTCGCCGACACGCTGACGCTTCCCGATGCCGAGGCGCCCATCGAACTCCGCTACCTTGGCCGCGCCAACACCACCGGTGACATCGTCGCCTGGCTCCCCCGGCAGCGGATGCTGGTCACCGGCGACATCGTCGTGGAGCCGGTGCCATTCATGATCAGTGTGTTCCCGTCGGACTTGGTGGAGACGATCGGCCGGATCCGCGCGATTCCGTTCGAGGTGCTGGTACCGGGACACGGCCTGCCGCAGCGGGACCGGGTCTTCCTCGACCGGATCACCGCCCTGGTGCGCGACGCCGTCCGGCAGGTGACGCCGACTCGGTCTCGGTACGAATCGATCTCACGAAACACCGCGGTGGATTCGCCGGATCAGATGCCTGGCTTGGGTACTGGTTCGACCAGTACACGCTGGCGCCGTTGATCGAGAGCGTGTATCGGGAAGCCCGCTAAGGCTTGGCCACCGCCGCGGCGATCGCTTCGGCGGCTTTTTCCACCAGTGGTGTCATCAGGTCCTCGCCGTCCGCCCCCGCCTTGCGCTTGTCATTGCCGGAGGCGAGGATCGCTCCGTCGGGCGACTCGAGCCGGTAGCCTAACGACAACTCGTCCTTGCTCTTGATCGACCCGGCGACGTCCCGCGCGGTCTTGGCGGCCGTTTGGGCCAGCTCCTTGGCGGCGGCGGACCGGGTCCTGGCGGCCACCTGCCAGGCCTGGGTTTCGAGCCGCCCGGCGACTTTGCCCAGCAGGCTGCCCGGGTTGCTCCGCTCGTGCTTGACGGACGCGAACAAAACGGCTTTGCAACCGGCCCGCTTGGCCTCTTCGCGGGCCTGGGACGGGAGCTTGGCCGTCAGCGTGACCACGCCGAGGGTCGGCCCAGTGAGGTAGGATCCAAAGGCTTCCCGGACCGCGGTGACTGCCTGGGCGTTCTGGCCGCCGGCCATCTGGGCGGTGGCGGGCGCCAGGCAGATGAGCGTGGAATCCGAGGTCTGGACGGTGGCGGCAGTCGACGGGGCGGCGAGGAGCAGGTGAAGGAGGGCTGAGATCGTCGGCATGATGGCCCCCGGGGCTTCGAGTTGACGCTGTTCTCCTCCTATTGCGTCATCCGACACCGAAAACCGTCAGCCCCTTGGTCGGCTATGGGATCTTGCCCTCGTTCAAGTCAACGGTTGCCCGGGGCCCGTTTCCGTCGGTTTTGACCCGATAGACGAACCGAACGTCAGGATGGCCGGCCCGAAGCAGGGTCCAGGTCGTCACTAAATCGATGACCTGTTGGTACGGCGGCTGCTTGGTGAGGTCAATCCGCCACTCCCGCACGTCGCGGAGGGTCCCGCCGGGGATCGGGCGCTCGGACCGGCTCTCGGAGCGGTACACCACCGCCTGCCCGGTGAGATCATTCTCGATCCAGATCCGTTCGGAGCCTTCGTCGGCTGCCTGGGTTTTCGGCCGGGGCGGGACCACCGCCAATCGCGGTTCGGGTAACGGCGTTGTTCGCGCGGGCACGACCGGCAGCGTTAGGTGCGAGGCCTCGTTGCCATCGGGGCTCTCGAACCGGATCTCGTTCCGGGCCGGATTCGGATTGGGCCAATTCGAGGGCCAGTCGCTCGAGGCCATGGTGACCCGGATCCGGTGCCCGCGCTTGAACTGGTAGGAGATGTTCTGAAGGGTGACCTGGTAGCGATACACCTTGCCGGCCATGATCGGCGTCGGGGCGACGACCTTCCACTCCCCTGGGCGCCGCGGATTCAGGTTCGACTCGCGATAGGATGAGTTGATCCAGCCCCGAGTGACGAGTTCCGATTTTCCGTCGGGCAAGACGTCGGACAATTTGATCGTGAAATCGGTGTTGGCCGCGCTCGAGGTGGCGAAGAAGGTGATCTCCGCCATCCCGGTGACCTCGGTGTCCTCGGTCAGCGCCCCGGTCGTGAAGGTGAGTGACTCGGCCTCGTCGACTCGCTGGTCCGGCTGGACCAGGAAGTCGGTGTAGTCGGCGTCAAACCAGGTGCCGTACGGTCCGGCCGCGCTGCCGACCCAGGGGTGATAGATGAAGCGGCGGGGGGTGAGGTCCGGTTCGGCGGCGGGGGCGGTCGGACGGAGGTTCCCGGGCGAACTCAGGTAAAGCCGAGTCGGAACGGTCCGGGCGATCGGCCAGTCCTCCTCGGCGCGCCACCGATTCTCCCGCATCACGAACACCGTCACCGGCGGCTCGCGGTTGATCCCGTTGTCGATGCCCTTCAGGAAGTGGTCGAACCAGGCCAGCGTCGTGAGCTGGAAATCGACCACGTGACTCGGCCCGAATCCGCCATGGGTCCACGGCCCGACGACCAGTTTCTGAGGCACCTGTTTGGCTTTGAGAATCTGGTAGTTCTGGTACGCCTCGTCATGGTTCCTGGCATGATCGAAGTAGTTTCCGAACTGGAGGGTCGGCACCGCGAAGTCGGCGTACTTGCTCCGAAGGTCCTTCTCCTGCCAATAGTCGTCGTAGGTCGGGTGCTCCCACTGGGGTTGGAAAAAGCCCCGCCAGCCGTTCTCGGCCTGGTGGCGTTTCCAGATCTCGAGGTCGACGTACTTGCCGCCCTTGCCGTCGTCGTAGACCGGTCCGCGAAGCATCGTCGCCAGCACGTTGCTCGCGCCGTGCCACACATAGGGGTGATTGCTCCGAACGCCGCCCGGATACCAGTGATCGCCGAAGAAATTGGCGTAGGAGCTGTTGACCGAAATCGCCTTGAGGTGAGGCGGCTTCAACGCGGCGACCCGGGTCGCGTTGATGGCACCGTAGGAAATGCCCCACATCCCGACCGCGCCGGTGGACCACGGCTGCCGGGCGGCCCACTCGACCAGGTCGTAGCCATCGCGGTAGGACTGGGCGTCGAAGTAGTCGCGCATCACCCCTTCCGATGTGCCGGTGCCGCGCCCTTCGGCAAAGACGGTGACGTATCCCCGCTCGGCGAAATAGGGAGTGGGGTCCTTGCCGTAGGGGTAATAGGAAATCACCACCGGAAATGTGCCAGCGCCGTTGGGCCGCACGACATTGGCGGCGAGCCGGATCCCGTCGCGCATCGGGACCTTCACCTCGTATTCGGTGGTGACTTGGTGGCGGGGCTCGGAAAGGTTCGGGTAGGGACTCTCGGTTTGGGCGGCGATCGCAAGGAGGAGTCGAAGCGCGGTCATCCCAGGAGCTTAACCGAACGGGCCGGTCGCCGCAGCGGCCCGAAACTTCGCCGTTGGCCACGGCGTAGGTCGACCACCGGTTCCGTCGTCGGTCTGACCCTCGAATCCGCATAAGGGCGTCGATGCAAGACATGTATGTGGCGTACTCATGGCTGTCCGTCTCCCTGGCTGGCTTGGCGGGTTTCTGGCTCCACTTGCACTACCGCCGCCGCGACCCGAGCCGGGCCGGGTTCCGACCCCCGTCTAACCAGGCCGGCCCCTATCGCGGCCAGAGCCATCCGAACAGGCCGGCGGTCAGCAGGGCGTAGATGAGCCCGTCCATCGTCGCCTTGAGGGTCAGCGACCAGGCGCGCGAATACCAAATCGACATCTGCCAGATCGCCAGGCTATACCCGGCAAACGCCACGGTGCCGGCAAACCGGAACACGGTCAAATACTCCGCGCCGGGAATCATGGCCCGGCCGGTGAGGTAGGCCGCGAAGACGCTCACGACTAGCGAATAGACGAACCACATCGCGAGGTTCTTCCCCATGCCCCAGGGCATCGAGGACCTGGTCCTCGTTGGGCAACCGGGGATAGTCGTTCCGGTGCCAGGGCAGCATCATGTGAATGACCGAGCTGGCCACGAATACCGCCACGGCCGACAGCACGATCGGGAGCCACAGTTCCGTCAGTGGGGTCACGGACCCTCCGATGGTTGGGGTTTTCTTTTGTTCGGGTGAAGGTAGCGCCTGGACGGGGGCACCGTAGCCCCCAACGGGCACCCGCCGAAACCCGGGTCCGGCGGGCGGCGTACGGCGAGGCATGACCATCAAACGACTCGCATTTCCAGGGCTGATCCTGTTCGCCGGGTTGGCCCAAACCGCGCTTGGCCAGACCAAGTCCCAGCGGCTCGACTCCCTGACCTCGATCCTCGCCGGCCTCGACCGGGCCGGGACCTTCCACGGCGTCGTCCTCGTGGCGGATCAAGGCCGGATCGTGCATCACTCAGCGCACGGTCTGGCGCATAAGGGGTACGGGGTGGCCAACCGGCCCGACACCAAATTCAACCTGGCCTCGGTCGGGAAGACGTTCACCGCGGTGGCTATCGGTCAGTTGATCGAGCAGGGCAAGCTCAGCCTGACCGATACCCTGTCCCGGGTCCTGCCCGACTATCCCAACCAGGCCGTTGCCCGGCGGATCACGATCGGCCAGTTGCTGACCCACCGGTCCGGCTTGGGTCTCTACTGGGACAAGCTGTTCGCGGGCAACTGGACCGCCGTCCGCACCACGGCCGATTTGACCCCGTACTTCGCGAAGGATTCGCTCGACTTTGCGCCGGGGACGCAGTGGTTCTACAGCAACACCGGGTTTGCGGTGCTGGCGTTGGTCATCGAGAAGGTCTCGGGTCTCGATTATTTCGACTACATCCAGCGCAACGTGTTGACCCCGGCCGGGATGACCAACACCGGGTTCTTCCCACTCGACGTGGACGTTCCCAACATGTCGGTGGGTTACTACCGAGACGACAAGGGAGTCCTCAAGAACAACCTCTTTACCCACACGATACGGGGCGGCGGGGCCGGCGGTGGCTGGTCAACCGCCGAGGATCTCCTCAAGTGGGCTCAGGCCCTGATGGAAGGCAAGGTGCTGAAGCCGGCGACTGTCACCCTGATGACCGCCAAGCAAACCGACACGGAACGCCCGGGACCCGGCGGCTACGGCTATGGCTTCATCGTCCAGCAGCGGAACGGCCGGACGATCGTCGGCCACACCGGCGGCTTCCCCGGCATCGCCACCTTCTGGTTCTTCGACCCCGCCCGGAACCGCGTCGGCGTCATGATGACGAACGAACCCAACGACGCCGTCCGCCGAGTCTGGTCCCAAGTCGAAGCATACTTGACGGCTCGGGACTAGGGGCTCGGCACTCGGCACTCGGCGCTCGGCACTCGGCGGGGTCAATTGGTCCCGGAGGCTGAGACTTGGAGGACGCGGACGCCTTCTCCGCAACTCGAGGCGCCGACGTTGCCGCCAAGACCGGTGATCGACCAGGGGGTCGCGGCTGCGGGCATCGGGGCCCAGGCGTCGGTCCAGCCGGTGACGCCGGCAAAGTCCGGCATCGCGACGATGGCCGTGGTCGAGGCGATCGAGGCGGGCGTGGCGGTGACCAGGACCGTCCGCGGCGCGCCGCTCGGGGTGCCGGACGTTTGGATGTAGCGGAGCGTGACCGACTTCGTGTACTCGAGTGGGAATCCGAAGGTGGCCTGAAGGCGCTTGTAGTTGCCGCCGAGGATGGCCACGGTGGGATTGCCCAGGACTCCGCCTAACACCACGGTCCGGTTGGCCATGGCCCGGAATGATTCCCAGACCGTGCGGCTCGTGGTCGCGGTGGCCGCGGCGATTTTGAGCATGTGATAGTCGTCGGGTCGCTGCTGGGCCACCGCCACCCCGAGCATCAGATGCGACGAGCCGGTTGCTCCGGTTTGATAGATCATCGCCGGATCGCAACTCGAGCGGGTGAGGTAGGTCATGGTTTCGAGCAGGCCTTCGCCGGCGAGGCCGCTGATGGTCAGAGTCGCCGTCGTCGGGGCCACCGATTCGGGGGCCGCAAAATCGAGCGAGGCAACGGTGCCCCCGGTCGGCAGGTTGAGATCGCGGCGAACGATGATCCGATCGGTTGCCGCCGGGGCGCCGACGAACCGGTAGGCCAGCAAGTCTCGGTCGCCGCTTGGCACGCCGACCAAATTGAAGGTCGGAAACAGAGCGCCTGCCTGGACGAAGGATCCGCCGAGGGTGATGAACACGTTCTGCTGAGGAGTGAGCCCGGTCACGACTCCGCTCACTACCTTGGAGTTGATCGGCAGCCCCGGGCAGAAGACGAACGGTGCCGCACTGATCTCGGCCCTGGTCAGATACTCGACGTAGGTGGTCGAGGGCGAGTTCTGCTGAACCACGTAGGCAAACGCCGCCAGCGGGGAGTTGACCGTGAAGCGGAACACCTTGGCGGTCGCGATGACGCGGGTCCAGGGTCCATTGCCGTCCCGATACGCGGCCCAGACCACGTAGGGACTCGGGCACTGGCTGAAGTCGAACACCGCGTTGCCCGAGGCAGTGACCGCCGTGACCGAGACCTGGAAGGTGGTCGTCTTGTCGGGCAGTCCGGCGGTGGTGCCGCGGATCGTCAGGGTATAGGTCCCCGAGGCGAGCCCGGCCGAGGCGATGACGGTAATCGTCGCGGTGGTGCCGGTGGTCGCGGCTGGGTTGATGGTCGCGTTGAGGCCCGCCGGCGCACCCTCCACCGTCAGGGCCACGCTCCCCGCAAAACCGCCGCTCCGCGCAATCGTCAGCGTGACCTGGCCGTTGCCGCCCTGCGGCACCGACACCGGCGAACCGGTGACGGTCAAGTCATAGCTCGGCACCGGCGCCGCGGTAATGGTCAGATCGAACACGGTCGTCGCGTCGGTAACCCCGGAGCCTTTGGCCCGGAGCGTGAGGTTGGTCCGTCCCGGCACGGCCGAGGCGGCCACGGTGAAGGTGACGGTGATCGTGGTGCCGGACCCCGCAGTGGTCTCATTGGACTGCGGTGCCGTGACGCCGGTTGGCAGCCCCTCTACCGATAGCGTGACCGGCCCGGTAAACCCGGCGGCCCGGGTGACCAGCACCGTGATGGCGGCGCTGCTCCCCTGCTGAATCGTGGCGTTTCCGGTGCTCGGCACGATCGTAATGACCCCAGCCGGCGGCGGCGGCGGCGGTGGCGGATTCGGCGGTGTGGCGCCGCCACACCCGCCGGCGGAAGCAAGGACGATCAGCAGAGTTCCCCAGCGCCGAAGCTTACCCATGATGAAGCCTCCCGAATGAACCGAGTTCCGCAATCAAACCGCCGAGTGCCGAGCGCCGAGCGCCGAGTGCCGAAACTCCTCATACCCCGCTTCGACCACCGCGACGTTCCGGGCTCCGCGCCGCCAGAGCCACCACCCAACCACCAGCAACGGCACCGAGTACCACCGTGCCGCCGCTACGAACAGGAACAGGACCCCGAGACCGGCCAGGCCGGCCCCGGCAATCCTGGTGAAGCCGACCGCGGACAGCAGTTTGGCGCGGGCCGCGTAGAGCACGTCGGGATCGGTGGACCCCACGGCTTTGAGCGTCCCGATTACCCACTGCTTGTCGACTGGGGTAAACAATCCGGCGGTCGGCATTCGCGGGCTCCTTACTTGTTTCCGGACATCCGGAACATTACGCCGGCGTTGAGCGTGGCCGCTCCCGCGCCGACGTCGCCATAGAGGGCGACTCCGTTGGCCATGTAGTACCGAAGCCCCGCGCGGCCAATGAAATAGAGCGCACTCGCCGACCCGCCGACCCCGCTATACGAGCTACTGACGATCGCGTAGCCGAGCCCGGCCCCGACGAACGGGTCGAACTTGCTGTCGTTCACCTTGATGTGGTAGTTGGCCGTGGCGCCGATCGGGATGTATTTGAATTTGTAGCCGACCGTCCCGAACGTGTTCGAGAAACTGTAGTAGTCAGCGCTCAGCTGGAACGCCAAGACACCATCACCCAAGTCCGGCAGTCGCTTGATGGCCCGTTCGAACCGGCCGCCGAACGACAAGGTTCCGCCGATGCCGCCGAGACCGATGACCGGTCCGATGTCGGTCGAGCCTTCTCGGAAGCCGCCTCCGGATGTCTTCTGGGCCATCGCGACGCTTGAACCTGCCGCGACTAATACCGCTGCCACCGCTACCGCCCGGATTCGCTGCCTCATACCTGTCTCCTCGAAGTTGGTCGATCGGTTGAACATCAAAATTTCACGTCGAAGGCGCCCGCCGTGACCACCTTGGTACCGGTGGCGGTGGTGCCGGGAACCGGACCCGCGGTGAACTGAAAGGTCCCCTTGGCCAAGGCCGCCGAGATCGACGTCACCGTCACGCTCCCGCTGCCGAGGGTAATGGCCGCCTGCCAGCCGGCACTCCCGATGGTGACGCTGAAGTTGGCCGGGCTGGTGACGCCGACGGTGTAGGTGCCCGGACCAGGAATTTGGCCCCCAATACCGATGGTTCGCCCCTGGGCGTCAGTGCCCGCGAGGCCCATGATGCCGCTGACGTAGGTGGCTGCGATGGTGGTTGCGGAGAAGCTCCCGCCGTCGATCTGGGCGGTAATCGAGCCGTTGGTCAACGGGGGTGCCGTGGGATCGGACCCACATCCAGCCAATGTCAGTGCCGCCACCAAGGCGCACCCTCTGAACCATCTAGTCATGCGTCCTCCCTTTGGGTTGGTCGCCCCCCACTCGACGGGGGCCCGTCGTCACGCTACCGTTGTTCGTCCGGCTGTCACCTGTGGCCGGGCTACCACCCATTGCGCGACTGGACGACCAAAACCGTCATGACCCACCCAGATCCCGATCGCGAAGCGGTCGACCGGATGTTCAGCCTGGCCTACGAGGAGCTCCGGCGCCTGGCGGGGGCCGTCCGCCGGGGGGAGGCGGGCGTGACGCTGAGCCCGACCGCCTTAGTCAACGAGGCCTGGCTCAAGCTGGCGGCCTCGCCACCGGCTGAGTTCCACTCGCCCCTCCACTTCAAGCGGGTGGCCGCCCGGGCCATGCGTCAGGTCCTGATCGAGGCCGCCCGCCGCCGGACCGCCGAGAAACGGGGCGGGCCCGAAGCGGCGCTGGTGACGTTCGACGATGCCCTGGACCTCGCCCCCGCCTCCGGCGGCGACCTGCTCGAACTCGACTCGGCACTCGAAGCGCTGGCTCGCTTGAGCCCCCGGCAGGCCGCCTTGGTCGAGTACCGGTTCTTTGGCGGGTTCGATATTCCGGAGTGCGCCGCGATCCTCGAGGTGTCCGAAGCGACCCTGACCCGTGACTGGCGATCCGCCCGGGCTTGGCTGGCCGTCGAGCTCGAACGGAGCCGGAACGCTTCATGACCCCGGAACGGTGGGACCGGATCCAAGATCTCTTCCATCACGCCGCCGACCTGCCGGTGGCCGATCGAGAGGCCTTCCTTCAAAGGGAGTGCGGCGACGACCCGAGTCTGGTGCCGGAGGTCGCTGCGTTGCTCGCGGCCGATGCCCGGGACAGCACGCCGGTGGACCGGCCGGTGGCCGCCGTGGCGCAGGAGCTCTTGGGCCCATCACCGCTCGATCTCTCGGCCCACCGGTTTGGCCCCTATCGAGTTGCCGGCATCCTCGGCGAAGGCGGGATGGGTGTCGTCTACCTCGGCGTCCGCGACGACCTCGACACCAAGGTGGCCATCAAGATTCTTCGCGACGCCTGGCTGTCGCCGGCCCGGCGGGAGCGGTTCGCAAGCGAGCAGCGGTTGTTGGCCCAGTTGAGCCATCCGGCCATCGCCGCGCTTCACGATGCCGGGACTCTGGCGGACGGCACGCCGTGGTTCGTGATGGAATACGTCGAGGGCGCTCCGCTGACCGACTATTGCCGGACCCATCAGTCGCCGCTAGGCGACCGGCTCCGGTTGTTCCGGTCGGTGTGCGACGCCGTGGCCCACGCCCACCGGCACGCCATCGTGCACCGTGATCTCAAACCGTCCAACGTGCTGGTGACGACCGACCGGCGGGTCAAGCTGCTCGACTTCGGGATTGCCAAGCAGCTCGAAGCGTTCGACGATGCCGCGGCGGTGACCCGAACCGGGCTCCGGATGATGACCCCCGCTTATGCGGCGCCGGAGCAGTTCCGGGGCGCCGGGATCGGCCTCTACACCGACATCTACTCGCTCGGCGTACTGCTCTACGAACTGCTGGCGGGCCGGCTTCCGTTCGATCTGACCGACAAGAATGCCGCCGAGGCCGCCGCCTTGGTCGCCGCCGGGGACGCCCCGAAGCCGTCGGTGGTGGCCTGGCTCCGGGCCCTCCCCGGCGACCGGCTCGCCAGCCGCTCGGCTTGGGCCGATCTCGACGTGCTCTGCCAAAAAGCCATGCACCCTGATCCCGACCGGCGGTATTCGTCGGTCGACGCCCTGATCCGCGACATCGACCACTTCCTGGATGGGGAGCCGCTCGAGGCTCGGCCCGACGCGCTGGCCTACCGGCTCACCAAGTTCGCGAGCCGGAATCTCCGGGCCGTGACGATCGGGGCGGTGGGGTTGGCGGCGGCCATCGTCCTGGTGGCCTTCTATACCGTCCGGCTGGCGGCGGCCCGTGACCGCGCCGTGGCGGAAGCGGCTCGGGCCGAGCGGATTCAGGGTTTCACGATGCGGTTGTTCGAGGGTGGTGACGAGGCGGCCGGCCCGGCCGATAGCCTCCGGGTCGTAACGCTCCTCGACCGCGGCCTCCGCGACGCCCGGAGCCTCGAGGCCGATCCGGCCGCGCAATCCGAGCTCTACCTGACCCTCGGCAGTATCCAGCAAAAACTCGGCAATCTGGAACGAGCGGATACCTTGCTGACGGCGGCGGTGGCCAAGCGACGGGCTCTGCTCGGGTCCGAGCACCCGGATGTGGCCGCGGCGCTCGTCGAACTCGGTTCGCTCCAGTCTGCCCGGGCGGATTTCCCGGCCGCCGCCGCGACGGCCCGGGAGGCGATTGCCATCGCCGAGAAATCCCTGCCGCCGACCCATCCAACCCGGGCCAAAGCGCTCGCGGTGTTAGGCCAGGTGTTCGAACTCCGCGGCACCTACGACTCGGCGATTACCACCCTCGACCAAGCGGTAGCCCTCTACGGGAACGATTCCACCAGCGCCGAATTCGTCATCACGCTCGGCGAGTTGGCCAACACCCACTTCTATGCCGGCCACTACGCGGTGGCCGATTCGCTGTTCGACCGGATTCTGGTGATGTCGAAGTTGCTCTACGGCGACCGCCACCCGAACGTCGGCGACGACTTGATCAATCTCGGCGCCGTGCAATTCGAGCAGGGGAACTTCACCGGCGCCGAGCGCTACTACCGGGAGGGCCTCAGCATCCTCCAGGGTTTTTATGGCGACGTGAATCCGGAAACCGCCTCGGCGCAAACCATGCTGAGCCGGGCGCTGGTCAATCTGGAGCGGTACGATGAGGCGGCCGAGTTGCTCAAAAAGACGCTGGGGGTCTACGAAAAGGTCTACGGTCCGGTCCATCCCCGGGTGGCCTCGGCGGTCAACGAGGTCGGCCGGATTGCGCTCCGCCGGAATCGGTATGACGAGGCAAGGGCGGCCTTCCAGCGGATGACCGCCATCTACCGCGAGGTCTATCATGACAAACACTATCAGATCGGGGTCGCGCTCTCGAACCTGTCGGGTGTCTATCAGGCCCAGAAGCAATTTCCCGAGGCCATTCGTCTGATGCGGGAGGTGCTGCGGCGGTATGCTGAGGTCCTCGAGCCCGACCACCAATTGGTGGGCATCGCCAACATCCGGCTCGGCCGGAACCTCCTCGGCGCCGGCCAACACGCCGAGGCCGAGAAGGCGTCGTTGCTGGGGTATCAGATCCTGATCAAGCAGGCCTCGCCGCCCAAGAGTTGGCTCGACAACGCCCGCACGGACTTAGCGGCCGACTACCAAGCCCTGGGTCGGCCCAACGACGCGAAGCGGTTCGAGGCTGAGCTCGCGGCGAAGGCTCCCTGAGTCAGCGGCTGTCGTAGACGAAGCTGGTCAGGTACTCGATCGTGGCCTGTTGCTCGTCGACCCGCTCCGCCAACAGGTCGCCGATGGTGACGATGCCGACGAGCCCGGTGTCGTCTCGAACCGGGAGGTGGCGGATCCGTTTCGAGGTCATGACCGCCGCGCACTCCTGGAGGCTCGTTTCGGGGCGGCAGGCCAGCACGTCGGTCGTCATGACATCGGCCAGCAACGTCGTGGCCGGATCCTTCCCCACCGCCACCACCCGGCGGAGGACGTCGCGCTCGGTGAACATTCCGATCAGCCTCCCTTCGTGGTCGACGACCACCAAGCCCCCCACGCCGTACTGATTCATGGCGTTGGCGGCGGCAGTGACCGAATCGGTGGGACGTGCGGTGTGAACGACATCACCCTTGCGGCGGAGCAGGTCGAGCACGGCGGGCATACGCTCTCCAGGGTTGGGGTCCCCCATAGATACGGAAAACCCGCTCCCGGCGCCATAGATCCGATCCCACCGGTCGGAAGTCGGTCAGAGGAGTGCCCCGATCAGGGCGCCCAGTGCGGCGCCACCCAGGCCCAATCCGACGTATCCGCTGGTGGCGCAGGTCGAGAACCCGGTGCCCGGATCCTTCATGATATTCGAGATCACGGTGCAGGTGATGATTCCGGTGGCGCCGCTGATCAGGGCGCCGATCAGGGCGTTCCGTCCCCGGTTGTGCTTGGGGGCGGGTTCGAGACGCCATCGATCGGTGAAAGATTCCAGGGCGGGCCGATCGACCAGGAGGGTGACTGGGGTGACCGACGCGGGCCCAATCCCGAGATGGCCCCGGGCGGCTGCCGGTGTGGTGGTCGCGGAATCAGCCGGGTGGGGGCCGGGTGGGAGGACCTGGCCGAGGCCGGGAGCAGCGGTCAAACTGAGCGCGAACCCAATGGCGGCAAGGCGGATCATGAATCGGTCTCCTGGCGAGGATCTGGGAGCTTATAGGCAACGGCCTCCAGCCGATAGAATGTTCTTGCCAATTGAGGGAAGTAGGAATCTCATCGGCCCCCGAAGCCGTAGTGACCGCACGGCCTGTTCTCACCACCCAATGAGCCCAATCGATGGCGACTTCGCGGCGCGAGTTCCTCAAACAGTCGGCGGCCCTGGTCGTCGTCATCCCTCAGTTCGGGTGCCGGACCGTCTCGAAGGGCCCGGCCCTTTCCGCCAATCAGTGGATCGAGGTGGCCGGCGACGGCGTGGTGACGCTGGTGCTCGACAAGTCGGAGATGGGGCAGGGGGTGACGACCTCGATCCCGATGATCATGGCCGAGGAACTCGGCGCCGAGTGGAGCCGGGTCCGGGTCCTCCAGGCCAAACCCGGGCCGCAATTCACGGAAATGGGCACCTCGGGCAGCGGCAGCGTGACCGATGCTTGGTACTCGCACCGGGTCGCCGCGGCGGCGGTGCGGACGATGTTGGTGAGCGCGGCGGCGACCGCTTGGCAGGTGCCCGCCGGGACGTGCTTCACCGAGGCCGGGGAGGTCCGGCACCGAGGGTCGAGCCGGCGGGCCCGGTTTGGAACCTTGGTCGACGCGGCGCGCCAGCTTCCGGTGCCGAAGGAGCCCGGGCTCAAGGACCAGCGCGAGTATCGGCTCCTCGGCACCCGAGTGGCCGAGCCCGGATTGGCGGCGATCACGGCCGGGAAAACCTTGTTCGGCATCGACATGAAAGTGCCTGGCATGCTCTACTCCGCGATCGCGCGGAGCCCGGTGCATGGCGGCACGGTCCGCCGATTTGGCTCTGACCGGGCGTTGGCGGTGGCCGGCGTTACTCGGGTGGTGCAAGTCCCCTCGGGGGTGGCCGTGGTGGCGGCGACGACCTGGGCGGCGATCAAGGGCCGGGACGCGCTGGACGTCGAATGGGACGAGGGCTCGAAGACCGGATTCGACAATCGGTCGGCGTGGGGCATGCTCGAGGCCGCGGCGCGAAAGGGCGGTAAGACGGCTCGAACGATGGGCAACGCGGAGCGAGCGCTGGCCGCCGCCCCCCGACGGCTCGAGGCCGAGTACCGGTGGCCGTGGCAGGCCCATGCCGCGATCGAGCCGCTCAGTGCCGTGGCCCAGTTTCGAGACGGCGGGTGTGAGATTTGGGCGGGGATGCAGAATCCGAACGGTGCCCAAGCCCGGGTGGCTGAAGCGCTCGGGATTCCTGCGGACCGGGTGGTCATCAACGTGATGCGGTTAGGCGGCGGATTCGGGCGCCGGATCGCCAACGATTTCATCGTGGAGGCGGCGTTGGTGTCGCGAGCGGTGGCCGGTCCGGTCCAGGTGGTCTGGACCCGGGAGGACGACCTCCAGCACGATATGTACAACCCGGCGCAGATCAACCGGCTCGCGGCCGGGCTCGATCGAACGGGTCGTCCGATCGCGTGGCTCCACCGCGTCGCCGACTTTCATCTGTCGATGTTTGGTGCGTTCAACCCAGCGAATGATCCCGCGGCCGACGGAGATCCTTGGGGTGGATTCGACTCACCCTATGCGATTCCCGACCTTCGGGTGGAGTTGGCCCTGGTGGAATCGCCGGTGCCGACCGGGGCGTGGCGGGCGGTGACCTATCCGGCGGCGGTGCTGGCGCGGGAGTGCTTCATCGACGAAATCGCTCACGCCACCGGGGCCGATCCGCTCGCGCTTCGGCTGTCGTTGATTCCCTCTCCTGGCATGGTGACTCGCCGGACCGGCACCTTCGCCAACGGCGACCGGCTCCGCGCGGTGCTCCGGCTGGCTGCCGAGCGGGCCGGGTGGGGCGGGCCGTTGCCGGTGGTTGAAGCCGGGCGCCGGGTGGGCCGCGGCATTGCGTGCAATCAGTATCACCAAGGAACGATGGTTGCCCAGGTCGCGGAGGTGTCGGTCGGGCCGGCCGGCGACATCAAGGTGCTCCGGGTCGTCTGCGCCGTGGATTGCGGTCAGGTCGTCAATCGAGCGGGGGTCGAGAAGCAGTTTGAAGGCGGCGTCGCGTGGGCTCTGTCGGCGTTGCTCGGCCCGGGGGTGCGTTTCGAGCGAGGACGAACCGTTACCAGCGGGTTTGCCGACTATCCGATTCTCCGGATCGACCAGATGCCGGCGATCGAAACCCACATCGTGGAGCATCCGATCCGGCCCTTTGGCATGGGGGAGCCGCCGGTGCCAGCGGTGGCGCCGGCCGTCCTCAACGCCGTCTTCGCGGCCACCGGCGTGCGGGTGCGCGCCCTCCCGATTCCACCAGGCGCCCTCAAGTTGTCCTGACTCCGTCGGCCCGCTTGACGCGGCCACCCCGCCGAGCGTAAGCTCGGCGGAAGCTGAGTTCAATGGGGGATCTGATGGCGAAGAACGCGGGCCACGCAATCACGGCCGAAGAGCTGTTTCACTATCCCGACCACGACCGGTACGAACTGGTTGCCGGGAGCCTTCGGGTGTCGGAGCCTCCGGGCGGTGCCCACGGCCAGGTTGCGATGCGCATGGGGTATCGGCTCCACGGCTTCGTGGAGGCCCACGGCCTTGGTGTGGTATTGGTGGAGAGCGGGTTCATCCTTCGCCGGGGTCCCGACACGGTGCGGGGACCCGATGTGTCGTTCGTGGCTTCGGACCGCCTCGATCCGGAGCGGATTCCCGCGAATTACATCCCTCTCGCGCCTGACCTCGCGATCGAGATCCTCTCACCGGAGGATCGGCCTGGCGAGGTGGCGGAGAAAGTGGCGAACTATCTCGATGCTGGTACCAGATTAGTCTGGGTCGTTGATCCCAAGGCGCGGGCGGTCATCATTCACCGGGCTGATCGGTCGATCACGCGGCTTGGTGCCTCAGACTGGCTCGACGGCGAGGGAGTGATTCCGGGGCTTCGGTGTCTGGTTGCCGAATTCATCCCGGCGCCGGCAGGTCTATCTTAGACGGACTCATGTCCCCGGTTTCACTCGTCAAGAAGCTGTTCGGCCTGGTGGCGGTCGACACCACGCCGCTCCGTGAATCTCCCGACTATCGCTGGCTCCTCGGCGCCCAAGCCATCTCCTCGCTTGGCAGCTCGATCACCTACGTCGTGCTGCCGTGGCAGATCTACCAGTTGACCCGATCCTCCACGATGGTGGGGCTCATCGGGGTCGCCGAATTCGTTCCGATGCTGGTGATGGCGTTCGTGGGCGGCAACCTGGCCGACCGGTTCGACCGGCGGCTGCTGGTCCGGTCCGCTGACGCCACGTTAGGCGTCATTGCGCTGTTGCTGATGGTCAACGCGAACCGCCCCGCTCCGAGTGTGGCGGCGATCTTCGTCCTCGCGAGCGCCTCCGCCGCCGTCTCAGCCCTGGCCCGGCCGGCGCGCGATTCGATGGTGCCCCGGATCGTGGCCCCCGAGCATGTCTCCGCCGCCGCCGCCCTCGGCAGTCTCGTCTACAGCCTCAGCTGGGTCGCCGGACCCGCGGTGGCCGGCTTGATCGTGGCAGGGCTTGGCCCAGCCATCGGATTCGGGATCGATGCGGCCAGCTTCCTCGGGTCGGTGCTGATGATGTCGATGATCGCGCCGCTGCCGCCTCGGTCGGCGTCGGTGTCGATCGGTTGGTCATCGCTGGTGGAGGGTTGGCGGTACGCGGCCAGCCGCCAAGAGCTGATCGGCACCTACGTGATCGACATGAACGCGATGTTCTTCGGGATGCCGATGGCGCTCTTCCCGGCCATGGCGGAGCGGTTCGGGGCGGGGACGGTCGGCCTCTTGTATGCGATGCCGGCGGTGGGCGTCGGGATCTGCAGCCTGACCTCGGGGTGGACGTCGCGGGTCCATCGGCATGGCCGGGCGGTGGTACTGGCGGCGGCAGCCTGGGGGGTCGCGATCATCGGCTTTGGCCTGGCCACGACGCTGTCGGCGGCGCTGGTGTGTCTGGCGTTGGCCGGTGCGGCCGACTCGGTCAGCGGGATCTTTCGGATGACGATCTGGAACCAGACCATTCCCGACCACCTCCGCGGTCGGCTGGCTGGGATCGAGCAGGTGAGTTACCTGAGCGGGCCCTATCTTGGCAACGCCGAGGCGGGGTTGGTGGCGGGAGCGTTCGGGGTCAGGGCATCGGTCGTGTCGGGTGGCGTGCTCTGCGTGGTGGGGTCGGTAGTGATCGCGGCCCTGCTGCCCCGGTTCATGGCCTATGACGCGCGGAAACGGACCAGGCTCCCCTTTTCGCCTGAGGCCCTCCGACCGGAATCGTAGTTCTGATTTCCGGTCGGGGGCAACGTGGGCTATTGGCCGGAACCGGCGGCGCGGAAGTCAACAGACAGCGGGGGTTCGCGCGCCCTCGTAGCCCGGGACTGCTACGAGGTTGGGCGGATGACGATCCGGCCCCCGTGCCGGAGGTGGGGACAGGTCGCCGCGATTTCCCGCGCCCGCTCGGCCGACTCGGCCTTGATCAGGAAGTACCCGGTCGTGGCGCCGAGTCGGGTGGCCTCGGTGTGGGGCTGGCCCCGGCCATCGGGGTCGATCAATACGCCACCGGGCGGCAACTCGCCGGCGGCAACCAGTCGTTGTTCGGCGGCAAGGCCGGCTGCCCATCGGCTGTATTCCTCGACGTAACGCCCCTCCTGGCCGGGCGCCGGGCCGCGAAAAGACCCGTCCTCATAGAGCAGGAGGAGCCATTGCGGCATGCCATCGGGCCCTGGCGGCGTCCCGGCCGCGGCCGTCATGCGACCTCCGACAAACGCCAACACGACCGCGGCCGCCGCCAAGGCCCACGCCACCCGGCGTCGGCGCGGTGACTGCAAGACGCCGCGGGCTGTGAGCGAGGCGACCACCCGATGCTCGAGAGCCGCGCTGGCGTCATGCTGATGACTCAGGCGGCGCAAGGTTGCCGGTCGGTCGTCGCCGTCGTCGGATCGCATGGTCATATGGATGTCACTCCTGGTTCGAGCCAACGACGAAGGGCGTGCCGGGCCCGCGATAACTGACTCTTCGAGGTCCCGATCGCGATCCCGAGCAACTCGGCAACCTCCTCGTGAGTATGGCCCTCGATGTCGTGCAAAACGATGGCGGCGCGATAGCCGTCGGGGAGTTTCGCGATGGCGCCCTCCAAGTCCAGGCGATCGTCGATGTCCACCGCCTCGGAGGCCGGCTCCGGGATTTCGTCGAGCGCCAGATCCGCCCCGGCCCACTCCCGGCGAGCCTCGCGGACCCGGTTGAGCAGGATGCCCGTGAGCCAGGTTCTGAAACTCGCCCGCCACTCGAACCGGGCCAGCCGGTCCGACGCTCGGATCCACGTATCGTGCACCAGATCCTCCACCGCGGCGGCCGATGCACCAGCGGTGACCCGCCGAGCCACTCGAAGGAGCCCCGGAGTGTGCCGGCGGTAGAGCAGGCGAAAAGCTGTCTCGTCGCCGGTGGCGAGGACCCGGGCCACCACGTCCCGATCAGTTGGCTCCGCCACTACGGTGAAGGGCGGGGAGCCGAACGGGGCACGAAATCGGGAACCACCACCATGAGATTGGCGGTCGGGCGCCCCGGATCGACGACCATGCCCCCCGTCAGGTTCGGCTCGCCATGGTGGCCGACCGCGGCGTTGGTCAGGAACGGCGAGTAGATCATCAGGTGAGGACGCCACTTGCCGACCGGCCGGCCCTCATCGCTCACCAACCGCTGCTCGGCCGACATCATGTACGCGACGGCCGGTCGGCTAGGCAACCGGAAGGTCCCGGCTGAAAGACCCGCGTCGACCTCACGGTTCACCACGTCGGCGGGGACGCCGCGGTGAAGCAGCTCGGTTCGACGGAGCTCCATCGGCATGATGGTGGCCGCGGCTTCCGCGTCATAGCATTCCGGCTCGAGCGAGGTGGGCCAACTTCGGTTGACCACGCACACCACGTCGGTGGTTCCGGAGTCGGCGACCACGAACCCGGCGTCGGTCAGGACCAGGATTCTGGCGCCGGTGGAGACCGAAGCGGGAGCGGCGGAACGGGCCAGGGCAACCTCGTCCGCGCGAGCGAGGAGCGCCCGTGGGCCTGGTTGGCCGGCTTTGGACTGCTGCGCTGCACCGGGAATTGTGGCAAACCCGAGCGATCCGAGAGTGAACCAGGCAAACCTCATACGACCGGCTCCAGGCAGTAGGTTGCCGGTGAGTGAGCCGAGGCTGCCGGATGGTTGCA
Organism: Gemmatimonadota bacterium; assembly: GCA_031431925.1. Lineage (GTDB taxonomy): Bacteria > Gemmatimonadota > Gemmatimonadetes > Gemmatimonadales > GWC2-71-9 > SHZU01. Next base: position 8,920 of record JANPEL010000036.1, on the reverse strand, counting down.
CCGCCGGCCGGTCAGCGGCGCGACGCCTCGAGTCGTTGGTCGAGCATGGTCCGGTCGTAGAACCGCCCGTTGGCCATCACGGCCCGGATCGATCGGGTGGCCCGGATGTCCGCCAGCGGGTCGTGGTCCAAGAGCACCAAATCCGCGAGCTTCCCGACGGCAATGGTTCCACTGGACTGGTCGAGGCCGAGGACCTTGGCTGGGTTGATCGTGGCGGCGGCCAGCGCCTCGGCCGGGGTCAGGCCGCCGCCCGATACCAGCAGTTCGAGTTCGTCATGCAGCGAGAACCCCGGCACCAGCGTTGACACCGCGACGTCGGTTCCGGCGAGGATCACGATACCGGCGTCTTTCATCCGCCGGACATCGCGCAAATTAGCCTGGTAAATCTCGGTCCAGTCTTCCTTGGGGCTGACCCCGGCGAGCGCCCGGCCGGCCCGCCAGGATTGACGGAGCGTAGCCGAGACATAGCGGAGCGCGGGGTCGGTGGCGCCCGTACTGTCGGCGATGATCCGGTCTCTGGCGGAGTCGGAAATGAACCGAGTCCGGGCCGAGACCAGGGTCGGATCCCAAGCGGTACCGTTGGCCGCAAACCGGCCCAGCAGTCTGGCCTGGCTGGTGTCCGGCATTCCATCGAACGCATCGATCAGTTTGCCGCCGCGAACGCCGATCAGCGAATGCTCGAAGCTCGTAAACCCCGAATCGGACACCAGCGCGAGCAGAGCCGGCAGAGGCGCGTGGCCGGCAATCCGAAGCCCGCGGGCTCGCGCCGCACCGGCAAACGCGGCATACGCCTCGGCGCTCGGGTAGTTCCGGATCTTGATGAAATCGACGCCGAGCCGCGCCAGCGAATCGACGACGCGAGGACCGTCCGCCGCGGTTTCGAGAGCGAACCGCCGTTTGAGCTCGGCCAAGAGCTCAGGTTGATCGAGCTTTTCGGTGCGCCCGATGATACTCCGGAGCCAGCGACTGCTCTCGACGATATTGCCGGGGGCTTTGATGCGGGGGCCGTCGAGGGTGCCGGCCGCCACGCTGTCGCGCCAGGCCAGGACCGTGGCGGGGTTGCCGCCCATGTCGCGAACGCCGGTGACGCCGGTCGAGAGGAACACCGCGAGTGCCGAGCGGCCGATCATCGAGAGATGGACGTGCATGTCCCAGAGGCCCGGGATCAGAAACTTTCCTTGGCCGTTGACGACTCGGAATCCGGCGGGGCGGCCGACCTCGCGGGACGGGCCGACGCCGGAAATAGTCGGGCCCGAGATCAGGACGGTTTGTCGGGGGATTCGGCTTCCGGCCACCACGTCGATGACCGTTACGTCGACAATGGCGACACCCCGCTCTTGGGCCACGGCGGAGCGGCCGGCGAACAGCATGACGATGGCGAGCGAGAGCCGGGTGACGACGACCATGCTGACGATACGGGGCCCGACGGCGGGAGGTTTCCGTCGGGTGATGGCGGGTTCGGGCGGAAGCGCCGAGCGGGTTAGAAGCTGTACTCGAAGCCGGTGGTCCACCCGAAATTCGTTTGAAGCCCGGTCTGGCGGAGCGGCACCAGCGCGTTGGTAACCAGATTGAGGCCGGTGCCGATGCCGAATTTCGCGCCGATCGACGCCAGGGCCCGATGGTCTTTGCGGTCGGGGATGTTGACCGGGCGCAGCACCCGCACGGCTTGGGCGTTGCCGATGAGGGCCGACACGGTAATCGGGCTCGGAAAATCCAGCTTGTTGTCGCCGAGTTGCCATTCGGTAATGACGTCGACGGCCAGGGTGGCCCGGCGGCCCATCAGATGATCGAAGCCGACGGTGGCGAGCACGCCGTCGGTCTGAAACGCCCCACCCCGGTGGATATACCCCGCATTGAAGTGCGGCGAGAAGGCGCCCCGCCTGAGCGAACCGACCCCGATCACGCTGAAGCTGGTGCCGCCGCTCCCGAGGAAATCCTCCTCTTTGCCGGTGGCAAGGCGGACATCCCCGAGGACGGCGAACGCTCCCGTCGGTCCGGCGTACATCCCCGCTTTGACCCGGACCGCCACGTCGCCAAGCCCGGTGGCGGAGCCCTCGGCGGCGCCGGTAACTCGGAGCAACGGGTTCTGGGCGGAGCCGAAATGGTGGGGGGTCGGATTGGCGAACGGGATGATCTGGCCTTCGCTGGTGCCGGACAGCGAGGCGCTGATCAGCGGCACCGCCACACTGATGTCGATCCGGTCGGTCAAGCCGTAGGTCACGGTTGGCGTAAGGGCCGAGACGGTAATCCCGAGACTGGTCTTGACCTCGAATACGTCGCTTTCGAACTGGGGGTCCTGCAGGCCATTGCCGGCAAGGTCCTGGTGCGGGAAGGTGAACACGAGGCCATCGAGCGGGACTCCGCGAATCGAGCGATAGTCGAGCCGGGTGAAATTGGTGGAGAACAGCATCCGGCCGCGGCCCAGGGTCTGGCCACGCTCGGCGAAGATCGGGCCGGAGGAGGTTTCGGTCCGGACCGGCAGGCCGTCGGCGCCGCGGCCCCAAATGGCTCCGCCCGATGCGGCGCTGATCGGGATGTTCGCGATGCTGACCCCGATCGAGTTGGTCAGGACGTCGATCAGGTTGGTGCCGCCGGTCACGACAGCGGGGTTGTAGTGCTCGCCATGCCCGGAACCGACGTCGAGACACACGGGAGTTCCAGCGCAGCCGGTGCCGAACCGAAACAGGTCGGTGACCCGGCTTCGAAGGGACTGCGCCGTCGCCGGACCGCCGAGGACCGCCAAGAGGAAACCGGAGAGCGCGAGTGTACGCATGAGTGAATCCTCGTCAAGTCAGTTCTGAAGGGCGCCCTGGCGGACCCAGGCCTTGATGATCGTCGCGAGTTTGACCGGGTAATCGGGACCGGTGTGGACCCCGCCGCCCGGGCGGGGCCAATAGATCAGCAGGTTCTTGTTGACCGGGGCGCCGGGGAATGAGGTCGAGTCGCCCGGAATCACGTAGCGCTCTCCGGCGGTGACCAGTTGCGCATAGACGCCGGCCGAGCTCAGGCCCAGACTGGGTGGTTGGCCGATGTGACAGCCGGAACACGATCCGTTGTACATCGGCATTAAGTCGGCGCTGTGGGAGACCGTGGCGGTTCCGGTGAACGTCACCGGGGCCAGAACTCCCGCCGCCGCCACAACCCGGTTGTAGACGTCGGACTCCGCCGGGCCGGCAAATAGCGCGGCAATGATCCACGAGGAGACGCTCGCGGTGCCATCGGACGCCGTCGCCGTGATCGTTGAACTCAGGCTGCTTTGGCCGGAGGTGATCCCGAAGGTCACGGTCACTGCCCCGACCGGGTTCCCGAATTGATCGGCGACCAGGACTCTCGGAAGGGTGGCGACGGCCTGGCCGAAACGCACGGCGAACCCGGTCGGTGTGACCGCGGTCATGGTGGCCGGCGCGGCGGCGAGGATCGTGATGGTGGCCGATTGGCTGATCGGAACCCCCGCCACGACGGCCGATACGACTTTTGCCCCGGCGACCGTGCCGGTGAGCGTCGCCGTCATCTGGCCGGCGCCGTTGGTGGTGCCGGTGTTGGTGCTGAGCGTGGCCGGCCCGACCAAGCCCAGGCTGACGGCCTGGCCCGGGATCGGATTGCCGTGGATGTCCTTCGCGGTGACCGTCACGGTACTCCCGATGCCACCCGCCGTGATGCTGGTCGGGCTGGCCGCGACGGTGGAGATCGTGGCACTCACCGCCCCCGGCGTGGCCGTCGCCGAGAACAGGGCGGGGGCCGGCCCGCCGACCGCCGCCTGCGCGGTCTGGGCGCCGGCCACGGTGCCGAGTCTCCAGGTGGTGGCGGCCAGGCCGCTGGCGTCGGTGGTGATCGTCACGCCACCCGGGAACGCCCCCCCGGGGGTGGTGGTCGTGAACGTGACTTGAACGTTAGGCTGCGGCGCGTTGATCGCGTCGAGGACCCGGACTTGGATCGGCACCGGCAGCGTGGTTGCCACCGGTCCGGTCTGCCCATCGCCGGTGATCTTGACGATTTGAGTCGGGCCGGCCAACGCCGAGGTAACCGTGAACACCAGGGTAACCGGAGCGCCGCCGACCGTGGCGGTCGCGGTGGTCGTGACCGGGCCGGCCGCGGCGCCCAGGGTCCGGATGGCCTGGGTTGTTCCGTTGGCCGCCGTGACGCTGGTGGCCGGGGCGACGCTGCCGCCGCCAGTGACGCCCCACGTAACCGACACCCCCGTCACGCCGTTGCCGAACGCGTCGGTGACTTTGACCACATGGGGCGTGCCCAACGGGTTGTTGACGAGGCCGATCGAGTTGTCGCCCGATTGTTTGGCAAAGATGGTGGCCGGGCCGACCTGCCCGGTGGCGCTGAAGGTGATCGGACTTCCGGCCAGGCCGTTCGCGGTGGCGGTGACCGTGTTGGGGCCCGCCACGGGGCTCAAGATCCAGGAACTCAACTGGGCAAAGCTGTCCGCGTCCGACACCGCGCTGGTAGCCGGCGCGATCACGCTTGCCGCCGAGGCGGCAAATCCCACCGTGAAACCGGCTACTCCATTGCCGCTTTGGTCGACGACCCGGACCCGGGGCAGGGTACCCACGCCGGTGCCGGCGTTGGCTGCCTGGGACAATCCGGACTCGGCCACCAACTGGGTGGCCCCGCCGGCCACCACCGTAATCGGAGTGGATACCACCGGGGCGAGGCCCGGGGCGGAAAACGTGAGGGTCTTCGGACCGGCCGAGCCGAGCACCGCGAGGCTGGTGAACGCCGCCCGGCCGGTGCCGTCGGTGGTGGCGGTGATTCCTCCGGTCAACTGGCCCCCGCCGGAGGCAAGCGCGGCGGTGATCACGACGTTGGCCACCGTGGCGGGCTGGTTCTGGTCGTTGAAGAGTTGTACCGCCGGCTGCTGCGGCAACTGGGTGCCGTTCACGGCCTGGCCGCCGGGCTGGGTAGCCATCGCCACCCGGACCGGAGGCCGCGGGTCGATCGTGAACCGAACCGCAATCGATACGGGCTGCGCCAGGTTATCCGCTCGGAGCACTACCGTCGCGGTATAAACGCCAAGGGGCTGAGCACCCGGGGTGGTGGTGATCGTCAGCTTGGCCGGCTGACCCGGCGCAACGCTGTTCCGGTCAACCGTTGCCGAGAGCCAACCGGCGCCACCACTCCCGGCCACGATCGTCGCGGCCAGGTTGTCGACCTGACCGGCGGTGGCCGCCACCACGATCACCTGACTCTGGACCGCGGGCCCGCCAAGAATCCCGATCGGGGTGACGTTGGTGCTCGAGAGGCCGATCCCGACCGGGACTTCGGTGTAGTCGACCCGAGCATCGCAGCCGACCACGCTGAGGAGTCCAGCGACGAGCGTAGCGGTTCGGATCTGCAACCGGACCATGGGAGTCCTCGGGGCGATAATCGAGAGCGAAGCGGCCACGGCGTGGCAGTGGGGTGAGTATCGGTTAGAATCGGGCGCCCGCGAGGCTTTGTCAAGAGGCGGGACTCACGAATCAGAGCCTGACGCTCTATGATTGCAGGGTGAATTCCTCCTGTGGCGGGTGTGGAGAATCGCTCTTTCTCGAGGAGCGGTTTTGTTCGAGTTGTGGCCTCTCCGTGACCGGCGGCGTTGCGGTGGCGACCCCGCCGCCGGTAACCGATGCCCCCGATTCCACCCCCCCCGATACCGATCCCCCGCCGGTCGATGCCAGCCGTCTGACCCGGACCCAGATTGGGGATGTCACGGTTCCCTGCCAGAAGTGCGGGCATGAACTGGGTTCGATCGAACGATTCTGCCCGAGTTGTGGCACCCCGGTACCCGGCGTCGAAGCGGTGCCGCGTACCAAGCCCCGGAACCCGTGGCAACAAGTCCGGGACCGGCTCGAGGAGGTCACCGCCGGCCGGTACCAGATTCTCGAGGAGCTCGGCCGGGGCGGGATGGCGGCGGTGTATCTGGCCCACGAAGCCACCCTGAATCGCAAGGTCGCCATCAAGGTGATGCGATCGGACCTGATGCTCGATCCGGCGATGAACGACCGGTTCCTGCGCGAGGCCCGGACCATGGCCTCGTTCCAGCACCCGAACATCGTGTCGGTGTTTGCCGTCGAGTCGACCGAAGATTTGAACTATTTCGTGATGCAGTATGTGCCGGGCCAGGCGCTCGACCGGATCATCAAGGCGACGGGGCCGTTGCCCGTGCCGATCATGCAGTGGGTCGTCTACCAGGCCTCGAACGCGCTGGCGTACGCCCATCAAGCCGGGGTGATTCACCGCGACATCAAACCGGGCAACATCCTGATCGACCACCGGGGCAACGCGATCGTCACCGATTTCGGGATTGCCAAGGTGGTCGACGCGGGCACCACGTCGACGTCGAACCAGATGGGCACCCCGCTCTACATGAGTCCCGAGCAATGTCTGGGCGTGGTGCTGACGCCGGCCTCGGACCAGTACGCCCTGGGGAACGTGGCCTACGAAATGTTGACCGGCGAGCCGCCGTTCAAGCGGGATCTCGCCATCGCCTTGGCTATGGCGATTACCTCCGAAAAACCGAAGCCGATCGACAAGACTCGGAAGGACTGTCCCCGGGAGATCAGCGATGCGGTGCTTCGGATGTTGGCCAAGGAACCTGAAAGTCGGTGGCCCAACCTGACCGAGGCGGCGGCCCAGATCGGCGGCGACCACATAGCCGAGGAGGATCCGGCCCGGGTGTTCCTGGCCTCCCTCGCACGAGCCGAGGCCCCGAAATCCGATCACCGAACGCTGACGCCGCGGAGCCCGCGGACCAGCACGGGATCGGTGTTCGGTCGGGCCGTCCGGCGCCGGCGGCTGATTCAGTCCGTCGTGCCTATCGCGGTGGTGGTCATCGGGATCGTCACCGGGTTGCTTGGTTACCGGCGGTCGCTGGCGGCCCGGGCCGCTCAGGCGAAGTTGGTGGCGGTCTCGGATTCCGGGGCCCTCGCCGTCCTGCCACCGCCGGCGGTTCGCTCCGACTCAGCAGGCCTCGCGCGCAGCTCGGTGAACCCGCCCTCGGCCCCGGGCACCAGGCCAAACCGGACCCCGTCAGGCTCGGTGTTGCCCGGCGCACCGCCACCGGCCACGCCCCAACCGCAACGACCCGAAACCGTCGTGGTGACCCGAGAGGCGGCGGCTAACCCGACGGCCGCCGCGCTGACCCCGGCCCCCCCGCCTCCGGCGGCGCCGGTGAGCCACGCGGCTGAGATCCGCCAAGCGCTCGGCGGCTATGCGGCCGCGATCAATGCCCGGAGCCTGGCGCAGTTGCGGGCCGTGTTTCCCGGCATCAAGGCCGACCAGGAAGCGCGGTGGAAGGATCTGTTCAGCAACGAGATCGAGCAGTTGAGCGCCACCACCACGGTCCGCTCGCTCGAGGAGCGCGGCGATGTGGCCGACGTGGCGTTTCTGCTGACGCTGGTCTTCAAGCCCAAACGGGACCAACCCCAGACGACCCGGATCGGATCGGTCGCGACCCTGCGACTGGAGAACGGCGCTTGGATCATCACCTCCCTGCAAACCCGGGCGGAGTAAACGTGACAGGGGCAGAAATGAACAATGCGCCAGGTCCTGATTTGCTGGACGTGATCCGGAAAGTTGCCGCGGAGTACGAGGTGTTCGGCGAACTCGGGCGCAAGAGCGATACCGACGTCTGGTTCCTAGCCCGCCAGGACAGGGATGCCCCGCTCGTGGCCTTGCGGTTGCTCCCCCGCGGGACCGATCAGTGGGGCGACCCGCGATACGATGTGGAGATGGCCAAGGAAATCGGCGCGTCCGTGGCCGCCGGCCAGACCGCGTGCGACGCCTGCGGAGCGCCGCTCCGGACCTTTGCCCGTTTCTGCGGGCACTGCGGAGCCGATCAAGCCAAGGGTGTCAGAGGTGGCGTGCCATCGGTGGCCGACCGGAAGTTGCTGCTCGCGGAAGTTCGGGAGGCGGCCTCCGCCCTCTACGACGTGCTTGGTGAGATGCCGTGGGCCGGGGGTGACGGCGTGGTGTACTTCGCCTTGACCCGCTCGACCGGGGCGTTGGTCCGGCTCCGGCTTCGGGACGCCGAGGCCGGCATGGAACTCGGCGAAACCCGGGTCGGCCTGTCGTCGACGGGTGCGGTAACGGTCACGCCGATGAGTTCGATGCCGGCCCGGCCGTCGGCGTCCTCGGTACCGTTACCGCCGCCGGCGGTGAAGGCGCCCGATCCGGTGGTCGCGGCTCCGCCGCCCCCGCCGCCCCCGCCCCCGCCGCCGTCCGCCCGGCCACCGGCGCCCAAAGCCGCGTCGGACGAGGCCCAGAAGATTCGGATGTTGACCTATGCCGTCATCGGTCTCGGCGTCCTGGTGCTGATTCAGATGATCATCGTGCTGTTTCGCTAACCCGACGAAGATTCCCAACTGGAGCCGGTGAATGCCCCTGACTCGACGTGAACTGCTCAAGGCCGCGAGCCTGGCCGCGCTCCCGCTGCCTTCGGGTCTCTGGACACCCGCTTCAACACCCCGGGGGCCGCTCACGATCCTTTTTATCGGCGGCACCGGCTTCATCGGGCCCCACATGGTTCGCGAGGCGCTCGCTCGAGGCCACCGGGTCACCCTGTTCAACCGGGGCCGGACCAACCCCGGCCTCTTCCCCGAGGTCGAAAAACTGGTGGGCGACCGCGACGGCGGACTCGGCGTGCTGAAGGGCCGGTCCTGGGATGCGGTGATCGATACCTCCGGCTATATCCCGCGGGTGGTGCGCGACTCGATCGAATTGCTCAAGAATAACGTCCGGCGCTACGTCTTTATCTCCACGGGCGATGTCTATGCGAGCTTCTCGAAGGTAGGCATGGGCGAGGACGAACCGCTCGATGGGCTCGCCGATCCGAAGTCGGAGGATGCCTCCAAGTACTACGGGGCCTTCAAGGCGATCTGCGAGCGCTCGGTTGCGGAAGTCTATCCGGGCCGGCACACCATCCTCCGGCCGG
>JANPEL010000035.1:0-10662 GCA_031431925.1 Gemmatimonadota bacterium | reverse complement strand
GGTCGAAGAACGCCAAGGTGTAGGTGCGAATCAATTCGTGGCCCCGTTTGGGGTCGAGCCGCTCCTTGTCCCGAGGATAGAACAACGCCAAGTCGGAAAAATCGCCGTGATCGGTGCCGGCGATCGTGATGGCGTACCAGTCGCCGGTCGATCGTGCCCGGGTGGTGCTGTCCCACCCGTTCACCAGTGTCAGCAACTCGCGCACGACCGGCCATTCCTTTTCCGGGTAGCCCAGCGCATCATCGAGTCCGTGATGGAACTGGAGCACCGGCCGAGTGGTGCCCCGCTCGCGGACATCGCCGAACAGCTGGCCGTCATGATCCACGGCCGCCTTGATCCGGGGATCCGACGCCGAAAGCTGAATCGCCAGCGCTCCACCCATGGACCACCCCAACGCGCCGACCCGCTCGAGGTCGAGGCGTCCCTGGAACGGCCCGGGTTCCTGACTCAGTTTCTCGATCTGATCGAGCGCAAACCGGGCGTCCGCTTCCCAGATCTTGAAGACCGGATCGTCCAAGTGAGCCCAACTCGCCAGGGCGTCCTTCTTGCCGTCACCGGTTTCCTTGGGCATCGCCAGGGTATCGGCGACGAACGGCGAGCCATCCGGGTACTTCACCGTCTGATTGAATCCGAAGTGCTCGACCGAGAACACCACATAACCGTGGCTGGCGAGCCACTCGGTCACGAACGTGGCACTCCACCGGGTCCAGAACCCGCCGTGATTGTAGACCAGGACCGGAAACGCGGCATTGGCCGGGGCCACGGGGGCGTCGAGGACCGAGTTGGTCCGGGCGTTCCGCGCGGCCCGGGCGCCGGCTTGACTCGCGAATTCCTCGGGCCGCTGCAGGTAGAGGGCCCGCTCTGCCCCAGTCGACGTCTCCGCGGGATACCACACTTGGACGACGACCCGGCGCCGGTCATCGGGGTTCTTGGTATAGAGTTCCGGGCGGGTCGGATCGGTCCAAGAGAACTCTTGGGTTCCCACTGGGTACGGTCCGGACGGTACCTCGAAAGGGTGCTCGGCAACCTTGGGACTGATCCTCCAAAAGACGTATCCGGCCCCGGCCACCACCAGCAGCAGGAGCGCCGCGAGGAACTTGGTCCATTTTTTCATCACAGGATCCTGTCGGTCAAGGCAAACGCGAAGACGACCACGCTCATCACCCCATTCATGGTAAAGAACGCCGCATCAAGCCGGGAGAGGTCACCGGGTTTGACGAGTCGATGTTCGTACCAGAGAATCCCGGCCGCCACCGCCAACCCGGCGTAGTACCACGCCCCGAATCCCACACCCCTCCCGAACAGCGCCAACGCGGGAATGGTCACCCCGTGAAGCAGCTTGGCCACCAGGATGGCCCGACGCTCGCCTAACCGCACGACCGCACTCTTGAGACCTTCGCGGCGATCGAAATCTTCGTCCGGCAGGGCATAGAACATGTCGAACCCGGCCACCCAGGTGGCGACGGCCACCGTCAGCGCGACGAGCAGCCAGGCCGGATCGCTCCAGGCTCCAGTGATCGCGAGGTAGCCGCCGACCGGCGCGATGGCGAGACCCATCCCGAGCCAGAGGTGCGGCCACCAAGTAAATCGCTTCGAGAGGCTGTAGCCCATGACCCAGACCAGCGCCACCGGACTCAAGTAAAGGCACAGCCGGTTGAACGACCCGGCCGCGACCAGAAACACGACCGCCGCCACCGCCACCGAGATCCAGGCTTGCCGGACCGTCAGGGCCCCGGTCGGGAGTTCCCGGTTCATCGTCCGGGGGTTCCGGGCGTCGAACTCACGGTCGGCGATCCGATTGAAGGCCATGGCCACCCAACGCGCCGCGGAGAATGCGATCGCGACTTGGACCACCACCCACCCGGAGACCGGATGAGTCATCGAGGCCGCCACCACCCCGAGCATCGCAAACGGCAGCGCAAACAGGGTGTGGGGGAGCTTGACGAAATTGAGGTACCGAACCAGCACCGACCGCCCCTCGAACGTTTGGCCCTCGCGGTGTCCTTCCCGCTGAACCCCGACGCTCATAGCCCCAACTTGCTCCACATCGCATCAACCGCCGACTTGGTCGCCGGGTCCATCTCGATGAGCGGAGGCCATTCCCTCGTCTGGCCCTCCTCGGGCCATTTCCGGGTGCCATCGATGCCCATCTTGCTGCCGTAGGTGAACGCCCGGCTGGCATGGTCGAGCACATCGACCGGCCCCATGCTGAAGCGGACATCCCGTTCGGGGTCGATGTTGTTGAGGGCAATCCACCACGCTTCGTCGGCGTCCTGGACGTTGACATGCTTGTCCACCACGACGATCACTTTGGCCAACGACATCAGGCCGGCGCCCCACATGGCGTTCATGACTTTGTACGCCTGTCCCGGATACTGCTTGTCGATGGCGACGAACACGAGATTGTGGAAGATCCCGCATGCCGGCATGTGGTAGTCGACCACCTCGGGCGTGGTGAGCTTGAGCAACGGCAGAAAGATCCGCTCGGTGGCGTGACCGAGGTAATAGTCTTCCATCGGTGGGCGGCCCACCAGCGTGGCGGGAAAGATCGGGTCCTTCCGCATCGTGACGCAGGTGATGTGCACGGCCGGATACTGATCGGCGAGCGAGTAGAAACCGGTGTGGTCCCCGAACGGCCCCTCGGTCACCAGCGGTTCGGCCGGATCGATGTACCCTTCGAGCACGATGTCGGCCTCGGCCGGCACCTCGAGATCGCAGGTCACCGCCCGGGCCAGCTCGACCGGCGATTTCCGCAAGAAGCCGGCAAACAGAAACTCGTCAATCATCGGCGGCAACGGTGCCGAGGCGGAGTACATCGCCGCCGGGTCGCCGCCTAACGCAATGACGACCGGCATCTTCTCACCCTTCTCGGCCATTTCCCGCCAGTGCGCGGCGCCCACCTTATGGCGCTGCCAGTGCATGGCCACCGTGCTCTTGCCGATGACCTGGACCCGGTACATCCCGACGTTCCGGATCCCCCGCGACGGGTCTTCGGTAATCACCATCGGCAGGGTAAGGTAGGGGCCCCCATCGCCCGGCCACGTCACGAGCACCGGCAACTGAGCGAGGTCGACCTCGTCGCCTTGCCAGACCACCTCCTGGCACGACGGCCGCCCACTCCGGACCTTCGGCGGGAACTTGGCCACCTCCGCCAACTTCGGCAGCATGGCGAGTTTCCCGAAAATCCCCTCGGGTACTTTCAAGTTGAGCAATTCAGAAATCCGCCCGCCGATTTCGTCGAGCCGCTCGACGCCGAGCCCGAGGCACATCCGCCGCATCGACCCGAACAAATTGATGCCGACCGGAATCGGATGCCGGGCGCCCGAGTCCGCAATCGGATTCTCGAACAGCAGTGCCGGCCCCCCGCCCGGACTCTTCATGACCCGGTCGGCGATCTCCGCCATCTCGAGCCGCGTCCGCACCGGATGCTTGATCCGAACCAACTCCCCAGCCTTCTCAATGGCCGCCACAAACTCCCGCAAACTATCGAGTGCCATCCCCTACTCCCCCCCCGAGTGCCGAGCGCCGAGCGCCGAGTGCCGAGAACCGAGTGCCGAACCAACGTGGATCGCACAGATCCCGCCCAACAACAAACGGTAGCTGACCCCCCCAAACCCGGCCTGTTCCATCTTGGCCTTGAGTTCGTCCGGTCCCGGAAACGCCAGCACCGACTCCGGCAAGTAGGAATAGGCGCTCCGGTGTTTCGAAACCAATCGGCCGATGAACGGCAACACCCGCCGGAAGTAGAAGAAATAGAGGCCCCGAAGCGGCTGCCAGGTAGGGGTCGTGAACTCGAGCACCACGAGTTTGGCCCCGGGCTTGAGCACCCGGCCTGCCTCGATCAACCCCCGGTCGAGATCCATCAGGTTCCGGACCCCAAACCCCACGGTGGCGCCATCGAATTGCTCGGAGTGGAACGGGAGATCGAGCGCATCGGCCGCCACCGGGACCACCGCCGCTGACTTGCCCCGGCCAAGATCGAGCATCGGCTTGACGAAATCAGCCCCGATCACCCGGCCCCGAAACGCCGGATCGTTGCCAAGTGTGGCGGCCAAATCGAGCGTGCCGGCGCAGAGATCGAGGTACGTCCCCGCCGGGGCCCGCTCCCAGCCCAGCGCCTTGACGGCATCGCGGCGCCACCGCCGGTCGATGTTCAGGCTAAGCACGTGGTTGAGGAGGTCGTACCGCGGGGCAATGGCCGTGAAAATCCCCCGGACGTAGGCCCGTTTCGCGGCCCCGCCCTCGAGGGGTAATTCCTTGTCCGTCGCTAACATAGGCGAAGAAATTAGCCTACCGCCGACCCGCCTCCAAGAACACCGTCCGGAGTCGGTCCGCCACCTTGAGCTCCTCCCCGTCCCGCAGCACCCGGGTCCGCGCCGTCGCGTGCCACCTGGTGGTATCCCGGTCCTTGGTGATGATCACCTCGAGTTCTACCCGAGGGGTACCTTTGACCAAGGCGGCCCGGAGCGAGTCCTTCGTCAGTCGGATGTCGCGCTCGTCCCACGTCAGATCCGCGTCAACGTAGCCTGCCGTGTTTTCATCGAGCCGGCAAGTCAGACCCGGGATGTCCTGCAACCGGCCGACGATTCGGGCCGCCCGGGCATTCCATCGCTCAGCCTCGGCCTGGTGATCCTGGCGGACGAACCGTTCCAGCGCCGCCACCAACCCGATCACTTCTTCCTTGCCGACTTTCATGCCCCGGCCGACGTTGTCGAACGGCGTCGCGTTCCGCCGGGCCGCCTCGATCAGGTCCTTCCGGCCGGCCAAGATCCCGGACGACTGAGGACCCCCGATGACCTTGCCGCCGGACATCACCACCAAGTCGGCCCCCGCGTCGAGGAACCGCCGGAGACTGCCCCAGGGCGGCAAGTCGGACGCCATGTCGATCAACACCGGCACACCGGCTTTCCGGCCCATCGCAATCAGGTCTTCCTGCTTCACTAACCGCGGATCCGGCGGGGGCGCCCGGCGGGCCGAAAGGGGCGGCGCGAACACCCCTTGGCGCTCGGCGTTGGAGAGCCCGGCGATGAACGCCGTCTTCGGGCCGAGTTTGGCCTCCAGGTCGGCCCGGGTGGCCCCTTCGACGATCGTGGCGCCGGCCACCCGATAGGCCCGGTCGTAACCGAATCGCTGGCATGATTGGATCAGACACTCCCGCCGGTCCCACGTCGGGTGGGGCAAGGCCGCGATCTTCTCCTCGTCGGTACCCGTTAGGCAGGCCGCGGCCCCAAGCACCAGGCCCGAGAACCCGCCCGCCGTGACCAACGCCGCCTCGGCGCCGACCAAGGCCGCCACCCGCTGGCCGGCCGCCAGCGTCAACTCATGGATGTCGACGAAGAACTCGTTGGCTTCGGCCATGGCTTCGAGGACCTCCGGCGCCATCCGCCCGCCCCCGAGCCGGGAGATATGCTCGTGCGCCCCAAGGTGGGGCCGGACGCCGAGCAGCCGGGTGTAGACGTTGTGCTCGAGATCGGCGACCGGGCGGACGGGAGTCTCGCCCCGGACCGAAGGCAGCGCGACAGCCACCGTCGCGGCACCGACAAATGCCCGGCGACTCAAGCTCCCCTGGTGATCGGTCATTGGGCGGATCCTTTCGCGGGTATCGGCCTCGGACGAGACGCGGAGCCCAACGGTAGAGCCAGCCGCGGCGGCTCGCAACCCGGCTGGCCCTTGATTGGCACCGTGCCGCCCCTTCTATTCCGGCAACCCAAAGGACCTTCCCATGCGCCGCCTGCTCTGTCCGATCGCCCTCGCAACCCTTCCGGTACTGCTGGCGGCCCAAGCCGCCCCGCCGTCCACCGCGATCAAGGCGGCCCGGATGCTCGATCTCGCCTCCGGTCAGATGGTGGCCAATCCGGTCATCGTGATTCAGGGCAACCGGATTGTGTCGCTCGGCCAAGCCACCGTGCCGAAGGACGCCCGGGTCGTCGACCTCGGCGACGTGACGCTCCTCCCAGGGTTCATCGACCTCCACACCCATCTTGCCGCCGAGATTTCGGCGGCCTCGTTTGTGGCGCCGGTTACCCTGACCATGGCCGACGCCGCCTTCAGCGCGGCCCACTTCGCCCGAAAAACGGTGCTGGCCGGTTTCACGACCGTTCGTGACTTCGGGGGCGATGTGACGGTGGCCCTCGGCAAGGCGGTTGACCGCGGGTTGGCGGTCGGACCCCACATCGTGCCCTCGCGGGAATCCATCGGCATCACCGGCGGGCATTGCGACGTGACCGGCTTCGCCCCCGGCATCGCGGAACAGCGGCCCGAGGACGGGGTGGCCGACGGACCCTGGGGCGTCGTCCAAGCCGTTCGCTACCAGATCAAGCACGGGGCGCAGGTCATTAAGATCTGCGCCACCGCCGGGGTTCTGTCCCTCGAGGGACCGGTTGGCGCCCAGCAGCTGAGCGATGAGGAGCTCAAGGCCATCGTCGACGAGGCGGCCCGCCATGGGGTCCGGGTCGCGGCCCACGCTCATGGAACCGAAGGAATCAAAGCGGCCGTCCGCGCCGGCGTCACCACGATCGAGCATGGCTCGATGCTCGACGACGAAGCCATCGCCTTGATGAAGGCCAGGGGCACCTATCTGGTGCCGACCACCTACTTGGTCGACCGAATCAACTTGGCGGTCCTGCCGGCATTGGTTCGGAGCAAGGCTGAAACGATCCTGCCGCTGGCCCGGGCCAGCCTTCGGAAGGCCATAGCGGCCGGGGTCAAGATCGGGTTCGGCACCGATGCCGGGGTCTACCCCCACGGCGAGAACGCCGGCGAGTTCGTCGCCTACACCAAGCTCGGCATGGCCCCGCTCGACGCGCTCCGCTCGGCCACCATCGTCGCCGCCGAAGCCCTGGGGGTGACCGACCGGGGTACGATTGCTCCGGGCAAGCTAGCCGACCTGATTGCCGTCCCCGGCGACCCACTCCGGGACATCACTGCCACCCAACGGGTGAGCTGGGTCATGGTCGGCGGCCGGATCGTAACCCCGCAATGACCCGGCGCCCGGCCTGGCCACCCAGGGGCTGGGTTCCTATGTTTCGTTCGCGTTTCATCTAGCAACCTGGAGCCGTTTATCCGTCCCGGATCTCTTCGTGGGCAAACCGATCAAGAGGTGGTTGCCCTCGCCAAGGACGGGGTGGATGAGGCCTATCGCGAGTTGGTCCATCGCTACGAACGGCCGGTGTTCTCCCTGGTGTTTCGAATGGTCCGGAACCGGGAGCTCGCTGAGGACCTGGCCCAAGAGACCTTTGTGAAGGTCCTGAACGCCATTCAGTCTTACCGGCCGGAATTCAAGTTTTCCTCCTGGGTCTTCAAGATCGCCAACAACGCCGCCATCGATCACCTCCGAAAACGGGAGCTCGACACCCTGTCGCTCGAGGGATCACCCCACGCGGACACGCCCGAGTTGATCGAGGCCACCGCGCGCCAGATCGGCGGCCGGGGCGAGAACCAACTCGACGAAGTCGCCAACCGGGAGCTCGGCGGCACCATCGAGGACGCCATTGCGAAGCTCAGGCCGGAATACCGGTCCTGCATTTTGCTTCGCCATGTCGAGGGACGGAGCTATGAAGAAATCGCCGAGATGCTCAGTCTTCCGCTCGGGACGGTGAAGACCTATATCCACCGAGCGAGAAACGAGCTCCGGATTCTCCTCCGCGATGTTCGCGAGGTTCGCGATGAGTGACCTTTTGTCGGTTGCGTTTTGTTTTGGAACGTTGAAACCCGATTCGCGTGGGTGCCGTACAAGGGTCTGACTATGAAATCTCTCACGAACCACCTCACCGCTGACGACGTCGATGCGTTTCACACTGAATCGCTGCGATCCGAAATGCGGATTCATCTGGGAACATGCGAGGATTGCCGACGGTTGGTGGTTCTCGATCGTGAAGTCTTGTCCAAGATGAACCGCCTACCGAGCTATGGACCTCAGGCTGGGTTCGCCGATCGGATCATGGCACGGGTGGAGATCGCGGTGCCGGCCCCGGTGCCGGTGCTGTCCTTCCCGAAGCTCACCACCCGCCGGGTCGGCGCGCTGGCAGCGCTCGCGGCCGGGATGATCATCAGTGTCGCGTGGTCGGCGGCCAACCGCGCCGTATTGGACGGATGGCTCCACGGGGCCGAGTCGGCACTCTGGAGCGCCGGGGCCACGCTGTGGCAACAGACGCTGGCCGTCATGACTGCCACGTCATGGTTTGAAAGCCTCCGGCAGTTGTCCGGTGCCCCGGTCCGGCTAGCCGCGGTTGCCATCGTCGTCATCGGATCGTACGCCGGCGGAGTGGTGGCGCTCCGCCGGCTCGTCACGCCGGCGGCCGGACCGGGGGCGAATGCCCTGCTTTAGTCTCGGGCTTACCCTGCTGGCGTTGAGCGCTACCGTGGCGGCGCGGGACGCTTTTTCGTTCGGCGGCCCCGTCGTCAGTCTGGGCGGGAACATTACCGGGCAGAGTCTCGCGCTCGGCCGCGAGCCCGTCCTCGCGGCTCCGGCGGCCGGACCGGTGGCCCGCACCGCGACCAACTTGGCGGGTGTCATCGGCTCGTTTTTGACCTTGGGAATGTTGGGGTTCGGCCTCGTCCTCTTCGGGAAATCGAACCTCGAGGTCGTGTCCGACACCGTGAGCCACAGCTTCCTCCGCTCATTCATGGTCGGGTTGCTGGCCCAGGTCCTGGTCGTGCCGACGTTCGGCATGTTGGTCGTTGGATTGGTCTTGAGCGTGGTCGGGGTCCTCTTGGTGCCATTCGTAATCGCCGTCTACGCCCTGCTGGTCCTGGCCGGGGTGTTAGGCGGGTTCTTGGCCGTCTCCCACGCCATGGGCGAAACCCACACTCGGCGACGGATGGCCCGCGGGGATGCGCTCTCGCCGAACAGCTATCGGTATCTGGTGGTGGGCCTCGGTGGCCTGGCCTCGGTCTGGCTGGCCTGGGTCTGTTTCGGGTGGGTCCCGGTGGCTGGAACTTTGATTCTCGGTGCCGCGATCATCGCCACGTGGCTCCTCAGCACGGTTGGACTCGGGGCGGCGGTCCTCAGCCGGGGCGGCGTTCAGCCGAGTTTTGCCGGACGGTACCTCCCGACCGAGATGCTGACCGATGAGTATCTCTGGGCCACGCCGCAGCAGGGCGTCCCCGCGGTGAAACGCCCAACCCCCAAGTAAGAGCAGCCCGGGTGGGTCCCTACTGGTTGATGACCGGCAGGGCCATCGAGCGGGCTCCAGCCTCCTTGGCAATCGCTTTGGCCGTCGCCAGCAGCGCCACCGCGGCGGGACTCTTTGGGTTGCCCACCACGACCGGCGACCCGGCATCGGCCGCTTCGGCCAATCCCGGCTCCAGCGGGATCTTCCCGAGCAACGGCACTCCGAGTTCGTCGGCCAACCGCTGACCACCGCCGGACGAAAAGAACTCGATCCGTTTGCCGGTGTCGGGATCGGTGTAGCCGCTCATGTTCTCGACGATGCCCAACACGGGCACGTTGACCCGCTCGAACATCTTGGCGCCGCGCAACGCATCACCGACGGCCATTTCCTGGGGCGTGGTGACGATGACCGCGCCTGACACCTGGACCGACTGCACCAGCGACAACTGGGCATCGCCGGTGCCGGGCGGCATGTCGACGATGAAGAAATCGAGTTCGCCCCACTCGACGTCCCGGAGGAACTGCTGGATCACCTTCATGATGATCGGGCCGCGCCAGATGGCCGGGGCGTCGCGATCGACCAGGAAGCCGATCGACATCAGCTTGACGCCGAACGACTCGAGCGGCTGAATCCGGCCCGCCACGACCGGCGGCCGTTCAAACCGCCCGAACATCCGGGGCACGTTCGGGCCGTAGATATCGCAATCCATGACCCCGACGCGTTTCCCGCTCGCCGCGAGCGCCGCCGCCAGGTTGACCGCGACGGTCGACTTGCCGACCCCGCCCTTCCCCGATGACACCGCGATCACCTTACCCAGGCCCGGGAACTCCACCGCGGTCGGCGGCGCCGGCATCCCGGTCGATTGGGGCCCCGGGGCGCCGCTCGGCGGGGCGTGGGTCGCCTGGCTTGGACCGGCCGGGTCGACCACCGTGATCTTGACCTCGGCGATCCCTTCGATGGCCTTGAGGGCCGAACGGGTATCGCGAACCAGGGTGGCCGGATCGGCCCGGGTCAGCAGGAACGTGAAGGAGACTCGGCCTTCGGGGGTGACGGCCAGGTCGCGGACCATCCCGGCGGACAACAAGTCGTTGTCGAGCCGGGGGTTCTTGATTCGGGAGAGCGCGAGGCCGACCTGGGCCTCGAGAGAGTCGGACACGAGGAACCTCGGAAAGAGCTAGAGCGCCTGGACCGTCTTGACCTCAGGCACCGATTGCTTGAGACGGGTTTCAATCCCTTGTTTCAGCGTGACCGATGACGCCGAGCAGCCGTGGCAGGTGCCGCCGAGCCGAAGAGTCAACATGCCCTCGCCTTCGTCAAAGTCGATGATCTCGACCGTTCCGCGATGGGACGCGATATAGGGTCGGAGTGAGTCGAGGGTCTGTTCGATCCGGTCGATGATTTCCATAGACTGGGGAGCAATATAACTGTTCGGAACTCGGCGCTCGGCACTCGGCGCTCGGCAGTCTGGAACGCGCGGGCGCTGGCGGAGATGGCCGGGGTTTGAGCGGCTCACGGTGCTGGCGGCGGAAGGTTGAGGGGTTCGGCGGTT
>JANPEL010000034.1:0-11082 GCA_031431925.1 Gemmatimonadota bacterium | reverse complement strand
GTACGGCTTGATCCGGGCCGTGATGGTGCCGAGTTCCGGGATGGTAATCGCGAAATCGGCCAGCAGCTCGAGCAGGAACGCTTCGAACTCCTCGTCGGCCCGGTCGATTTCGTCGATCAGCAACACCGGCGGCACCGCGCTCACCGATTCGATGGCACGGAGCAGCGGCCGGCGGACCAGAAACTCCGGTCCGAAGATGTTCTTGGTTTGAGCGTTCCCGGCTTCGCCCCGGGCTTCGAGGAGCCGGATCTCGAGCATCTGGCGGGGATAGTCCCACTCGTAGAGCGCCGTGGCGGCGTCGATCCCCTCGTAGCACTGAAGCCGGATCAGCTCCCCGCCGGTCACCGTGGTCAGGGTCCGGGCCAATTCGGTCTTGCCGACGCCGGCTTCGCCCTCGAGGAACAGCGGCCGGCCGAGCTTCAAGGCCAAGAACAGCGCGGTGGCCAAGTCGACATCGGCCAAGTAACCCTGACCGGCAAACGCCAGCTCGAGCTCGGCGACGGTCGCGAACGGACTAGTCATGGCGGGAAGGCGTCATGACGACAACCTAACCCCGCCAGACTGGGGTCCGTTAGAGCCGGCGTCCGGCTATTTGTGAATGACGATACTGCCTCCGGCCAAGGCGGTCGTGGGCGCGTCGCCGTCGGCCGCTCCGAGCTGGTTGTCGTACACGATGCCGGTGTCGTCCCAGATCCGCATCCGAAGCCGGTCGACCCCGCCCCCACCCGAGACCTGGCCATCCCACGCGGTCAACATGAACTGGTAGTTCCCCGCTCCGTTGATCGTCCCGACGCCTTTGTATTGGGCCTTGGCGCCGGCCACGATCAGCCAATCATAGCTCGTGGCGTGGAAGTTCATTCCGGCGGCGTGGAACTGGAACTCGGTGTTCCCGCTCGGAGTGCTCGCCCCAGGCTTGTATTTCGCCACGAAGCCGAATGTCGCTTTTCCATTCAGGGTCCCGTCGGTCAAGTAGGCGCCGGCCGGTGACGCAATCCAGCCACCGCCGGTCACGAAACCGCCCTTGGGATCGTAGACCACGATCATCACTTCATCGTACGCCGATTCGCCCAGTAGGTCCGTGACGGTCACCCCGATCGTGTAGACCCCCGCGGCGGCGTAGGCGTACTGCCCGGTGCAGGTGCCAGAGCCATCGGCCTCCACCACGGTGCCGACGCTGGTCGCACCTTCCCAGTCGATCGCGCAGGTATGTGCATCGGACGGGTCGGGATCGGCGAGATTCGCGGCAAGATTGACCACGGCCCCCGTGGCCGTCAGCGCGAACAACTGGCCGTCGGCCGGCGCGGTGATCTCGACGGTGGGCGGGGAATTGTCGCCTCCGCCCCCGACCGACAGCGAAGGTGCCACGGGTGCCGGACCGGTCATTCCACCATCCGGATTGCAGCCGCTGGCGACCACGGGAGTCATGCAAATCATTGCAAGGCGAAACGACAAAAGGCGGGGGTGTGGCATGACAGCGGTCCTCATGAGGAAGGGGGGTCGTTTTCTATCCGCCCTTACCCGGCAATAAGGATACCGCCTAACGGTCGGCCGAGAAGTCGACACTGAACAGGTTTCGATCGGTCAGGAACATCTGACCAGGCGCGTGGGTGATCAGGAAACGGCGAGGAACAGCGCGGTGGCCAAGTCGACATCGGCCAGGGGGTTTCGTTCTCGCACAGACCGGATGGGAAGAGGCAGCCCGACAGCACGGCCGTCAGCACGAGGGGCAAGGGGGCCAAGATTCGGGTCATGGGGCTGCTCCATTGGAGTCGCCCTGAAGATGGGTGGCTGGCGTGACGCTAGCGTGACCTAGGGTGTGAAGGTTTCTTTCGCCGCCGCCGCCGAGACCGCGTCGGCAAAGTCCCGCCAGAACTCCTCGGCCAGCCGCCGGGAGGTTCCTTCGAGGAGCCGGGCCCCGATACTCGCGATGGTGCCGCCCACTTCGCTGTCGGCGGTCCAGTTGAGCGTGATGCCGCCGGGCGCGTCTTCCAAGTGAAACGAGGTCGTGGCGTCGAGGGTCGAACCGGGTGCTTTGCCCCGGACTCGCATCTTGGCGGCCTGTCCCTCCACGATATCGAACAGCTCGGCGGTCAACTTGAACTTGAGTTTGAGCGAGCCGACGCCGAGCCCCGCGGTCACCGTGAAATGGGTGGGGTCGATGGTCTCGACCTTCTCGATGGCCGGGGCCGACGCGGCCACCACGTTCGGATCGAGCAGCGCCTTCCAGACTTGGGCGCGGCTGGCCCGGATTTCCGGGGCGCCGCCAAAACTCATTCTCATGTCAGTTTCTCGAGGTCCTTCGGGGTGTCGACATCGGGATTGGCCCCGGGCAGGTCCACATAGCGCCATTCGCGGCCCTGCTGCTTGATGACCGTATCGAGGCCGTGGTCTCCCTCGGTGGCTTCGAGCAATCCGAAATGGACCCGGCCCACCAGCACCGGGTGACCCGGTTCCTCCAGCGCCTCGGCGTACCGGGGCCGGACCAGCGCCGCCGGCGAACCACCGGCCCGGCCAATCACCGCCCTGATCGCCTCGACCGAGAGTTTCGGCTGATCGCCTAACACCAGCAGCACGCCGGTGACGCTCCGGAGATCATGCATGGCCGTCATGGTTACCATCCCGGCCTTGATGGTTTCGGAAAGGGCCGGGCGCGACCGGGTGACCAGCACGGCATCGAATCCGGCCTCGTGGGCCAGCGTCCCGATGGCCGGATGTTCGGGCGGATACACCACGAAGACTTCCGATACCAGCCCTTCGGCTTGGGCCGAAGCCAGGGTGCCGAGGACCGATGCGATCAGCGGGCGCCCGTTCCAGGGGGCGAGGAGCTTCGGCGTGTCACCGCCGAACCGGGTGCCGGCGCCGGCGGCGAGAACGATGGCGTGGACGGTCATGGCCGTATTCTACACCACCCCCGGTTCTTGTCAACATGACCATATCTGACCATATTTGGTCAATGAAGAACCGCCCTGAAAAAACCGTGATGATTGCCCAGCTGAAGGCCCAACTGAGTTCGTACCTCCGGGCGGCGCGGCGGGGCCAGTCGGTGGTGGTGTGCGAGCGCGCCACGCCGGTGGCGCGGCTGGTCCCGTATGCGGAGGGCGAGGGCGCGCTCACTTCGCGCCTTCCGACCCGGGCCTGGGGCTCGACGAAGCTCCCGCCGCCGCTCGGCCGCCCGGTCGACAGCCTCGCGGCGCTGGCTGAAGAGCGACAGTCAGGGCGATAGGGCCGGGGCTCGATGATCGCCTACCTCGATGCGTCGGTGGTGCTGCGCCTGGTGTTGGGAGAGCCCTCACCGTTGGCCAACCGGCAGCGGTTTGCGGGCGCCGTGGCCAGCGCCCTGACGGAGGTCGAATCCCTCCGCACCCTGGACCGGTTGGCCCGGATGGGAAGCCTCTCCGCCGACGAGGTGGCCGATCGCCGGATGGAGTTGTACCGGCTGCTCGAACAGGTGGAACTGGTTGACATTACCCGGCCGGTGCTGCGGCGGGCTTCAGAACCGTTTCCCACTCCGCTCGGCACCCTCGATGCCATTCATTTGGCCACCGCCATCGCGTGGCGCGACGGTCAGTCAGAGCCCGTGACGATGGCTACCCACGACAAAGCGTTAGGCATGGCGGCGCGGGCGGTGGGGTTCGAGGTCGTGGGGGTGTGACCTACTCATGGCGGTGGCGGGTCAGCGTCTTCGGCCCGTAGAAGACCACGAGCAGCATGGCGAGGACGGCGTGGGTCGCCACGAACGCGACCGGGCCGGCCAGCCCGCCCCGGTCGATGGCGAGGTAGCCGGCCCAGGCGTTGCCGGCTCCGTGGTACACCGCGGCCAGCAGGACACTGCCCCCGGTGTTGGTGAAGATCCAGGTCAATTGAAAGGACAGCGCGAGGACCAAGCACGCGTACCCGAGGAACGCGGGCAGGAACCCAATCTGCTCGGCCAGGAGGTTGTAGGCCTCGCCTTTGACCAAGAAGAGCGGGATGTGCCAGAGGGCATGGAACCCCCCGACAATCAGGGTCGCGATCAGGGCGTTATGGCGGGTTCGGAGCCGCGGCAGCGCGAACCCGCGCCACCCGAATTCCTCGCCGAGGCCCGCGAACGTGATCAGGAAAAGCATCGAAGGGATGACGCGGTACCACGGCCCGAAGGACGACCAGTCCACCGGTTGGTTGGTGTACGCCGCTGTCAGATAAATGGCCCCGATGCCGGGTACCAGCGGCAACAGCAACGCCGCCAGCCACCACTCGCCCCCGACCCGCCAAATCCGAACCCGCCCCAGCAGTTCGCGGACCGCGGGCCTGCCGCCCTCGACCGCGGCCACGACAAATCCCGCGAGGCTCGCGCTCAGGGCGCCGAGTTGGAGAAACTTGGGAGAGAGCCACCCGGCCAGGACCGGGGCCACCAGCGCCGGGCCGAACGCCACGGCCACGAGGAACAACGACAGTGCGGGGTGTTGCTTGACGAACGCGGACATGCCAGGCCTCGGCGTCATTGCAGTTTGATGAGGGCTTGGTACGAATTGACCCAGAGGCCGCCGTCCACTGGCGTGACGGCGCCGAACGCCCAGTTCGGCTCCGCGGTGGGGCGGGAGTACGACCAGAGGATCGTCCGGGTCTCGAGGTCGAGCGCGTAAAGCGTCCCGCGGTTGGCGGCGGCCGGTTTGGTTCCCGGACTGCCTTGGAAATACAGCACGTTGCCGGCCACCGCCGTCGACGGCTGGGTGGGGCTGTAGTCACCCGGGACCTCCCATACCATTCGCCCGGTTGCTTGGTCGAAGGCCGTGAGGAAGCCGTTGGTCATGGCAACGACCACCGAGCCGGCATCGACCAAGCCTTCAAAGGTCACCAGTCGATCGCGGCCCTCGACGGGGCGCCGGGTTTCGACCGGCTTCCAGCGGTCGCGTCCCGTGGCCCGGTCCACCGCCATGACGCTGGCTTGGCCGGTCGCCAGCAGAAAACTCCCGGCCATGGTGGTTCCGGTCAGGTAGATGGTGTCGTCGCGGACGATCGGCACGCCGAGGCAATCGGAGCCCCCCCTGAAGGCCGCCACCCGCCAGACCTCCCGACCAGTGGCCGCCTCCAGCGCAAAGAAGATTCCATCCTTGTCGACGACATAGGCGAGGTCAGCGTGGACGGCCACCGCCGCACTGGCCGCCGGATCGGGTCCGCGCCAGACCTCCTTGCCGGTCGCGAGCGACACGCCGATGACGGCGCCCGGATTGGACGAGCCGAACGGGGCGATAGCGATGCCACCCGATACCGCCGGCGGCGTCGACACCGATCCGTTGATTCGAAGCGGCCGAAACGACCACTTGATCTTGCCGGTCAGCACGATCGTCGTGCCGGTCACGGTGGCCGGGCCCCAGTCCCGGAACCCGCCGGTCACCACGAATTTCTCAACCGGCGGGGTCCGCAAGGGCCGGATGGCGGCGGAGTTATTCTGCCAGAACCCGACGGAGAGGATCGCGATACCAAGCCATGGACTCGACACTGACACTGGGGATCCTTCGATTGGAGAACTTGGCCCAAGGTCAGGAGTCTAGCGGTCCGGATCGGCTACGGGAACCGGACCTTGACCGGCGGGCCAAAGGTGGCGGCGTTCGCGGCTCCGGTTCCCAATTCGCCGTAGAGATCGCCGCCCCAGCACCAGGTACCGTCGGCGGCGCGGGCGCAGGTGTGCCCGCCGATACCCGCGTCAATTTCCGTAAATTGGCGGCCGCCGAACACCTGGAGCGGGGTGGTGACATAGAGCGGCAACGAGGTTGGGTTCACCGCGCCGAGGTTACCGCGGAGGCCCCAGCACCAGGCGGTGTGGTCCTCGGCCAGGGCGCAGGTTGCGAGCCCCCCGTGGTGATCGCGATGAACTTGACCGTGGTGGCCACGTTGACCGGGGCGGGCCGATTGGCTCGGCTCCCGTCGCCCAGCTGCCCTTCTAGGCCGCGGCCCCAGCACCATGCTTCGCCGTTGGCCTTGAGGCCGCAGACCTGGAATCCGGTTCCGCCGGCAATGCCGGTGAACTGGTGGCTCGCCGCCACCGGCACCGGGGCCAAGCTCGACATGGTGGTGCCATCACCCAGGCTGCTCCCGGTATTGGCAGACCCCCAGCACCAAGTCGCTCCGGCCTGAGTCAAACCGCACCCTCCGTTGTAACCCACGGCCAACGTCCCGAACTTGATCCCGCCCACCACCGCCACCGGTGAGGTGCTGTTCAACTTCGTGCAGTCACCCAAGCGACCGCCGGCACCCCAGCAGGAGGCCGTCCCGTCGGCCGCCAGCCCGCAGGCGCCGAACGCACCCACGAAGATCTTCGCGAACGCCGCACCGCCCGGCACCGAGGTGGTGACGTTGTTCCCGATCGCCGCCAAGTGCCGGGGGCGCAGCGAGGCCCCCGTTACTTGATGGCGCGCAACCCAACCTGAAATCGGCTCATTTGGTAGCGACGTCGGCGAGGGGATTCCGCCAAGCGAGTCCGGGGAACCGGGCGAAGTCGCCGTCGGTGGAGCAGAGGGTCAACCCGTGTTCGATGGCGAGCGCGGCCAAATGGGCGTCCGGCACCAGATTGCCTCGAGCGCCCGTCGCCGCCACGAGTTCGCCGAGGACCTCGGCGTGCCGCGCCGAGGGGCTCGGGACCCAGGCCACCGGCGCCGCGAGCCACTGGGTTACCTGGTGCCACGCCGCCTCGACCGGTTCGGGCCGGGCAAACACCCGCGGGTTGGTGACCAGTCGGAGGAAGGCCAGCAGGCTGGGCCAGGGCAGGCCGACCGGGGCGTTGCCGTTGAGCCGGGCATCGAGCCACGTCTTGGCCCGCTCGTGCTGCTCGGTGCTGCTGACGTGGGCGTAGATCAGCAGGTTGGCGTCAACCAGGATCACCGAAACGGCTCGCCTTCGGCCACCGCGAGGGACTCGGCGATGTCGTCGAGGCTCCCGAGCCGGCTGGGTCCTAAGTCAACAGCTGTGGTGGTGAACGGTTCGCGGCGGTCCGGCGGCTCGGTCATCTGACGGAGGCCCCTTCTGAGGGCTTCGTTGATGATGGCTTTGAGGCCGTCTTTGCGGTTGCGCCGGAGCTGTTCGATGACGGAGGCGACATCGCGGTCGAGGGTGAGGGTGGTTCGCATGCATCAGATGCTAGTGGGGTGATGTCTTGATGTCAACAGTCGGTATGTTTCGATAATTGTTGCCGTTTATTGTATTGATGTATATTGATTTATCATCATAAGCAGCATAGGTTGTCGGCATGAAAAGCGAGGTCCGGAATTTCCTGGCCGCCATCGGTCGCCAAGGCGGGATTCGAAGTCGCCGGGTTCTCGACCCCAAGACGGCGCGCCAAATGGTCGGGGTGCGGGAGGCTCGCCGAGCGTTCCGGCGTTTTCGCACTTCGTGCTTCTGGTCCTACCGTACGGACCTCACGATCGGCGCGGATGACGTCTCCTGGGTCGCCGAGCAGCTCATGAAGCATGGCAATCGCGAAGCCTGGTTGATAGGACGGAAGCTGTGCCGCTAACCGATTTCCAACGCGAGGTGCTGGCCCTGCTCGCCCCCAACCGCGCCCCGGGTAGCTACCTCGCCGGTGGCGCCGCGCTCCACTTCGCCCCGAACTCGACCCGCTACAGCGACGACCTCGATTTCTTTCACGACTCGGAGGCGCGGGTTGCCTCGGCCTTCGCGGCCGATGGTGCAACCCTCAAGGCCCACGGATTCGAGGTCACCGTGGAGCTGAGCCAGCCCGGCTTCGTCCGCGCCACGGTTTCCCGGACCCATCAGGCGACCAAGGTCGACTGGGCTCACGACACCGCCTGGCGCTTCATGCCGCTGGTGGTCGATCCGCTCGGCGGACTGCTCCTCCATCCGGTCGACGTCGCGGTGAACAAGGTGCTCGCCCTGGCCGGCCGGGATGAGCCGCGCGATTTCGTGGACATTCTCTTCATCCATGAGCGGGTGTTGCCGCTCGGGGCGTTGGTCTGGGCGGCGGTGGGAAAAGACCCCGGCTTCACCCCGCTTTCGTTGCTCGAGCTGTTGAAGCGCCGGGGCCGGTACCGGCCGGCCGATTTCGACCGGCTCCAGCTGACCGAGCCGTTCGACCTGACCGCCGCGAAAACGGTTTGGCTCGATGCGTTGGCCGGCGCCGAGGCGTTCGCTCGCGGGCGGCCCGCCGAGGAGGTGGGGTGCCTTTACTACTCAGGGGAACGACAGGCGTTTGAAATGCCCGGACCGGACGTCGCCGCGGCCGCCGCCGGGCTGGTGGTCCATTTCGGCTCGCCCGGCGGGGTTGTCCCCCGGGTCTTGTTGCTGTAACACAGACGTACTACGTTGTGTTACATGAAAGACTCCCATCTCACCCTGCGGCTGCCCGCCGCACTGGCCCGGTTGCTGGCCCGGTCGGCCCGGGCTCGCGGCGTCCCTAAATCCCAACTGGCCCGCGAGGCCGTCGGCCGCTACTTGAGCCCGGTGGCTGACGAGCCAGGCGCCGCCGGGCTCACGGCCCACGATCTCGCGCTTCGGTGGCGGTCCTGGCCGCGGCTCTTGCCGGCTGAGGCCGAGGGGCTCGGCCGGGACATCGAGTCGGCTCGGGCGGAACTCCCGCCGGTGCCCGAGTCCTGGGCGTGATTCTCGATACTTCGGTGTTGATCGGGGGCGAGCGAGGGGCCATTCGACTCGAGGCGCTGCTGCTCGCTTTCGGCGACGAGCCGGTCTGGATTGCCGCGATTACCGCGTCGGAGCTGCTCCACGGGGGTCATCGAGCCACCGATCCCGCGGTCCGGGCCCGGCGGTTGGCGTTTGTCGACGCCATTCTCGGCACCATTCCGGTGATTCCGTTCGGCCTCGCCGACGCCCGGCGCCACGCGGAGTTGTGGGCCCACCTCGCGAGCGCCGGCACGATGATCGGGGCCCACGACCTGTTGATTGGGGCGACGGCGTTGGCGCACGGGCATCGGTTGGCCACGCTCAACCGGCGGGAGTTCTCCATGGTCCCCGGGCTCGGGCTCGTGGACGTAGAGAAATTCCGCGAAGCGGGGCCGTAATTCGTTAGCTTTCGCCGGACGAATCCACATCGAAGGAGTTGTCATGACGCCGGACCCAGGCCTCGACCTCAAGCAGTGGGTGACAAACTGGCGAAACGCCGGGGCCAAGCTCGAGCAGCTCCGTCGGGAAGACCTTCGGAATCTCGATACCGTCGAGGCGGTGACCGCGTTGTCCGAGGCGTTTGCAACTCGGCTCTTTGCCACCATGCGGCGATGATCAAGCTCCGACTTCGCGGGTTGACCATCCTCATAGCCCTCGGATGGCCGGCCCTGGGCGTCGCCCAGGATCTGGTCATCGCTGGGGCCACGGCCGTCGATGTCGGCGCGGGGACCACGATCAGCGGCGCGACCATTCTGATCCGCGATGGGCGGATCCAGTCGATTGGCCCATCGGGTGGACCAGCGCCCGCCGGCGTTCGGCTCATCGACGGCCGCGGCCTCTTCGTCATGCCGGGGCTCTGGGACATGCACGTCCACCTGGGTGCGGCGGGCCGCGGGTCGCTCGCGACGTTGGTACGGTATGGGGTGACATCGGTCCGGGACCTGGGCGGCAGTCTCGATTCGGTCCTTCGGTGGCGACGGGAGGTCCGGGCGGGCGCGGTGGTCGGGCCGCGAATCATGGTGGCCGGCCCGATCATCGAAAACGGGTTGTGGAAGAACAAGGTCGGCTCCCTCGACGTACCAGGCATCAAGGAGCTCATGGCCGAGCGGATCGGCGTCGACACGCCGGAGCAGGCGCGGCGGGCCGTGGCCCGGATTGCGGCGCTGGGGGTCGACGTGGTCAAGGCTCGGAACTCTCCGCCGAAGGCGGCCTACGCCGCTCTCATGGCCTCGGCAGGGAAGCGGGGGCTCTTCACCGCGGGGCATCTGCCCGGTCCCGATGTCGGCCTCTCGGGCGCCTTGGCGGCCAGGATGCGAAGCATCGAGCATCTGGAAGGGCTCGGCGACTTGGAGAAGATGCCGGCCGTTCGCCGGGACCGCGTCGTCCGTGGCATCGTCGCCGCCGACATGTGGATCGACCCGACCTTGAGCGCCTCGTTCTTGCGGGCCAACTCGGACAGTCTGATCGATGCCAGGGTGGCCGGCAACGACCCCGGCGATTCACTGGCGTCCCTGGTGACGCCGCAGTTGCGGGCGTCCTGGCAGGCCCAGCGGGCTCTCAAGCCGTTCGACGCCCCTCGCGAGTACTTCGCCGAGCAGATCGCCCAAGGACTCGAGGGCCTCCGGCGATTCAAGGCCGGAGGCGTCAAATTGCTGGCCGGCACCGACCTCGGCGTGCTGCTCTCCTATCCCGGCCATTCGCTCCATGACGAATTGATCTTTATGGTCGACAGTCTCGGCCTAACGCCCGCGGAGGCGATTCGAACGGCCACCGTCGAGCCGGCCCGGTATTTCCGGATGACGGATTCGCTCGGAACGATCGCGCCGGGTCAACTCGCCGACCTGGTCTTGCTCGCCGGCAACCCGCTTCTCGACATCAGGAATATCCGCCGGGTGGCCGCGGTGGTGGTGGCCGGCCGCCTCGTCACCGATCACTGACCTGCCTCACCGCACCTTGGGCACGATCCCCGCGACAACCGCCGATGGGGCTCTAGCGAGGCTCCTCGCCCCAGATCTCGGAGAAGTACTCACCCAGGTTGAGTTCGAATGGCTCAATGTCCGGGTTCGGCTGCCACACCGCCCGATCGAGACAGACCTCCGGGCGGGTGTCGGCGGGCTGCCACCGTTCGACGGTCCGGGAGTCCGGGTCCACGATCCAGTACTCGCCCACGCCCGCTCGCTGATACGCCGGCCGCTTCACCTTCCGGTCGCCCCGGCTCGTCAAGGGCGACGAAATCTCGGCGATGAAAGCCGGAACCCCACAGTCGGGCCAGTCGAGCAGCTTTCGGATCGCGACCTCAGGGACGACGAAGAGATCGGGTTGGGCGACGTATCCCCGGCCGAAATCGAGGTCTGCTGGCGCGAACAACGTGGTTCCGAGCCGATGGCGGGCGACGAACGGATCGAGCCGGCGAAACAGCGCCGCCAGTGCGATCTGGTGGCCCCAGGTGGGCGACGGGCTCACCAGCAGCTC
>JANPEL010000033.1:0-28621 GCA_031431925.1 Gemmatimonadota bacterium | reverse complement strand
AAGATCCACGGGATGGACATCACAATCGTGACGACCGCCGGCCGCGATGACCTGGCCATGGCGTTGTTAAGGGAATTCGGCTGGCCGTTCCGGGGCGAAACCCCGAAGCGGACCGTGTAAGCGGGGGATGTAAGGAACTATGGCCAAGACCTGTTGGATCGAGCGCGCAAAGCGAGTTCCGAAATTCAAGGCTCGGGCGGTTCGGCGTTGTCAGCGCTGTGGCCGGGCACGGGCGGTGTTACGCAAATTCGGCCTCTGCCGGATGTGCTTTCGAGAACTCGCGCTCCGGGGACACATCCCCGGCGTGCGCAAAGCGAGTTGGTAAGGGAAGGGATCGCGCATGAGCATGACAGACCCTGTGGCGGATATGCTCGCCCGCATCCGCAATGCGGGTGCCGCTGGGCATCGCCGAGTGGAAGTCCCCGCATCACGGCTCAAGGCCGAGGTGGCGCGGATTCTCCACAGCAACCACTACATCGCGGATTTCAAGCTGGTCGAGGATGGGCCTCGCGGCGTCATTCGAATCACCCTGCGCTATCATAACGAGCGCCCGGTCATTCGAGAGATGAAGCGAATGTCCACGCCCGGCCTGCGCCGCTACGTCAAGAGCCGTGAGATTCCCCGGATCAAGAACGGGCTCGGTATGGCGATCGTCTCAACCCCCAGGGGGTTGATGAGCGACCGTGATGCCAGAGCCGCGAACTTGGGCGGTGAACTCCTCGCGGTCGTCTGGTAGGAGGCCCACCGTGTCGCGGATTGGAAAGAGATCAGTGCCGGTGCCGAAGGATGTCACCGTCCAGATCAACGGCAACTCGATTCTGGTAAAAGGTCCGAAGGGAGAACTCTCTCGGATCATTCACCCGACGATGAAGCTGGCCATGGACAACGGTGAGGTGACCGTCAGCCGGCCGAACGACGAACCGATGCATCGGGCGTTGCACGGACTGTCGCGGACCCTGGTGGCCAACATGGTCGAAGGCGTCTCGAAGGGCTTCGAGAAGGTCCTCGAAATTCAGGGTGTCGGGTACAAGGCCGAAGTGTCGCCCAAGGGACTCAACTTGAGCCTGGGGTTCTCGCACCCGGTGAAGTACGACGCCCCCGCGGGGATCAAGATGGTGGTGGAGAACAACACCGTCGTGAAGATCTCGGGGCCCAGCAAGGAACTGGTTGGTCAAGTCGCCGCGGACATCCGCTCGATTCGCCCGCCCGAACCCTACAAGGGCAAGGGTGTGCGGTATCAGGGCGAGCAGGTCCGCCGTAAGGCCGGCAAGACGGGAGCGAAGTAACCCATGCGTTCAATTCATGCACCGAAGACGCGCGAAGAGCGGCGGTATCGCCGCCATCTCCGCGTCCGGAAGAAAGTCTCCGGATCGCCCGAGCGTCCGCGCTTGGTCATTTTCCGGTCGATCAAGCACATCTATGCCCAGTTGGTGGACGACGACAAGGGCGTGGTGTTGCTCGGCGTGGCCGATCGGAGCGAAGGCATCGAGCTCGACGGCACCGGCAAGGTGGCGCGGGCCAAGGCCACGGGCAAGTTGCTCGCCTCGAAGGCTAAAGCAGCCGGAATCGCCAAGGTCGTGTTCGACCGGGCCGGTTTCCGATATCATGGGCGAGTCAAGGCGGTCGCCGACGGCGCTCGCGAAGGCGGATTGGAGTTCTAAATGACCGAACCTGACGTGCAGGCGACAGAACCGACCGAAGCACCGGCCGAAGCGGGCCGGGGTCGGAGTCGTGGTCGCGGGGCGAGTGGTGGAGGCGGGAGCGGCCGTGGCGGCGAGCGGGGCCGGCGCGATGGTGGCCGGCGGGACCGGGAAGCGCCGAGCGAGTTCATCGAGAAAGTCGTGGACATCAATCGGGTGGCCAAGGTCGTCAAAGGCGGCCGGCGGTTCTCGTTCAACGCGCTGGTCGCGGTCGGCGACGGCAAGGGCCGGGTCGGTTTTGCCACGGGCAAGGCCAACGAAGTCTCCGAAGCCGTGCGCAAGGCGGTTGAGGCGGCCAAGCGGGCCATGACCGAAGTGCCCCGGACCGGGACCACGATTCCGCACGAAATCCTCGGCCACCATGGCGCGGGCCGGGTGCTGCTCAAGCCGGCGGCGACCGGTACCGGCGTCATTGCCGGCGGTGCGGTCCGCGCCGTGCTCGAGTGCGTCGGGATCAGCGATATTCTCACCAAGAGCCTCGGGTCGAACAATCCGCACAACATGGTGCGGGCAACAATCGATGGGCTCCGTTCGTTGGTGTCGGCCCGGCAGGTGGCCCGGGAACGCGGGGTCGAGGTCGAGACCCTTGGGTATAAGCCGCGGCAGGAGGGGTAGCAGCGATGGGACGCAATCCAGCAGTCTTCCGGCAGGGACCGGTCTATTACGCCGCCACGATTCCGGCCGAAAAAGACGCGGCCCGCGTTCGGGTCAAGCAGATCCGGTCGTCGATCGGCCACAGCGAGACGATGCGCCGGACCTTGGCATCGCTCGGGCTGTTTAAACATCAGGCCGTGGTCGAAGTGGTCAACAATGCCTCGATTCGGGGCATGTTGTTCAAGGTTCGGCACATGGTCGAAGTGAGCAAGGCGGAGAACGCAGGATGACCAGCAAGATCACTCTCTCCAACCTGAAGCCGGCCAAGGGCAGCAATGTCGCGCGCCGCCGGGTTGGTCGTGGCGTCGGCAGCGGGCTTGGCAAGACGTCGGGTAAGGGTCACAAGGGTCACAAGGCCCGGACCGGCGGCTCGACCAATCCCGGATTCGAAGGCGGTCAGATGCCGATGTTCCGGCGGCTGCCCAAACGGGGCTTCACCAACCCGTTCAAAGAGACCGCTCAGGCCGTCAACCTTCGCAGCCTGGAGAAGGTCAGCGGCAATGAGATCACGCCTGAAACGTTGGCGGCGGCCGGTTTGATCAAGAAGGCCACCGACATCGTCAAATTGTTGGCCACAGGCGACGTCACGCGGGCCTTCACGGTTCGGGGCGTGGCACTTTCCGGGAACGCCAAGGCCAAGATCGAAGCGGCCGGCGGAAAAGTCGAGGCGTAAGGTGACGAGTCCGGCCCAAGGTCTCCCCTCGCTTGGGATTGACGAGGAACTCAAACGCAAGCTGTCGTTTACCCTGATCGCGATCCTGATTTATCGGATCGGGGCGCACATTGTCGCCCCCGGGGTCAACGTGGACGCCCTCCAGGCGTTCATCAACAGCAATCAGGGCACCAGTACCTTCTTCCAGTTGTACGACACCCTGGGCGGCGGCCTCTATCGGGCCACGATTTTCGCCTTGGGGATCATGCCGTACATCTCTGCCTCCATCATCTTCCAGCTGCTCGGCGGGATCTTCCCGACCGTGAGCAAGATGCAGAAGGACGAGGAAGGGAAGAAAAAGCTCACTCAGTGGACCCGGTACATGGCCATCGTGATCGCCTTTTCGCAGGCGATCACCTTCACCGCGTTCACAGAGTCGATTCCGGGCGCTATCGCCAACCCTGGCTTCGCGGCCCGGCTGACGATGTGGTTTACGTTGACCGTCGGCGCGATTTTCATGATGTGGCTCGGTGAGCAGATCACCGAACGAGGGATCGGGAACGGGATGAGTTTGCTCATCGCCGTGTCGATCATCGAGCGGCTCTGGCCCTCGACCTTCCAGTTGATCGATCAAGTCCGGGTTGGCGGTGTGAGCTTCGGCGGGGCCTTCATCGTCGTAGCCTTGGCCATCGGCGCCATTGCCGCGGTGGTCGCGATGACCATCGCCGCCAGGCGGATCCCAATCCAAATCCCTCGAAAAGTCATGGGGCGCGGCCGGGTCCGTGAGGGCCAGAAGACCTTTATCCCGATCCGGCTGATCACGGCCGGCGTCATGCCGATCGTCTTTGCCCAGACGATCATCATCATGCCGAGCACGATTGCCAATTTTACCCAGAGCGAGTCCCTCAAGGACATCGCCAATTTCTTCACGCCCGGCGAGTTGCCCTACGACATCGTCTTTGCCGTCATGGTCGTGCTCTTCAGCTACTTCTACACCTCGATCATCTTCAACTCGGTCGACTTGTCGGAAAATCTGAAGAAGCAGGGCGGGTTCATTCCCGGCGTGAAGCCGGGCGCGGCCACGGCCGACTACATCGACCAAGTGCTCGGTCGGATTACGCTGCCGGGCTCGCTGTTCCTGGCGTTGATCTCGATCATCCCAACGATCGTGGCCCGGCAATTCAACTACCAGTCTGCGTTCGGCGGGACCTCGATCCTGATCGTCGTCGGCGTCTTGCTCGACACGATCGCGCAAATCGAGCAGCACCGGACGCTCCGGAAGTACGATAGCTTCATGAAGACCGGTCGGGTCAAGTTCAGGGGCCGGCAGCAGCGGTTCATTTAGGGCTCGGCACTCGGGGTGGGCGGAAGCCCGCCCCTTATTTTTAGGAAAGGGGGGGCGGTGGATATTCTGTTGATGGGGCCGCCTGGGGCGGGCAAGGGGACCCAAGGGGTGATTCTCGCCGAGCGGCTCGGGATTCCGAAGGTGGCCACCGGGGATTTGCTCCGGGAGGCGGTCAAGCTTGGAACTCCGCTGGGACTGAAGGCCCGGGCGGTGATGGAATCCGGGGCGTTGGTCAGCGACGACATCATTATGGGGATCGTCGGCGAAGAAATTGCCAAGCCGGCGAGTAGCCGCGGGGTCATTTTCGACGGCGTGGTCCGGACGATTCCTCAGGCGGAAGGCGTGGCGGCGTTGCTCGCCGGGCTGGGGCGGAAGATCGACCTGGTGTTGTTCTTCGAGGTGACCGACGAGGAGATCCTGGCCCGGATCGCCAAGCGCCGCACCATCGAAGGCCGGGCGGATGACGACCCGACCGCCGTCCAACGGCGACTCACCGCCTACCGCGACCAAACAGCGCCGGTGGTGGCTTGGTACGAGGCCCGGGGTGGAGTGACGAAGATTCCGGCCGTTGGGTCGGTCGAGTCGATTGCCGCGGCCGCGGAAGCCGCGGTCGGCCGATAGCCCTGTCTCCCATGGTCACCCTCAAATCGCCCCGTGAAATCGACACCATGGCCCGCGCCGGGGCCATCGTGTTTGCCACGCTCGAGTTGTGCCGGGGTCTCGTCAAGCCTTCGATTACCACCGAGGACCTCGACCGGGAAGCGGAGAAGTTCATCCGAAGCCACCAGGGCGCCAAGCCGTCGTTCAAAGGCCTCTACGGGTTCCCCAAGAGCCTCTGTATCTCGATCAACGAGGAAGTCGTCCACGGGATCCCGTCACCGAAGCGCCCGCTTCGGGAGGGTGGGATTGTCAGCATCGACTGCGGCGTCTGTGTTGACGGCTTCCACGCTGATAGTGCCATTACCGTTCCGATCGGGGCGGTAGCTCCTGAAACGCTGGTCTTTCTGGAAACGACCGAGCGGGCCCTCGCCGCCGGGATCGAACAGGCTCGGCTCGGGAACCACATCGGCGACATCGGCCACGCGATCCAGACGGTGGCCGAGGCCGGTGGTTACGGTGTGATTCGGGAATTGGTGGGGCACGGGGTTGGAACCAAGATGCATGAGGATCCCCAGGTCCCGAACCACGGCCGGCCCAAACGGGGTGAACGGCTGCTCGAAGGGATGACCATCGCGATCGAGCCGATGATTACGATGGGCGATTACAAGACCAAGCTCCTGGCCGACAAGTGGACCGTGGTAACCGCCGACCACTCGCTGTCGGCGCACTTCGAGCACACCGTGGCGGTCACTGCGGCCGGGCCGAGGATTCTGACTCAGGCCGCGTAGGGCCGGCCGCCGAGGCCAGAGTTTCGAGCAGCCAGGCGTGGATCGAGGGATTTCCCGCGACGACGGCGGCATCCGCGGCTCCGATGTCTCTTCCACTGAGATCAGTAACCCGCCCGCCCGCTTCCCTGGTCAGGAGCACGCCGGCCGCCATGTCCCAGGGGGCCAGCATCAGCTCCCAGAACCCGTCGAACACCCCGGCAGCCACCCAGCAGAGATCGAGCGCCGCCGAGCCGGCCCGGCGAATCCCGGACGTGGCCATGGCGATCCTGGCAAACTGGGGCTGATACGCGGCGAGGTGTTCCGGATGTTTGAAAGGAAAACCGGTGCCGATTAGCGCAAATCCCGGTGAGTCGATGGCCGACACCCGCAACCTCATCTCGTCACACCACGCTCCCTGGCCGCGCGCTGCGTGATAGAGCCGGTTCGGTTCGACGTGGAGGACCACGCCCGCCTCGAGCACCCCGTCCACCTCGGCGGCAATGGACACGGCGTAGGCTGGAAAACCGTGGATGAAGTTGGTGGTGCCGTCGATGGGATCGACGATCCACGTCAGCTTGCCCCGCTGGCGTTCGGGCGAGAGTTCCTCCCCCATGACGACCGAACCAGGTTCGCCCCGAAGCAGGACCTCGGCGATGATGGACTCCGCCTCACGGTCGCAGATCGTGACGAAGTCGTGCTGACCTTTGGGGGTCCAGGCGGCCGGATCGACCGGGCGTTCGACCTGGCGGAGGTAGTCGGCGGCCCGCGCCGCCGCGGTCGTCGCCAACTGCGTTAAGTTCAACGAGGAGTTCATCTTGCGAGTGACCTTTCGGGTGGCTAGCTTGCCCGTTGCGTCCTGTTAACCCCGAGCGAACGAGCCATGGATCGAGTCTTTTCCGGCATCCAACCCACCGGCGATTTGCACCTTGGCAACTGGCTGGGTGCCGTCAAGAATTGGGTTCGGCTGCAGGACGAGCACGAGTGCCTCTACTGCGTCGTCGATCTCCATGTGCTCTC
Organism: Gemmatimonadota bacterium; assembly: GCA_031431925.1. Classification (GTDB taxonomy): domain Bacteria; phylum Gemmatimonadota; class Gemmatimonadetes; order Gemmatimonadales; family GWC2-71-9; genus SHZU01. Next base: position 21,886 of record JANPEL010000033.1, on the reverse strand, counting down.
GGTCAAGTACGATCCGGCCCAGTTAGCCGAGCGGACCCGGGACATGCTGGTCAGCCTGATGGCGGCCGGTCTCGATCCGGAGCGCTCGATCATCTTTGCCCAGTCCCATGTTCCCGAACACACCCGGCTGATGTGGTTCTTCACCAACGTGATCGGGATCGGCGAACTGGAGCGGATGACGCAGTTCAAGGATAAGTCCCAACGGATGGAACGGGTGCCCGCCGGTCTGCTAATGTATCCGGTGCTGCAGGCCGCCGACATCCTGCTCTACCGGGCCAATTTGGTGCCGGTCGGCGAGGATCAAGTCCAGCATCTCGAACTGTCGCGGGAAATTGCCCGGTCGTGGAACGCGGCGTTTTCGCCGGCGGCTCCGTTCCTCCCGGAGCCCAAGGCGCTGCTGACCCCGGCCAAGCGGATTCTCGGCCTCGACGGCGAGGCCAAGATGTCGAAGAGCTTGGGGAATACTATTGGAGTGTTCGAGACGCCGGAGCAGATCTGGGAAAAGCTCCGGCCCGCGAAGACCGATCCGGCGCGAAAGACCAAGAAGGATCCGGGTACGCCCGAGCTTTGCAATCTCTTCACGTTGCATCAGCACTTCTCGCCGCCGGCCACCGTGGCGGAGGTCGCGACCAAGTGCCGGACGGCGGGGTGGGGCTGCATTGACTGCAAGCGGGTGCTGGCCGACAATGTCATCGCGGAATTGACGCCGATCCGGATTCGGGGTGACGAACTCCGGGCCGATGCCGGTGCCGTCGATCGGGCCATTGCCCGGGGAGCGGAACGGGCCCGGGCGCTGGCGTCGGAGACGATTGCCGGGGTCGAGCAGCGGATGGGATTTCTTCCTTTGAAAGGAACCTGACTGTGTCGGGAGTTCCGATCGAAAAGATCATCAAGGCCGCCGTGGACCGGGGGGCATCCGATCTCCACATCAAGGCCGGTGACGTGTTCCGGGCCCGGATCGACGGCAAGTTGGTTCCGCTCACCAAGCAGCGGCTCACCCCCGACCAGACCCGGGCCGTGGCCGAGAAACTGATCGGGACCGAATCCGACCGGAGCCGGCTCGATCAGATTACCGATCATGATTGCTCGTGGGGGCTCCCGGGCGTGGGTCGCTTTCGGGTCAACCTCCTCCGCCAGCGATCGTCGTTCATGATCGTCATGCGGGTGATTCCGTTTACCGTCCCGACGCTCGAGCACCTCGGGGTTCCCTTGGCGGTTCAAGCACTGGCCGAGGCCCGGAGCGGTCTCGTGCTGGTGACCGGCGTCAGCGGGAGCGGCAAGAGTTCGACGGTGGCCGGGCTGCTGCACCACATGAACCAGAATCAGCAACGCCATATCGTCACGATCGAGGACCCGATCGAGTTTCTCCACCGCGATATCAGTTGCTCGGTGACCCAGCGCGAGGTCGGGATCGACACGCCGTCGGTGGCCGTCGGGATCAAGGCCGCCCTCCGTCAGGACCCGGACGTCATTGTCATCGGTGACGTGCACGACATCCAGACCCTCGACACGGCCATCAAGGCCGCCGAAACCGGCCGCTTGGTGATCGGCGCCATGCCGACCCCCGACGTGATCACGACGATCGGTCAGGTCATCGCGATGCTCCCCTACGAGGAGCGGGAAATCGGCCTGGTCCGGTTTTCCGAAGCGGTGGCGGCCATCGTGTCGCAGCGGCTCCTCCCGCGCAAGGACGGGTCCGGGCGAATCCTCGCGACCGAGATCCTGATCGCAACGCCGGCCGTCCGCGATGCGATCAAAGACCCCGCCCGGATCATGGACGTCAAGAACTTGATGACGCGCGGGTATGGGAAGTCGGGGATGCAGACCTTCCAGCAACACGTGGCCGAGTTGGTCAAGGCCGGTGGGGTGTCCGCGCAGACCGCCCGGGCGCTTGACTCGACCGACGTGGAGACCGCCGTGCTTGCCCCAAGGACCAAACGCTGATGTTCGATTCCAAGTTGCGGTGCCTCGTCGTGGTCGGCTCTCAGTGGGGTGACGAGGGCAAGGGCAAACTCGTCGACGTGCTGTCCGAAGGGGCTGATCTGGTCGTCCGCTACCAAGGCGGGGCCAACGCCGGCCATACCGTCGTCATCGGGGAGACCAAGTTCGTCCTCCGGTTGATTCCAAGCGGCATGCTCCATCAAACCACGACCTGCATGTTAGGCAACGGCGTCGTGATCGATCCGGAGAGCTTCTTCGCCGAACTCGATGGTTTGGAGGAACGGGGGATTTCAACCACCGGACGGATCCTGGTGTCCGATCGGGCTCATCTGGTGCTTCCCTATCACAAACTCCTCGACTTGGCCGAGGAGCGCCGCCAGAACATCGGCACCACCAAACGCGGGATCGGGCCCGCGTACGAGGACAAATACGGGAGGCGGGGCCTCCGCGTCGGCCTGGTGGGCGATCTGACGGCACTGGAAGCGCTACTCCCGGCCCGGATCGAGCGAGCCAACGAGTGGCTGGCCTTGGCTGGGATGACCGAGCGGGCCTCGCTGGAGGAGCATGTCGCCCTGGTCCGGGCCATCGGGCCCCGGCTTCGGGCCCTCACCACCGACACGGGGGCCCATCTCCACCGGGCCCTCAAGGCCGGGAAACGAGTGCTCCTCGAAGGGGCACAGGGATCCCTGCTGGACGTCGATCATGGTTCCTATCCGTTCGTAACGTCATCCAACACCACGGCCGGTGGGGCCGCGGTCGGAACGGGGATCGGGCCGACCATGATCGACGGTGTGCTGGGAGTGGTGAAAGCCTACACGACCCGGGTCGGGAACGGCCCCCTGCCCACGCTGGCGGCCGATGCCGAAGAGGCGGAACTGAGACGGGTCGGCCACGAGTTCGGGGCCGTAACGGGCCGCCCTCGCCGTTGTGGGTGGTTTGACGCGGTGGTGGCGCGCTACGCCGCCCGGGTCAACGGGCTGACCGCGCTGGCGGTAACCAAACTCGATGTGCTCGATGGATTCGACGAGATTCCGGTCGCGGTCAGCTACCAACTGGACGGCCACGCGATCAACGAAATGCCCGCCGACGTCTCCATCCTCGAACGCCTGAAGCCGGTGTACGAAGTCCTCCCGGGTTGGAGGACCTCAACCGCCGACGCCCGGACCCTGGCCGATCTCCCCGCCAACGCCCGGGCCTACCTGGCCCGTCTCGAATCCCTCTCCGACACCCCGATCCGCTACGTCAGCGTCGGCACCCGCCGCGACCAAATCATCGAAACCCGGTAAGCCGAGCGCCGAGCGCCGAGTGCCGAGTGCCGAGTCCTACCTACTCTGCAACTCCCGATAATACCCCGCAATCGTCGTCTGATTGAGCCAGACGGGGTCGAGTTCGTAGTACCGGCTCTTGATGTACCGGCCCGTGGTTGGGAAGTACGGGGGCGGATTCGTGGCGCCACAGATGTCATAGGCATGGCGCTCGGCCCACCCCGATGAATTGCTGTTGCCGACCGGCCAATAGGTCCACCAGTCGATCCGGCCCAAGCCCATCCCGCCGGTGACCCGAACGCAGCCAGCGGCCGCGTCGGCGCAGCGGTCGGGAAGGGTGCCGGGGATCCCGGGGCTACCCGGCCCCGTGTAAACGGGAATGCCCGGGATATCGCCGCCCCAATTGCCGAGCATGATCATGAACATGTGGTAGTTCTCATCGGCGGGGGTGTCGTCGAAGCCGCCCCGGTAGGTGCCGGTCCCCGCGACCGACCCGACATTGCGCGACCGAAACGGCACCTGCACGTTGTTGTCCTCGATCAACACATTGGTGGCGCTAATCGCCCCGAAGATGTCACCGGTCTCACTGCAGTTGGAGCCGGGCGTCGTCCAGTACTGGAAGTCGTCGGCCAACACGATGTTGCCGGTGGTCACGACGGACACCCGTCCCCTGAGTCGTCCACTCAGCGCCACGTCGCCGGCCACATAAATGACGCCCTTGAAATTCGGGTTCTTGCCGAGGGGGATCCAGTACTCGGCGTCGCCGCCCGTGGCAATCGTATTTCGAACCGGGGTAACCGACGAGTGGGCCCCGGACCGGCGGCGAATCCACTTCCCGCCGGTCAGGACGTTGAGGTTCGCGTTCACCGTAGCCGAGTCGGCGACTAAGGTGTCCCCCGTCATCGCGGTAAACAGCCGTGGGTCTCCGCCCAAGTAGCAGCGGTGGTTGGCCGCCAGGAGCGCCGCCCGCGCCGAGTCGCGCCCGATGGCGGGCGCGAAGGCGAGGTACCGGCTCCGAGCCGACTCGAAGACCCCGACGCCGGGCCGTCCGCAATTCGGTGAAACCAAGTTGGGGTCGTCGGCCACGGTCGCCCCGACCGCCAAGGGCGGGACGGTCGGCCACCGCCGAGCGGTAACATACGCCAGCGAGCTGTCGCTGGTGTTGAGGCATTTGAAGACCCTGACGTATCCCTCGTCCCACTGAATGATGCCGTCCCGGTTCGAGTCGAGCACCTGAAAGTCAAGCCGGGTGCAGGGCCGGTTCGTGCCGGTGTTGCCGCCGGTGATGTCGTAGTCGCCCCCGGCCACATCGGCGTCCTGGGCGTACTGCTGCATGGTGCCGAACTGGGCGGCGGTCGGCCAAGCCAATACGCTCGCGCCGGTGCTCGATCCCTGAGTGAAGTTGCCGGAACCAGTGTTGGAGATGGTGCCCGTGACCGTCACCGGCCCGAAGAAGTCAACCTTGGGGGTGGTGCAGCCGCCTTGCAGCTGGAGATTGTGATTGGAGTGAAACGGACCCGCGATCGACTCCCCGCACCCGTAGACGACGCCGCCGTTACTCCACAGGTTGATCGCGACGGCAAACCGCGACCACGATTCCTGCGTAAAAAGACCGCGCCGGGCTGCCACCGATCCCCGGGGGTCGTTGATCACCGAGACAATGCTCATGAAGTTGCTGCCGTATTGACCTGCGGTGGCCGGCCCGCCGGTGCGCCCGCCGGTCTTCCCGGCATAGACCGATCGGGTATAGCCGGCGACCGTGTTGCCTTGCGCGTCGATGATCGTGCTGGCGGGAACGATCTGGATGTAGCCGGTGTCCGGCAGGATCGTCGGGACCCGGTTAATCGAGTCTCGGGCCAGCTCCAGGCCGGCGTCAGAGAGCGAGTGGAGCGCGGCTTCCTTGGCCGAGAACTTAGCCGTCAGGGTGCCGCTGCCCGCGACCATGACGCCGCCGATCGCGAGCGCCGCGCTGGCCAGGGTGATCAGCAGCGTCAGCACCAACGCGACGCCTCGCTCGTTCCGGACGATCGGGGTCATGGAACTCTCCTGTTGCGTCATGGCGCACTCTGGGTAACGGAGAACAACGTCGATTGGCTGGGGGTACAGTCCTGGGCCGCCACGGCAAAGTCATACGAGGCACCCGGGATCAGGCCGCCCAGGATGACGGAGTACGCCGTGGTCGTGTCGGCCCGAACCATCATCAAGGGGTCGATCCACACGGTGGCGGTGTCATCCCGTTGATAGAGGACGTACTGGCGAATGTCGTACTCGCCGCCCCCATGATCGGGCGACCGATTCCAGGCTAGCGTGAGGACGCCGGACCCCGGTACGGTGTCCTGGGTGGCCGTGAAGGTGGTCGGCGGAAACGGCGACCGGCCGCAGACGTTCGGTGAGGGCAGGCCGTTGTTTGGGACCTGGAGCAACTGGGAGAAGTCCCGGTAGCGCTCTTCGGATCCGACTTTGCCATTGGAGACCCTGATGTTGACCCGCACGGCCTTGACGCTGTCCGGCCGTACTGCGTTGGCGGTGTCGGACGAGGTGAAGGACGATTGGAGGACCAGCCGTTTGAGGGGCAACAGCCCCCCGCTCGCGATGATCAGGGTATCGAGGCCGGTGCCCAACCGCCGGGCCAAGAAGTACTGGATGAACGGCCGGCCCGGATACGCCAGGATGTTGCGGGCGATGTACTCGGCCGGGCCGGCGTTGGTCCGCTCCCAGAGCACATAGTCATCGGTCCGCGAGGTGGCCGAGTCCGGCGCAAACCAGAACATCTTGGTCTCGGCCGGGCTCGGCGAACCATTCCCGAGCAGGAACGTTTGCGCGGGGTAGGTGTAGGCCGTGTTCGGGATCGTTCCGGCGGTACCGACGGTCCAGGCGGTTCCGAGGGCCGCCGCCATGCTCGGATTGAAGTTCACCGCCCACCGGAAGTTGGTGGTGTCGGTTTCGAGATAGTCGCTGTTGAAGGCGATGACGTCGTTGCCGCCGTAGACCACCATCGGCTGCTGGCCGGTTACGCCCGCGCCGAGCGTCCGCACCAATCGCTCCATTTGACTCACGGTGTAGCGAGCGTTCTGGAGCAGGTCCATCTTCTCGCTGCCCTGGATGAAACTCTTGTTCTGGTTCTGGAAGAACAAGACCGTAGTGCCCATGATCATGCTGAGCACCACCAGGGTCACCAGCAGCTCGACGAGCGAGAAGCCGGCTTCGGGCCGAGTGGGTTTCTTCATGGCCTGGCAATCACGGCAGTCAGACTGACCGTGTCCTTGACGATGGCGGTGGTGGTAAAGACCCGAACCGTGACGGTCGTCCGGTCGCGGGCGGGAGCGCCGGTTTGATCTCGGGTCACGAAGGTCCGGCGGCGAATCATCGAATAGCCGGGAAAACCGGTGGTGTCGGCGCTGGCGCCGGCGCCGTACCGAGCGGTCATGGTGGTGTAGCGAGGGTCGCCCCGGACCAACTCGATCCGCTCCTTGGCGATCGAGGTCATCGTCGACAGCATCGTGGCGTTGGCCGTGGCCTTCTGATACTTGCCCATGAACTGGCCCAGGCTGACCACCGCGATGCTCAGCAGCACCACGGCGATCAGCACCTCGATCAGGGTGAAACCTTTGCGGTTCATTCAGGTCCCCTTTATCCAAGTGCTGTTCAGGTAACGGTAGATCGTGGCCCGCCCCGTGGCCCGGGCAATCTCGAGCGCCCGGGCGTCTTGGTTCGAACTCATCGCCACCCCGCGAATGGTGTTCAGGAAGATCACGCCGGCCTGGTCGGCGCTGCCGTCCCGGCGGTAAATGACCTGGGTCACTTCATTGGTCGGGGACGGCGAGGGAAGGTCGGCCACGCCGTTTTTCTCGAAGTTGAGGCCGTCATCCAACTGCAAGACTCGGCGCCGCTCGCCCGCGGTATAGGTGTCGTCGTTGTTGGCGTCCTCATCGACGATCAGCCGGCGCTGGGCGTGGTCGATGGTCACCCGGACGTTGTGCTGGAGACTGACCGCCAGTCGCTGGGCATAGGTCATCTGGAGCGACATGTTCCGGCTTTCCGCGTTGAGCCGGTATTTCATCCAATCGAGGCGCGGGATGGCCAGCGCTGCCAAGATCCCGAGGATCACAATGACCCAGAGGAGCTCGCCGAGGGAGTAGCCTCGTCGGTCGGATCGGACTGAATGAAGTTGCATCGTGTACCTCCACGCCGGCGCCTCGGCCCGATGTCACCAGTCGACTTCGAGGGGAAGCCTGCTCTAGGGACGATGGAAGAGGCAAAGTCCAAGCCAGAATCGAACACCCCTTAAGTTATTGCCATTGCTCGCGCTGTGGCATCCTTGCCTCACCGCCTGGTTCCCGGCTTGCCCCGAAAAGGGCAAGTTGCCATGAGCGCAAATCGTTGCTTGCCTGCAAGTTAGGCCATCGGTACCTTTGTTCCTGGCGGCGGCATTCAGCCCCGGCCGCCCTGGATCTCTGACCCTGGTTTCGCATGGCCACCCCGACTGTCATGGACAAGCTCGTCTCCCTCGCCAAACGCCGTGGGTTCGTATTCCAGTCCTCCGAGGTCTACGGGGGGTTGGGGTCGGTGTGGGACTACGGACCCCTCGGGGTCGAGTTGAAACGAAATATCAAGGATCGGTGGTGGCAGGCCATGGTTCGGTCGCGGGACGACATCGAAGGCCTCGATGCCGCCATCCTGATGCACCCGAAAGTCTGGGAGGCGTCGGGACACGTCGCCGGCTTTACCGATCCGCTGGTCGACTGCCGCACCTGCATGGCCCGGTTCCGGGCCGACAAACTGAGCGATGGCCTTTGTCCCCAGAAGCCCTCGAAACGACCGGGGGAGCACTCGACCTGTGACCTGACCGAACCCCGGATGTTCAACCTGATGTTCAAGACCTTCATGGGACCGGTCGAAGAGCAGGCCTCGGTGGTGTACTTACGGCCCGAAACCGCCCAGGGGATCTACGTCAACTACTTGAACGTGCTCAATAGCTCCCGCCAGAAAGTGCCCTTCGGGATTGCCCAGATCGGGAAGGCCTTCCGGAATGAAATCACCCCCGGAAACTTCATCTTCCGGACCCGCGAGTTCGAACAGATGGAGATGCAGTTCTTCGTGAAACCGGGAACGGACGCCGAATGGTTTGAGCGGTGGCGCGTCCTGCGGATGGCCTGGCACCATGAACTCGGCTTGAACCCAGCCAAGCTCCGCTGGCATGAGCACGGGCCGACCGAGTTGGCCCACTACGCCCGGGCGGCCTACGACATCGAATATGAGTTCCCGTTCGGTTGGCACGAGATCGAGGGGATCCACAACCGGACCGACTTCGACTTGAAGCGGCATCAGGAAGCCTCCGGCAAGAAGCTCGAGTATTTCGAGCATGCCACCGGCGAGCGGTTCGTGCCGTTCATCGTCGAGACCTCGGCCGGTGCCGATCGGGTGGCGCTCACGGTCATGGCCGATGCCTATCACGAGGAGATGGTGGAGGGTGAGACCCGGGTGGTGATGCGGTTCCATCCGGCGGTCGCGCCGATCAAGGCGGCCGTCCTGCCCTTGATGAACCGGGAGCGGATGCCCGAGCAGGCAACCGAGTTGTTCAACGATCTCCGCAAGCACCTGCCGTGCTTCTACGACGACAGCGGGGCCATCGGGCGCCGGTATCGGCGGATGGATGAGGTCGGGACGCCGTTTTGCATCACGGTCGACGGCCAGTCGGCGGAGGACGGCCAGGTGACGGTCCGCCACCGGGACTCGATGGCCCAGGAACGGATCGCGTTTGGCGCGGTGCTCGGGTATTTGGGCTCGGCACTCGGCGCTCGGCACTCGGCGCTCGGCTGACGGCGTGGAGCTTTCGGGGTTTGAGGACTTGGTGCGGCGGTTGGCGGCGGATATTCCGGAGGAGTTTTTGGACGGGATCTCGGAGATTGTGGTGTCGCCGCGGACGGTGGCGCATCCGGAGCGGGGCGAGATCTTTACACTCGGGGAGTGTATTCCGCTTCCGACGACGTCGGACGAGCCCGATGCGCTTCGGAGCCGGGTGGTGCTCTACCATGGTTCCTTCCAGGCCTTGGCGCGGGACCAAGACGATTTCGACTGGCACCACGAGGTCTGGGAAACCCTGACCCACGAGATTCGTCACCACGTGGAGTGGCGAGCCCGGGAACCCGCGCTCGAGGCGTTCGACGAGGCGACCGAGCACAACTTTGCCCGGCTCGCGGGGGAGCCGTTCGATCCGACGTTCTACCGGGACGGCGAATCGGTGCCCGGAGGCGTGTTTCGGGTCGAAGACGACTATTTTGTCGAGGTGGAACGAGACGGGCCCGGTGGGGTGGTGCGGTTCCCGTGGGCCGGGAGCCGGTACCGGGTCGAGTTACCGGGCGATCTCCGGCTGCCGGCCTTCCTCTCGGTTCAGGGGATCGAGGCGCCCCCGGCCGGCGAACTCGTTCTCGTGGTGGTCCGGCCGCCGAAGCTGATGGATGTGCTTCGCACACCGGAGGTCGATCAGCGAGAAATTTGGGCGGAAGCGGAACAGTGATGGCGGTTCTTGGAGGAGTCGAATTGATGCAGATCCGTTGGCTGGTGCTGGTGGCGGCGGCGGCGTTCGCCCCGGCGGCCGTCGCGCAAGAGCAGAAGTACCGAGTCGGGGTTGTCAGCGAGTCCGGTGACATCGTGACGTGGCTGAAGCCGGTTGGTGCGACGCTGGTCGTGGACCGGGTGGTACCGGTCGGCATCATGCCGGCCGACATCGACGGCCCCCACAACATCACCGTCGCGCCGGACATGAAGTCCTACTTCATCACGATTGCCCACGGGGTGCCGTTTGGGACTCTGTGGCGGCTGGATGCCGGCAACGATTCCTTGATCGGCAAGGCCACCGTGGAGCTCTTTCCGACCACGATCGCGATCACCCCGGACGGCGAGTTTGCGTTCGTGGCCAACTCCGATTTCCATGGCGATCGTCCGCGGGTCAATGTGGTCTCGATCGTCCACGTGCCGACGATGGCCAAGATCACCGACCTGCCGGCCTGCGATATGCCGCACGGCGTGAAGGTGAACCACGCGGGCACGTTCGCGTATGTGTCCTGCATGAATAGCGATGAAATTCTCGAAGTCGATATCGGGACCTTCGCGATCACCCGGCGGGTCAAGACCGGGAAGGGCCACGACATGAACAAAATGGCCGCCGGCCCGGCGCATGCCCAGCACCAGACCCCTGCCGGGTCGTCGCCGGCGCCGGCCACCCTCGCGGACAAAGAGTGCGCCGGGACGTTCGTGTCGGTGTCCGCGGACGACAAGACCCTGTACGTGGCCTGCAACTACGGCAACACGGTCCAGGTCTGGGATGCCGCCTCGCTGACGTTGACCCGGGAGATTCCGGTCGGGCCCGGGGCGTACAACGTCGAACCCGCGCCGGACGGCTCGATTGCGATCGTCACCAACAAGAAGGATCAGAGCTTCAGCATCATTGACCTCAAGACCCTGGCCGAAGTGGCCCGGATCAAGACCGCCAAGAAGATCGTCCACGGGATCGCCTTTTCCCCCGACAGCCGGTACGCGTACGTGTCGCAGGAATCGATCGGTTCGGACCCCGGGGCCATCGATGTCGTGGATTTGGCCACCCGGAAAGTCGCCAGCTCGATCGCCATCCCGGCGCAGCCGACCGGCGTCACCATCCTCAAGCTGTAAGAGCCGCCATGGTACATGAAATCACGACGACCCTGTCCTCCGCGGATGTGATCGCCCGGGCCAAGGCGTTCTTCGCCGATCGGGTGCCCCACAACGCCGCCTATCCCGAAAAAGAGGGGCAGGGGTTCTTGACGTTGCGGGGGCAGGGCGGTGAAGAAATCGCCATCGCGATCTTCGGCAACGCCGACGGCCAGCGGGTTCGGGCGTCGACCCTGCTGTTCGACCAAGCCGTCAGCCGGTTCTTGTCGACCCTCCCGACGAATCCGCAATGAATCCGATTCCGGTTCGCGTGATGGTGCTCGACGCCTGGGATGAGATCCGCCTCGACCTCGCGCCGACGGCGCTGGTGCGCGACCTCAAGATCCAGGCGCTCGTGGCGGCGCGGGTTCGGCGCCCGGCCGATCAATACCTCGTCAAGTTCCGGGGCGCTGAACTGGCGGAAGGACCGGAAACCATCGCCGACGCCGGGGTGGTGGCGAACGCCGGGCTGATCGTCCTCGCCAGGGCGCGATCGCCGGTCCGGTAGTTCTCCGGTGGCAAGCCCGTTGGGGCCCGTCTTCTTCTCCGCGGCCAGCCACGAGCATTCGGCGGGCCCCCGGCATCCGGAAAGTCCCGCCCGCCTCCGGGCCATCCTGGACCGAGTCCGGTCCCTCGATCCAGACGCGCTCCGGGAAGTGACCGGGGCCTCCTTTGATTCGCTGGAGCGGGTCCATCCGCGATCGTATCTCGACCAACTCGCGGCCACCGCGGCCGCCGGGGGTGGCCAGCTCGATCCCGACACCGGCATGAACGACCGAAGCTGGGACGCGGCGTTAGGCGCCGCCGGCGCCGCGTTGGCCGCCGTCGACTCGGCGCTCTCCGGGGTGCCCGCCTTCGCGGCGGCCCGCCCGCCAGGCCACCATGCCCTGGCCGCCGCTCCGATGGGGTTTTGTCTGCTCGGCAACGTGGTCGTCGCCGCCCGGGAGGCCCAAGCCCGGGGCGCCGGGCGGGCGCTGATCTTGGATTGGGACGTGCACCACGGCAACGGCACCCAGGCCCTGGTTGAAGCCGATCCTACGATCCGATTCCTTTCGATGCATCAGTGGCCTCACTGGCCCTTCAGTGGCGCCGCCGACGAGCGCGGCGCCGGCAATGTCTTCAATCGGCCGATGCGGGCCGGGCTTCCGCCCCTCGTCTACCTCGAAACGCTCTGGGCCGGCGTCATCCTCGCCACCGAGTCGTGGCCCCCCGATGTCATTCTGGTGTCCGCCGGGTTCGACTCGATGTTTGGCGACCCCCTCGGCGGCTTTACCCTGGAGCCCGAACATTACGCCGAGTGGATTCTCCGGCTCCGGACCGCCTTTCCCCGGACGCCGCTCGTGGTGGTACTTGAAGGTGGCTATGTCCCCAGCCGACTCGCCGATGGGGTCGTGGCGGTTGCGAAAGCGCTGGCCTGAGCTATTATCCGCAGTCTAAATTGTATACAATGCCATTCAACGAGGTTCCCGTGTCGAATCGCCTCCGAATTGAAGCCGAGATCCTGACCCTCAAGACCAAACACCCGTTCAAAATCGCCCGCGGCAGTCACGACACCTTTCGGACCGTCTTGGTCCGCGTGATCGACCACGACGGAAGGGAAGGCTGGGGCGAGGCGACTCCGCAGCGGTTCTACGGTGAGACCTGCGAGACCGTCCTGGCCGCGCTCGATGCGTATGCGACGGTCATGCCGACCGACGCGTTCCACCTGGAAGACGCGGAGCGAGCCCTCGAAAAGGCGATGATCGGCAACAACTCGGCGCGGGCGGCGCTCTCCACGGCGCTGCATGACTTGGTCGGCAAGCGTCTCGGGGTCCCGATTTGGCAGCTCTGGGGCCTCGACGCCGCGAAGGCGCCGATCTCGACCTTTACGATCGGGATCGACACGCCGGAGATGATCAAGAAGAAGGTCGTTGAAGCGGCGCAATATCCGGTGCTCAAGATCAAGCTTGGCCTCGACAACGACCTCGAGATTCTCCGAGCCATTCGGGAGGTAACCGATCGGGAGCTTCGGGTCGACGCCAACTGCGGGTGGACCCGGAAACAGGCGATCCGGATGTTGCCGGTGCTCGAGGATTTCGGGGTGACCGTGCTGGAGCAGCCGTTGGTAGCCCAGGACCTCGAAGGCCTGGCCGCGGTGGCGCGAGCTTCGAGGATTCCCGTGATCGTCGACGAAAGCTGCCTCGTCGCGACGGACATTCCGCGGCTCGTCGGGCTCGTGGACGGCATCAACATCAAGTTGGCCAAGACCGGCAGCCTCCGGGAAGCGGTTCGGATGATCGCGATTGCGCGGGCGCACCACTTGATGGTGATGGTTGGCTGCATGATCGAGAGCTCGATCGGGATCACCGCCGCGGCCCAGTTTACGCCGCTCGTCGACATCGCCGACCTTGACGGCGCCGCCTTGTTGGCGCACGACCCGTACCTCGGGGCCACCATTGCCAACGGGCAGATCGTGCTGCCGACGGGGCCGGGACTCGGGATTACCGTCCGGCCCTGACCCGGGGGGCGTCGGGGCCCGACTACATTCCGGCAATGTCGTCACCCCGCTTTGCTCACGTCGCCCTGCCACTCCCGTTGGCGACACCCTACACCTACGCCATTCCCGAAATCCTCGCCGACCGGATTGTGCCCGGGGCCCGGGTGGTGGTTCCGGTTCGTCGCCGCGAACTCGTGGGGATCGTCGTGGGCATCGACGATGCCGCGCCCGAGATGACGGCCAAAGAGGTGCTGGTGGCTCCCGACCTCGAACCGGCGTTGCCGGGTCCGCTCCTCAAGACGGCTGAGTGGGTGGCGGGGTACTACGGGGCTCCGATCGGCACCACGCTCAAGGCGATGCTACCCGCTTCGCTCTGGGGTGAGTCCGAGGTATTCCTCTCGCTGCGACGGGGTGCCCGGGTCGGGGGCGGCACGGCTGGAGCCTTGGCGGAGTGGTTGGAGCGGCGCGGGGGGCGGGCGTCGATCCGGATGGCGGAGCGGGCGCTCAAGAAGCCGCTCTGGGCTGTCGCCGACCGGCTCCAGCGGGTCGACGCCCTCACGATCGAGGTCGAACCGGCCGCCACCGATGGGAACCGAGCCACGTCCCGCGTTCTCGAATTGGTGGCCCGCCTCAATCTGCTCGAGCGGGACGAGCGCTTTGCCAGGAAACCCAAACAACGCGCCCTCTACGAAGCCTTGGAACAGGCCGAGGGCACGCTTGGACTGGATCAGATCCGGGACCGGATCAAGGTCAGCACCAGCGTCGTCGACGGGTTGGTTGCCGGGGGTCTGGCCCGTTTGGTTGACGTGGAGCGATATCGAGATCCGTTTGCCGACCACGAGATTTCGGTTCCGCCGCCGGAACTCACTGGGCCCCAGCGGTCGGCGGTCAGTGCCATCGAGGCGGTCGCCCCCGGCGATGGGGCGTTGGTGTTCGGGGTGACCGGAAGCGGGAAGACGCTGGTCTATCTCGAGGCGATTCGCCGGGCGGTCGAATCGGGTCAGGGCGCCATCGTCTTGGTGCCGGAAATCGGCCTGACGCCCCAGACGGTGGCGCGAGTGCGGGGCGTCTTCGGGGACAAGGTCGCCGTGCTCCACAGTGCCTTGTCCGATGGCGAGCGGGCTGACGCCTGGCGGGCGCTTCGCCGGGGGGAGCGCTTGGTGGCGGTCGGCCCTCGCTCCGCAGTGTTCGCGCCGATTTCTCCGCTGGGCTTCGTGGTCGTGGACGAGGAGCACGAGGCGACCTACAAGAATGGCGAGGCGCCTCGCTATCATGCCCGCGATGTGGCCCGGGTTCGGTGCCGGCTCGAAGGCGCCAAGCTGATTCTCGGCAGCGCGACACCGAGTCTCGAAAGCGCGGCCGACGTCGGCGCCCGACTGACGATGATTCGGTTGCCCGACCGGGTCGGCTCCCGGCCGCTCCCGCCGGTCGAGTTGATCGACATGAAGACGGCTCCCCGGATTCGGGAGATCGGGAGCGTGCCGTGGAGTGAGGCGCTCGATTCCGGACTCCGCCAGACCGTGGCCCGGGGCGAGCAGGCGTTGCTGCTGCTCAATCGCCGGGGATACGCCGCGTTTCTCCAATGCCCGACCTGCGGCGAAGTGAAGATGTGCCCGCACTGCAGCATCTCGCTCACGGTCCATCGGTCGCCGGCGGCGCTCAAATGCCACTACTGTGGCTACACCGCTTCGCCCGATCCGAGTTGCGAGAAGTGTGGCACGGCGGTGTCGCGGGCCCGGGGGATCGGAACCCAGCAAGTCGAACAGGTGGTGGCGGAGCGGGTGCCCGGCGCCCGGATTGCCAGGATGGATCTCGATACCACGGGCACCAAGTGGTCGCACCACCGGATCCTCGACCGGGTGGGGCGGGGCGAGGTCGACATTCTGATCGGCACCCAGATGGTGGCCAAGGGGATCGACTTTCCGAACGTGACGTTGGTCGGCGTCATCGACGCCGATACCGGTCTCCATCTGCCCGACTTCCGCTCGGCGGAGCGGACCTTCCAGTTGATCACCCAGGTAGCCGGGCGGGCGGGGCGGGGGCCCAAAGGCGGCCGAGTGCTGGTCCAGACCCAGAGTCCCGAACACCCGGCGTTACGGCTGGCGAGCCACCATGACACCGAGGGGTTTTGGGCGGCCGAGGGGGCGGCTCGGAAAGACCCGCCGTATCCGCCGGAGGTCTCGCTGGTGAACATTGTCCTCTCCGGACCGAACGAAGCGGCGGTGTCGAGGGAGGCTGCGAAGGCGACCAACTGGGTCGTGGCGCTGGCAGAGCGCCACGCGATTCCGGTCCTCGTGCTGGGCCCGGCGCCCTGTCCGATCGAGAAGGTCAAAGACCGGTTTCGGTGGCACTTCCTGATCAAGGGGCCCGCCGAGGCGTTAGGCAGTGTGGTGCGATATGCGGCGACCCGGCTCGATGCCGGCCGGGAGGTCCGGCTGGCCATCGATCGCGATCCGGTCAGTCTGCTCTAGTCAGCCGCCTCGTCCGACGCTCAGATCGACCCCGACATACGCCCACCGTCCCGGAGCCGGTTCGAACACCCGACCGCCGAACCCGTTAACGGTCGCCGCGGCCACGTACCGGCGGTCAAAGAGGTTGTTGACGGCCACAAACGGCATGATGGTGGTTCGGCCGCCGCCGGTCTTGATCGGCCAGCGACTCTGGAGCCGGACCGACGTTACCCCCGCCTTCCAGCCGTCGATCGGAATGGTATTGCGGTCGTCGGCAAAGAACCGGGAAATGATTTGTTGGTCCCATTCCGCGGTGAGGATCCCGACCGTGGCCGTGCCGATGGCGCGGACGACATGGCGGGGAATGCCGGGGACCTGGCGGCCGTCGAGGGTATCAATGGCAGCGCCGTTCTTGAGCACATACCGCTGATAGGTCGCATCGGTATGGGTGTAGACGAGTTGGATGGCGTGTCCCGGCGCCGGCCGCCACGTTGCCCCGGCCTCGAGTCCCCGAATGACGAGGCGAGCGGCATTCTCGAAGAACGCCCGCCCGTCTCGCTCCCGGGTCTGGACCAGCGCATCGCGAATCGAGGAACGGTAGAGGGCACCCGTCACTGCGATCGCGCTCCCGGTCCGAAACCCGAGTTCCGTCGTGACGGTCCGCTGCGGGCCGAGATCTCGATTGAAGCCGATGGTGCCGTTGGACTGGTTAACCAGCTCGGTCGTGGTCGGGGTTTCGAAGGCATTGGCCAGCGACCCGTAGACCGCACCGGACCGGCCAAAGGTGTAGCTCGCGGCGAGGCTCCCGCTGCCGCTGGCCATGGTCTTGGCGCCGCTCTGATCGACGCCATCGAGGAGATACCGGTCGGCCACTTGGAACCGGATCCGGTCATACCGCGTCGTGCCGGTGACCGTTAGGCGCTCGGTCGGTTCGAGGTGGAGGCTTACGAACGGACCGATTTCGGTCACGGTTTCCCGCTGGTCGGCGACCGTGGTGTCGGTGGACACGCCGCCCCGGGCTCGTTGATTGAGGCGGTCGTCCCGCATCGTCTGGAAGTCGGCGCCGCCCGAGAGCCGGAGGCGTGCCGACAGACGGCGCTGGAGCGCGAACCGGGCGCCGCCGGCTTTCCGATCGATGGCGCTGTAGGTCCCGACCGCCGGCCCGGCCGGGCCAGGCGGGGCGGTGGCCAGGGGATTCGCGAGGTCGCGCCAGAGGCCGAAGACCGTTGCGTCGAAGGTGTTGCCGTTGCCGTCGGCTCGGGAGACCGTGAGACCGGCTTGGTGCTGGCGGACCGACTTGTCGGCCCCGCGGAGCAGGTTGTTGGCTGCCGCGCTGTCCGGATTGAGGAGCCACTCCGTTTGGGTCAGCGCCCCGGCGTTTTCCGCCCGGGGGCTGTCGGCGAGGTAATACCGGCCTTTGACGAGCCAGCGGCCGGCGACAATGCGGTTGACCCCCACGCTGAGTTGGGTGGTCAGGGTGCGACTCTGTTGCCGGGCCCCGCGGGATTGGAACCGGGTGACGGCCACGCTGCCGCTCCAGAGCCCAGCCATGCCGGATAGCTGACCGGCCACCCGGCTGGTCCCGAAGCTCCCGGCCAAGGTTCGGAGCCGGGCCGCGGCCGGCTCAGTCGGGAGTGCGGAACTCAGGGCAATGACGCCGCCGGCCGCGTTGCCGTAGAGGGCGGAAGAGGCGCCGATCAAGACCTCGGCCCGGTCCACCAAACCCAAATCCACGTTGGTCAACTGGCTCTGTCCATCGGGCAGGGTCTGGGGAATGCCGTCGAGCAGGATCTTGATGCCCCGGACCCCGAAATTGCCCCGGGCGCCGGCTCCCCGGATCGCCAGCCGCTGGTCGAGCGAGGGATTGAACCGGTTGGCCACGTAGACCCCCGGCAACCTGCCTAACGTTTCGTCGAGGCCGTTCTGGAGTTGCCCGCCCCGGAATGCGGTGCTGTCGATGACGCCGAGAGCGACCGGAGCCTTCCGGCGGGTCTCGGTCCCGCGGGTGACCCGGACTTCGAGCGGGTCGAGCCGAGTGACCGGGGTCGAATCGCGCCGACCGGCCGTGTCCTGGGCCGCCACCAGGGCGGCCCCCACCAGTATTCCCATAAACCCAAGCATATCCGAAGGATAGCCTGCTTGATACCGGGTCGGGGGGTCCCCTACTTTTAGCCTCCCAATGACCGGCTCCTTGCCCGATTTTGCCCGGCCCCCCTTTGTCGGGGCACCCGAAGCCACTTTCGTCCCGGCTCCGTCGGACGGCGTCATGCCGGAGGACTTCTTCACGACGTCCAACCTCCCGACCTACGTCAAGGTCGGCGCCGACTGGATCATGCCGACCCGGCCCCGGATGGATGGGGTCATTGTCCGGCGAGGCGCCGGGCTCGAGACGGTCGAACCCCGAAAAGTCGTCCGGGGCGAGATGGTAGCGGTTGGCCTTGCCGAGGACGGATCCCAGGGGGTGGTGGTCCACGGCGAGGGATTCCTGGGCGGGGTCGCGAGCGCCAACGAGTTCCGGTTCATGTCGACGGAAGTGAGCCGGGAGCGCCCGGTCAACTACGAAGAATTAGCCGAGCGGCTTGAGGCCGAGCGGCGCCGGGGCGGCTACCTGGTTTGGGTGGTCGGGCCGGCCCTGGTCCATTCCCGGGCCCGGGCCGATTTCGAGTGGTTCATCGCCAACGGGTACGTCAATGCCGTGCTGGTCGGCAACGCGGTCGCGGTTCACGATATCGAGGCCGCCATCTTCGGCACGACGCTCGGGATGACCAGCACCGGGCAGGCGGCCGCCAGCGGGCACGGCCTTCATATGCGGGCCATCAACCGAATTCGGGCGGCGGGCTCGATCGAAGCGGCGGTCGGGCAGGGGATCGTGACCAACGGGATCATGTATGCCTTGGTGACCCGGGCGATTCCCTACGTGCTGGCCGGATCGATTCGGGACGATGGTCCGTTGCCCGGGGTGGTGGCCGATTCGACCCAAGCCCAGGACGCCATGCGGGAGCACACGGTCAAGGCCACCGGGGCGGTGTTCATCGCGACGGCGTTGCACGCCATTGCGGTCGGCAACATGCTGCCGGCGTTCCACTGCCACCGGGGCGGCCCGGAACCGCTGATGACGATTTGTGTTGACCAGACCGAGTTCGTCGTGACGAAACTCAAAGACCGGGGCACCCACCAAGCGTATGGCGTGGTGACGAATGCCCAGGATTTCATGCATGTCTTTCGCTACTACGTGGAGAAATGTCGCCACTTACCGTGACACCGTCCGGCCCGGGCATCAGCGAAGGGTGGACCCGCCTGGTCGAGGCCATCGGACTGGCCCTCCCGGTCGCCGAGATCGATGGCGTGTGGGTTTTCAAAACGATTCGTCACCAGGGCCGCGACTTCGGGACCGCCATTCTCTCGCGGATCGACGGCGACCGGCGGCGGATCTATACCGCGAGCTTCATCCTCACGGTCAAAGGAAAGAGCCGGGGCCAGTTCGAATCGGCCATCGCCGAGGTCGGAAGTGGCCCGCTGGAGGCGTTGGCGGAGTTGCTGGCCTTGGTCCCCAAGCGATCCGAGGACGAGGAACCGCCGACGCCGATCCCGGCCGAGCGGTGGTTCCCGACGGAGGCGGACGTCGTTGCTGACGTCGGCTGACGGCGCGCTCCTCGTCGAGCGGTTCCGGCGGTATCTCCGGGAGCGCCGGCTTCCGGTCACCCGGCAACGGGTCCTGGTGGCGGAGGTGTTGGTCGAAAGCCGGGATCATCCGTCGGTCGAGGTCCTCCGGCGGCGCCTGGTCGAACGCGGTGAGCCTGTCGGGTTGGCCACGCTCTACCGCACGGTCGAAGCGTTGGTCCAAAGCGGCCTGGTCCGCGAGCATGACTTCGGCGAAGGATTCAAACGCTACGAACCGTCGGAAGACCGGAGCGAGCATGCTCATCTCGTGTGCCGGCGGTGCGGCGCGGTGGTCGAATTCAGCAACGACCGGCTCGAACGGATGCTCCGAATGACGGCGGACGAACACCACTTCCAGTACGAACGGCATCGGGCCGAAATCCACGGGGTCTGCGCGGCGTGCCGGGGTCGTGACTTGGGCGGGATCGCCGGCCGCCGGGAGACCCCGTGAGCGACGCCGTCGTTCTGGGACCGGTGGTGGCCTTTCTCGGGGGGATCTTGAGCTTCCTCTCCCCCTGCGTGCTGCCGCTCGTTCCGTCCTATCTCGGATTCATCACCGGCTTTACGGTGGAGGAAATGGGGAACCGGCGCCGGCTCGCGATGATCCACGCCACGCTCTTCGTCATCGGGTTCTCGCTGGTGTTCGTGCTGCTCGGTGCCAGTGCCACGGCGTTGGGCTCCGCCCTCCGGTTCTACAAAGAGTGGATCATGCGCGGGGGCGGCATCCTGATCATTTTCTTTGGCCTGTATTGTCTGGGGATCGTCAAGCTCGGGTTCCTGACTCAAGAGAAGCGTCTCCACCTGGAGCGGAAGCCGGTCGGCTATCTCGGATCGGTATTGGTCGGGATCGCGTTTGGGGCCGGGTGGAGCCCCTGCATCGGCCCGATCCTGGGCGGGATCCTGAGCTTGGCCGCGACCGAGGCCGACTTGTCTCGCGGGATGACGTTGTTGGTGGCCTACTCGGCCGGCTTGGCTGTCCCGTTCTTGGTGGCGGCCTATGCGGTGGAGTCGTTTTTGGACTGGTTCCAGCGGTTCCGCCGCCATCTCGGGCTGGTGCAAAAGGTCAGCGGCGTTCTGCTCGTCGTCGTCGGTCTGTTGATCGCCACCGGCCAGTTCACCCGCCTGGCCGGTTATCTCCAGAAACTCACGCCGGATTTTCTGCTTCGGTGGATGTAGCGGGTATTTGCTCGAGTTCCGTTTCGATGACCTGGGCTCGGACCAGGTCGGCGAAGCGGCCCTCGCGCTTCTGGAGCGCGTCGTAGGTTCCCCGCTCGACAATCCTGCCATGGTCGAGCACCACGATCTCGTGCGACAACCGGACCGCCGCCGCGCGGTGCGACACCACGAGGCAGGTCTTCCCCACCAGCGCTCCTCGCAATTGATTCAAGATGGCCGCCTCGGTTTGGGCATCGAGGGCCGACATCGCGTCATCGAGCACCACGATCGGCGGGTCTTTGGCGAGCGCCCTGGCGATGGCAGCCCGTTGCTTCTGGCCGCCCGATAGATTGATGCCGCGCTCGCCCAGCATGGTGTCGGCTGGTACCTCGAGCTCGGCCACCCGGGCCGCCCGCTCGAAGCGCCCCTCGTCGGGGAGCCCGAGCAGGACATTGGCCCGGAGGGTATCGCTAAACAAGAACGTCTCCTGCGGTACGAAGCCGACCGCGTCACGAACTTCCCGAAGGGTCAGCTGCCGGATGTCGACGCCGTCGATGGTGATCCGGCCCTGGTCGGGGTCGTAGAGGCGAACCAGGAGCTCCATCAGGGCGGTCTTGCCGGCCCCGGTGCCGCCCACCACGCCTAACGATTGGCCGGCGGGGACATCGACCGTCACATCCTGGAGCGCCCAGTCCCGGTCGGGGGCTCCGGGGTACCGAAACCAGACTCCTTCGAACCGGACGGCCCGGGCCCTGCGGTTCGGCGGCAGCCGGCGCGGGGCGGGGGGGTCGGCGATCGGATTCGGGGCCCGGAACACTTCGTTGATTCGGGACATTGCCGCCGAGCCCCGGAACCCGAGATTGATGGCCCAACCGAGGAACACCAGGGGCCAGATCAGCAGCGCCAAGTACACGAAAAAGCTGACGAATGTTCCGGTCGAGATGGAGCCGGCCATGACCAGCCGGCCCCCGACGAGGAGCACGATCGCGGAACTGAGACCGCCCATCAGCGCCAGCGATGGGTCGAGGGCAGCCTGGACCCGGGCCAGGGCAAAATTCTTCTCGGCATATTCCCGGTTGAGCCGTGCGAAGGTGGCCGCCTCCGGCGTCTCCTGATTGTACGCCCGGACAATCCGGACTCCCGTGAGATGCTGGCGGACGAACTCGCTGACCACGCCGAAATGATCCTGAATGGCCAGGGATCGTTGGTGAATCCGCCGGCCCAACCCGCCCTCCAACGCCGGGAGCGCCAGC
>JANPEL010000032.1:0-10117 GCA_031431925.1 Gemmatimonadota bacterium | reverse complement strand
CCAACGAAGGCGCGCTCCGGCTCGCCACCAGGGCCGCCTTGGCGCTCGGGTGCACCGTGCATCGTCGGAGCGTGTTTGCCCGGAAGACTTACTTCTATCCGGACCTCCCCAAGGGGTATCAAATTTCCCAAGTCGACCGGCCGCTCGCGACCGGCGGGTCGGTCCGCTGCGAGTCGCCGGAACGGGGACCGATCAGCGTCCCACTCGCCCGGCTCCACGTCGAAGAGGACGCGGGCAAGTCGATCCACGACCGGTTTGCGAACGCCACCGCCATCGACCTTAACCGGGCCGGCGTCCCGCTCGCCGAAATCGTGACCGGCCCCGATTTGCGAAGTGCCGGCGAGGCCCGCGCCTATCTGACCGCCCTGAAGCAAATCCTGGTCTATGCCGGCATCAGCGAGTGCAGCATGGAGCAGGGAAGCCTCCGGGTCGACGCCAATATCTCGCTCCGCCGTCCCGGAGCGCCGTTAGGCACCAAAACCGAAGTCAAGAACATGAACAGCTTCGCCAACGTCGAGCGGGCCATTGACGCCGAGCGAGAACGGCAGCAGGGCCTCCTCGATGCCGGGCAGGTCGTGGAGCAGGTCACCCTGCTGTTCACTGCCGCCACGGGCGCCGTCCGGCCGATGCGGTCGAAGGAAGACAGTCACGATTACCGCTATTTCCCCGATCCAGACCTGCCGGAGGTCGTGCTGTCCGCCGAGTGGATCGCCGAAGCCCGGGCCGCCATTCCCGAATTGCCCGACGCCAAGCGAGAACGATTCGCCGCCGGGTACGGGCTGTCGGCCTACGATGCCAAGGTGCTGGCCGCCGACCGGCGGATCGGCGACTATTTCGAGGCGGTCGTCCACGCCGGAGCGGCCCCTAAGGCCTCGGCCAACTGGGTCATGGGCGAGATCTTGGGCCACTACCACGCCGCCGGGACCGTGCCGGTGCCCGCCGCCACGCTCGCCGCGTTGATCGCGCTCGTGCAGCGGGCCGAGGTCAGCCATTCGGCCGGGAAGACCATCCTCGAAGCGATCTCGGCGTCGGGCGAAACGCCGGCCGTGGCGGCCGCCAGACTCGGCTTACTGCAGGTCCGCGACGACGGGGCGCTGGAGGCCTGGGTCGACCAAGTGCTGGCCGCCTCGCCGAAGGAAGTCGCCCGGTGCCGGAGCGGGGAAACGAAGTTGCTCGGGTTCTTGGTCGGGCAGGTCATGAAATTGAGCCGGGGCCAAGCCGACCCCAAGGCCATTGGGTCGTTAATCGAAAGGAAACTCGGATGAGTCAGTCCGTGGCTCTGATCCGGCGGGAGTTCCGGGCCCTCGACCGGTTGTATCGGGGCATCCCGGTGGCCTATTTCGACGGGCCGGGCGGCACCCAAGTGCCGGAACCGGTCATCGAGGCGATGGCCGATTACCTCCGCCATCACAACGCCAACACCCACTGGCACTACCCGAGCAGCCGCGAAACCGACGTCCTGATCGGCGAGGCCCGCCAAGCGGTCGGGGATTTTTTGAACGCGAGTCCGGACGAGGTCGCCTTCGGGCTCAACATGACCACGCTGACGTTCCATCTGGCACGGGGACTGGTTCGCGGCTGGCAAGCGGGCGACGAAATCGTGGTGACCGAACTCGACCATCAGGGCAATGTGGGCCCCTGGGAGGCGATTGCCCGCGATGCCGGATTGGCCTTAGTTCGGATTCCGTTCCGGGTCGAGGACGGCACCCTCGACCTCGACCGGCTGGTCGGGTCGATCGGCCCGCGAACCCGGTTGGTGGCCGTGGGGTGGGCCTCCAACGCGTTAGGCACCGTGACCGATGTCCGGGTGGCCTGTGACGCGGCCCGGGCCCACGGGGCGCTCTCCTTCGTCGATGCGGTTCACTCGGCGCCCCACGTGCTGCCCGATGTCCAGGCCATCGGCTGCGACTACCTCGGCTGCTCGCCCTACAAGTTCTATGGTCCGCACCTGGGGATCCTCTACGGCCGGAAGGCGCTGATCGACGGCCTCGACATTCCGAAGGTGCGGCCCGCACCCGAGTCGGGCCCCGAGCGACTCGAGACCGGGACCCAAAGCCACGAAGGGATTGCCGGCACGCACGCCGCCATCGACTGGCTCGCCGGCGTGTCACCCCACGGCGGCCGGCGGGCATCCCTGATCGCTTCGTACGAGGTCCTGCACGAACGGGCCATGACGTTGTTCCGCCGATTGTGGGACGGGCTCGGGAGCACCCCGGGTGTCCGACGCTTTGGACAGGGGCCCGAGGGGACCAGAACGCCGACGCTTGGATTCGTGGTAGACCGCGTCAGCTCGAGCCGAGTGGCGAGCCACTTGGCCGAGCAGGCCGTCTTCGTGAGTCACGGCAACTTCTACGCGACGACCGTGGTGGAACGCCTGGGGTTGGGCGCGGAGGGGTTAGTTCGGGCCGGGTGCGCGTGCTATACGACCGAGGCGGAAATCGACCGGTTGATCGCGGCGGTTCAGAGCATCGGGTAGGGGGTGGAACCGGGCGGGCTGATGCCCGCCCTTCGGTAATCGCTACGCCTTCTTCTCCGGCTTTTTCTTGCCCTTCGGTCGCTTCTTGCCTGCGGTTCCTCGGAAGATCTTACCCTTCCGGCTCCGGCGATCGCCCTTGCCCATTGTCCGATACTCCTTCTGTTGTTGAAGTCAGTGTCACCCACGGCCGCTCGACCACCGACGCCCGCCAGAACCCGAGACCGGGGTCCGGCAAACCGAATCGTTGTTCGGCCACCTCGACCATTCGTTCCGGCACCCACAAGCCGCCCTGCCACAATGCTTCCCGCCGCCACCGTTTGGCCCGCCGAAGCGGGGTGTCTCCCGACGGATCGAGGGTCCGTGCGAACCCGCCTCGATTCGCTGTTTCCGCGAGCGTTTCCATGATGAAGTCATAGGAAATCGCCAAATGCCGTTCCACGTCCGCATCGGTCAATAACCACCGGCTCCGCTCCCGGGCCGCCTGCATGGCCCGCTGCCAACTCTTGGTGTCCGAGAGGTGGACGATGCTCCGGAAGATACGCCGGTTGGTCTTCACACTGAACAGGGTCGGTGACACGATCCGTTCGAGGTGCGTATCCGCCAAGGTATGATCGAGGCGGATCAGATCCCGGGCCCGTCGGGCAAACCGGTCCGTGAGATGGGTCTCGGCCCGGAGTTCCCAATACTGGTGTCCCATTGTCTGCGGGCTGCTGGTGAGCAGCAGCTGCCGAGGAACAAAGTAGTTGTGTGCAACGGTATCCGCCGCCAGGTGGGTCAGATAGCCCAGTCCGAAGGCCCGGAGGGCATCCGTCGCGGCAAAGTCGAAAGTCTCCTGTCCGACGTTCCAGTAGTGGGAATGGCGGCCCTTCGGCACATAGTGCTTGGCGATCGAGGTATCGGGCGCGATTGAGCCGTACAGGAAATCGTACGGGAAGGCCCGAATGAGATCGGCCACACTGGCCGGTAGCAGCCCGGCGTTGGCCAGGATCGTGTCGGTGAGATAGATGTGGGTGCCGTGGGTCCAGGCATGGGCGTCGGCCGGCCAGAGCATCAAGGCCAGACAAGCCAGCACGACACCGACGATCACCGGCGATCGGGTCACCGCCGTCCTCGGCCCAAGAACCGCTTGATCCGGCTGAGGGCTGACGCGCCCGTCCGGACCGTCCGGAGGGTGGCGGCAACGTCGAGCGCGGTTTCCTGGACCTCGGACGAGACGACTTCGTACAACGCATCGAGATCCTCGAGTCGGCCCTCGACCCGCCGGGCACCCCGGACCGCACTTTTCCTGAGCCGGCGGCTCACGGTAATCAACTCGTCCACTTCGTCCTTGAGCCGGCCGGCCACCTCCCCCCCCGCGCCGGCCAACCGGTTGAGGGCCTGGATGGTCGGAGCCAATTCCCGGCGCAACTCACCGAGTTCACGGGCGAGATGGGAGGCCTCACTGGTGGCCTTGCGGGCCGTGGCCAGGGCCACGAGGGCGATGGCCAGGAAGGCGAGCGCAATGGCGACAAGGGCAATGGCCACGGTTGGGCCGACCCAGGGCTGGAGTGTGGTCATCCCGCAAAATAACGTCATCCGCTTGACGCGCCGCTAGGGCGGTGGCGAGGTTTGCCCCATGCCTCCCAGATTCATCGTCCAGGGCGGGCGGCCCCTCTCGGGGACCGTTCGACCGGCTGGAAACAAGAATGCCGCCCTCCCGATCCTCGCCGCGACGCTGCTGGCCGACGGCCCGGTCGACCTTGGCAACGTGCCGAAAATCCGCGACGTCGAGATGATGATGGCGCTGCTGGAACACCTGGGCGCCCGGGTGGCGTGGACCGGCCCGAACACGGTGCGGGTCGACCCGGCCGGGGTGACGTCGAAACTCCTCGATCCGGGGCTCTGCGCCAAGATCCGGGCGTCGATTCTGCTGGCGGCGCCCCTCCTGGCTCGGTTTGGCCAGGTGGTGTTGCCGCCCCCCGGCGGCGACGTCATCGGGCGCCGGCGGGTCGACACCCACTTCTTGGCGCTCGAAGCACTCGGGGCCACGATTCTGGTGGGCGACCGCTACAAGATCGACGCCAAGGCGCTCGTGGGTGCGGACATCTTCCTTGACGAGCCGAGCGTCACGGGGACCGAGAACGCGCTGATGGCGGCGGTCGCCGCGAAGGGCACCACGATCCTCCGGAACGCCGCCGCCGAGCCCCACGTCCAAGACCTGGCGCGGATGCTGGTGGCCATGGGGGCGGAGATTCAGGGTATCGGGAGCAATACCTACGTGATTACCGGTGGGAAGCCGCTCCACGGCACCCACTATGAGATCGGCCCCGACCACATCGAGATCGGGAGTTTCATCGGCTTGGCGGCCGTGACCAACGGCCAGCTCACGATCGACGGGGTCCGGGGGGACGATCTCAGGGCCACCCTGATCGGCTTCGACCGCCTCGGCATTCGCCCCCGTCTCGATGGCGATCAACTGATCGTCGATCGAGACCAGGAGCGGCGAATCCGGACCGATGTCGGCGGTCATGTCCCGAAACTCGAGGACGGGCCCTGGCCGGCGTTCCCGGCCGACACGATGTCGATCGCCGTCGTCGCGGCCACCCAGTGCACTGGGATGGTCCTGATCTTCGAAAAGATGTTTGAGTCGAGGCTCTACTTCGTCGACAAGCTGATCGGGATGGGCGCCCGGATCGTGCTGTGCGATCCCCACCGCGCCGTCATCGCGGGGCCCTCGCCGCTTCGGGGCGGGATGGTGGAGTCCCCCGACATCCGGGCCGGGATGGCGATGCTGCTCGCGGCGCTCGCGGCCGAGGGGCAGAGCACGATCCACAACATCGGCCAGATCGAGCGGGGGTACGAGCGGATCGACACCCGGCTTCGGGCGTTAGGCGCCGAGATTGAACGGGTTGACGACTGAGCCGGCCCGGCTCGCTGAAGGGGACGGGGCCGGCGGGCCGTTGCCGTGGTTGGCCGTTCCCGGGTGGCGGGAACGGTTCGGCGTGGTGGCCGGCATCACGACCCGCGGGCCGACCCCGGAGCCGTTCGACCTCGGCCTGGCCGGCAGCCAAGGCGTCGGGCGGGTCCTCGATCGGTGGCGGGTGCTGGGAGCGGCGTTCCCCGAGTTCGTCGGCATCGCCGTGGCCCGCCAGGTTCACGGCACCCGAGTGCTCTGGCAGGAACCCTTCCGGGGCTTCGCCATCCACGAAGACGCCGACGGCCACGCCACCTCTCACCGAGGACTCCTCCTCTCGGTCTCGGCGGCCGACTGCGTGCCGGTCTACCTCGTGGACCCGGTCGGCCGGGCCATCGCCTTGCTCCACGCGGGCTGGCGGGGCACGGCCGCGGGGATCGTCGCGGCCGGCGTCGAGGCGCTGGTCTGCCGGGCCGGTTCCGCTCCGGCGGATTTGGTGATGCACTGCGGGGTCGGCATCTGCGGCGATTGCTACCAGGTTGGCCCCGAGGTGGCCTCGGCGTGCGGACGCCCCGACCAGCCGCGGGTCGACCTCCGAGCGGTTTTGGCGGAGCAGGGCCGCGCCCAGGGGATCGGCACCATCACGGTGTCCTCCCATTGCTCAGCGCACATGACTGATCGGTTCATGAGCCATCGGGGGTCCGGAGGACGGGACGGCCGGATGGTAGCGTTCCTCGGGCTCCTGGCCCCATAATTCAGGGCCGAGGATTCCTCGTACGGAGAACTGACAAGATGACCCGAAAACTCGTTGCGGCCGGCTTGGCTGGCTTGGCCTGGGCCAGTGCCGGATGCGGGAATCCCGCCCAGGCGGACACGGACACCCCGGTCGTGTTCATTGTGTCGCCCAAAGCCGATTCCACGGTGTCCGGGCAGGTGGCTTTTTCGGCCCAAGTCTTTGATGGATTTGGGGTTGCGAAGGTCGTGTTCAAAGTGGACGGGGTCGTCCTGCTCGAAGACCTCGCCGAACCGTATGGGGTCGTTTGGGCCACCCAGGGGGCGGGGAACGGCCCCCATGCGCTCCGGGTCGAAGCGACCGATTTTGCCGGCAACGTCGGCTTCCGTTCCATTGGCGTAACGGTCGACAACTCAAGGCAATAGCGCATCGAGCCAATTGACGTTCCCCCCCGGCACGGGTAGATTCTTCCGTTCGGTGCGGTTGGGGGAGTGTGGCTCGTGGAGATGTGGGGTTTTCCCCCACATTTTTGTTTTCGGAGCCCAGGTTTGGATCGTATGTCCCCCCGCCCACTGGGGACGTACGTTGTGGCTTCCTGCCCAGCGGTCGTCCAGTGCTCATATTTCTTAGCGGACTCGTCGCGAGCTGCCGGTGGCTCGCGCTCACCTTGACCTCCGCTGTGGGGGGTAAAGTCGATGGCTGGTTCAGTCGAAATGCTGACGGCGTTCCGTGAACTCACGAACGCCAAACAACTTGATCGCTCCGATCTTCTCGACCTCCTGCGCGACGGCATTCACGCCGCGTTGGTTCGGAAGTTCGGGCCTAATGTCAAATTCGAACTCGAGGTCGATGAGTTGAAGGGCACCATTCGGGTGGTCCGGCTCCGGACCGTCTCTGAAACCGTCGACGATCCGAGCTGCCAGGTGGCGCTCGAGGACGCGCGGTACGAAGACGCCAACTTCCAGCCCGGCGATGTGCTCGAGGAAGAAGTTCCGTTCACGGAGTTCGGCCGGTTGGCGGTGCAGGCCGCCAAGCAACGGATCATCCAGCGGGTTCGCGAAGGCGAACGGACCAAGATCCGCGAAGAGTTCGGCGACAAGATCGGCGAACTGCTCTCGGGCGAGGTCCAGCAGATCGAGCGGGGCAAGGTGGTCCTGATGCTCGCCAAGTTCAAAGAGGCCGAGGCCATCGTCCCGTACCGGGAACAGAACCACCGAGAGCATTTCCATCAGGGCGATACCATCCGGGCCGTGTTGAAGCGGCTCGAGGAAACGCCCAAGGGTCCTCGGCTGGTGTTGTCCCGCGCCGATCCGATGTTCGTGGCCGCGTTGTTCCGCCTCGAAGTTCCGGAAATCGCCCAGAACGTCGTCGAGATTCGGGCCATTGCCCGGGAAGTGGGCAGCCGCACCAAGGTGGCCGTCATCTCGAAAGACGATGCCCTTGATCCGGTGGGCGCCTGCGTCGGCCTCAAGGGCTCGCGGGTGCAGGCGGTCGTCAACGAACTCTCGGGCGAACGCATCGACATCGTGCCGTGGTCGCCGGATCCGGAGCGGTTTGCCCGGCTCTCGCTGGCGCCGGCCCGAGTGGCCAAGGTGTTCTCCGATCCGGAGAGCAAGACGATTCAGGCGGTCGTCGACGAAGACCAGTTGTCCCTGGCCATCGGGAAAAACGGCCAGAACGTCCGGTTGGCTTCGGAGTTGACGGGTTGGAAGATCGACCTGTATTCGAGCCGGGAGTGGCTCGAACGCGGTGGCGAAGGGCCGTTGTTCGCACCGGAACCGCTTGGTGACGAAATCGTGACCCAGATCCAACTGTCGGAACTGAAGGGTCTGTCGCCAGACTTGGTGACGAAACTCGACGGCGCCGGCTACCGGACATTGAACGACGTCCTCGATCTCGAACGGGCCGACCTGCTGAAGATCGAAGGGGTCACCCCGGAAGCCGCCGAGCAGTTGTTGGCATTCCTGGCCGACTTGACGGCGGATGAGCCTGGCGAGGACGCGGCGAAGAGCGAATGAGCGATCTCACCGGCCTGCTTGGGATCGGTCTCAAGGCGGGTCACGTGATTGTCGGAGTTGAGGCGGTTCGCCGGGCCCTCCAGGCCAACGAGTGCCGCTGTATCGTGGTAGCGAGCGACGCCAGTCAGCGGGCGCTCGAGAAGGCCGCCCGGTTGGCCACGGCGCGGGGGGTCCCCCAAGTGGCGGGCCCGGTTGCACAGGAAATGGGAGCCCGACTGGGCAAGCCCCCGGTGATGGTTGCCGGGGTACGCGATTCGGCGTTGGCGGACGGCATTATCCGGTTCGCGCGTGGGCAGGGTTCGACGGAGGCCTAGTGGTCAAGACGAAAGTCCAGGATTTAGCCGGTGAGTTCGGAGTTCCGACTGAGCAGCTGATGACGCTGCTCAAAGACATGCATGTCGTCGCCCGCGGCCCGTTGCAGCCGCTCGACGACGCGCAGGTGGCTGCGGTACGCCTCCGCTGGGAACGGGAGAAGCGGAAGCAGGCTCCGGCCCCCGATGAGCCCAAGAAGCCGAAGCGGCGGAGCCCGAAGGCCGCCGCCGCTCCGGAAGCCCCCGTCGCCGAGGCCCTCGTTTCGCCGGAGATCAAGCCGTCGAAGCGCCGGCGCACCGCGGCCGAGGTCGCCGAATCGGAAGCGGTTGCGGTGGCCGAGAAGGCCGCGCATGACGCGATCCTCGACCTCGAGAAACCGATCCTGTTCGAGCGGATCGACACCCCGGCGGCGCCCCCGGTGCCGGTGGTTTCGATTCAAGAGCGGGCCAAGGCCTTGTTCAAGGAGCCGGCGCCGCCGTCCGCGGACGAGCCCGCCGCCGAGCCGGAGCCGGTCGAGCCGCCGCCCCCCCCGCCGCCGCCCCGGGCGGTGGCGCCCCCGTTGCCTCCGATTCCGCCCCGGCTTCCCCCGGTGTCGGTGCAGGCGCTCGATCCCAACGCGCCGCCCCGTCGGCCGTTCGTACCGCCGCGGGTCACCCGGCCGCCGGCCGGACCGCGCCCGGTGTTCAGCTCAGCCGGGGGCCCGAACCGCGATCGGCCCCAGGGCGATCGTGGCGCGCCCCGGAGCGGCCCTCCGGGCGCCGCAAACCGGCCCGGTCAATTCAACCGACCCGGGGGTCCGCCGCGTCCGGGCGCTCCTCGTCCGGGCGGTCCTCCGGGACGGGGCGGACCGCCGAGCCGAGGCGGGCCGCCGGGACGGGGCGGGCCCCCGGGCCGACCCGGCGCACCGGGCGCACCAGCAGCCCGGACGTTCGGGCCCGACGCACCAGCCCGTTCCGCCCAGGGTAATCGCAAGAAGGGTAAGAAGACCCGGAAGAACTACGTCGATCAAGATCAGGTCCAAGCCAACATCCTGAAGACGTTGGCCGGGATGAAGGGCGGTCCGCGGAAACGCCGGGCTGACGAGCCGAGCTATCGGGACATGTTGGCCACCAAGAGTGCCGAGGAACGGGAACGCGAAAAGACCCGGATTCGGGTCAACGAGTTCGTCTCGGTGTCCGAGTTGGCCGATGCCATGAAGATCCCGGCCACCCAGATCGTCCAGTTCGCGTTCAAGGAAATGGGCATGATGGTCACGGTGAACCAGCGGCTCGACTTCGACCAGATCGAAATGATCGCGTCGGAGTTCGGGTTCCAGGCCACCAAGGAAGAAGATTACGCCGCCGAGGCATCGACGCCCGCGGTTGACACGGCCGACCAACTCACGTCCCGGCCGCCGGTGGTCACGATCATGGGTCACGTCGACCACGGCAAGACCTCCTTGCTCGACTACATCCGGAAAGCCAACGTCGTGGCCGGAGAGGCGGGCGGCATTACCCAGCACATCGGGGCCTATCACGTCACGCTCGCGGACGGGAAGAAGACCATCACCTTCCTGGACACGCCCGGTCACGAAGCCTTTACGGCCATGCGGGCCCGGGGTGCGCAGGTCACCGACATCGTCGTGCTGGTCATTGCCGCCGACGACCAAGTCATGCCCCAAACGATTGAAGCAATCAGCCACGCCA
>JANPEL010000031.1:0-5564 GCA_031431925.1 Gemmatimonadota bacterium | reverse complement strand
TACGCATCGGTCAGCTTGTTCCGCATCTCGACCAGGAACTCCAGCGAAATCCCCGCT
Source organism: Gemmatimonadota bacterium (assembly GCA_031431925.1). Classification (GTDB taxonomy): domain Bacteria; phylum Gemmatimonadota; class Gemmatimonadetes; order Gemmatimonadales; family GWC2-71-9; genus SHZU01. Next base: position 5,507 of record JANPEL010000031.1, on the reverse strand, counting down.
TCCTCGCTCGCGGCCATCACCTGGTGCAACTCGACCGGTTCGCCGCGGAGGAACGAGTTGATGACGGTTTGGGCGTCGTTCTCGAGGCCGGAGGTGTCGTTCAACGCCCGCTTGAAGAGATCCCCAAACGAGGGACCACCGTCCTGCAGGGAGATGCCGCTGCCGTCCCGTTCCAGCGGGCTGATGATGCCGGACCGGGGGCCAATGGGTGCCGTCATGGTCAGGCCCTCACATCGAGGCGCTGGCCGATCGCGACGGGCGGGGCCAATGAGGCGGCCGTCGCGCCTCGACGCCCGTACGTCAACGGACCCATTCGTTCTAGGTCGGCGAAGTAGCTGAGTTCGTCACTCGATAGCCCGGCCCGCACATCATCAGGCGCCGGCCGCTCGGTTGGGGCCGGGCGCGTGGCCGGCTGGATTGGGATGTTCTGGCTCTCGATCCGCATGGTCATCCTAGATGTCGATGGCGCGACGTAACATCTGCTTGGCCGTCTGGAATGCCGAGAGGTTCGCTTCGTGCAGGCGCCGCGCCAGCATCAGGTCAACCATTTCAGCATTGAGGTCCACATTGGGGAAGAACACGTTGCCGTTCTCGTCCGCGTCGGGATGGGCCGGATCGTGGACCAGGCGGCCCTGGCGGGTGTCGTCGACGACTCGAACCCCGATCACACCGGTCCGAGGATCGCGGGACGCCACGGCCACCTGTCGTTTGTAGGGCCCGCCATCGGCGGCCTTGGTCGTTTCGGCGTTGGAGATGTTCTCGGCAATGATGTCGAGGAACTTTTGTTGGGTCGCCATTCCCTGGGCGCTGGTCGACAGCGAGCCCATGAACTGGCGAACCGGCCGCGGGGTAATCGGACTAGCCACGGCTGCCGATCGCAGTCCGGAAGCGTTGATACGCCTCCCGCAACAGCTGGGCGTCCGCTTCGTACCGAAGCTGGGTATCGGCGAGCGAGGTCATCTCCCGCTGAATGTCCGCCTCGGTCTGGGCCGCCTTGGCGACCGCCGCCTGGCTCGCGTCCGCAAAGCCGGTACTCGTGCTGGTGGCGAGTGCTTGCGCCACGCGCTGGCCGATGCCGCGTTGGGTCGCGCTGGTTTCCTCGAGTCCCCCCCTGAGCAACGATGGGAGGGTAGAGGCGCCGAACAGTCCACGAATCATGATGGTGGTCTCGCGCATTAAGGGTTGAGGCAGAATCCCTTTGGGCAAGCCGCGTACCTCCGGGCGGGAACGCCAATACCAACCGCCGTTAGGACCGGAAGCTGTTGTCGGCTATGGGATTACCAGCGGGGGGTGCCAAAAGGTCCGGCCCGGTCACCGCAGGGGCAACCGGGCCGAGGGGGAAAGAACGTCCGGCAGCAAATGCCGCCGGGGCTGTTAGGCGGTCGGGACCGACTTCGGGGTGTTGAGCTTGTTCCGCAGCGTTCGTTCGCTGATTCCGAGCAGCTTCGCGGCCCGAGTCCGATTCCCCCCGGTGGCCAGCAAGGCCCGCTGAATGGTCATGGCTTCGAGCTCATCGAGGTTCAGGACATCCGACCGCGGGACCGGGGGCACCGCCCCGGCGGCGGCTGGCGACGCCGAGGTCCCCGCCGACGGGGCGGCCGCCGGAGACCCGGCTGACAGGCTCCGCGGCAAGGCGGCGATCGAACTCGCGTCCTCGGTAAACGCCTCGGGCCGAAGCACGCCACCGCGCGACAGGATGACGGCCCGTTCGACGGCGTTGGCCAATTCGCGAATGTTGCCGCCCCAGGTCCGCTGTTGCAGTGAGCTGATTGCCTCAGGGGTGATCCCGCCCACATCGACGCCGAGTTGCGAGGCTGCCTTGCTCAGGAAATGGTGGAGGAGCACCGGGATGTCATCCGGTCGGTCGCGGAGCGGCGGCAGGTGAATCGGCACCACGTTCAGACGATAGTAAAGGTCTTGGCGAAACTTCCCCGCATCGGCCTCGATCTTGAGGTCCCGGTTCGTCGTGGCCACCAAGCGGACGTCGACTCGAATCGCTTGTTGGCCCCCGACCCGCTCGAACTCCTGTTCCTGGATGACCCGAAGCAGCTTGGCCTGCAAGTCGAGCCGCATCTCGGAGATTTCGTCAAGGAGCAACGTCCCGCCGTCGGCCCGCTCGAAGGCGCCCTGGGTCCGGGACGTCGCCCCGGTGAAGGCGCCCTTTTCGTGACCGAACAGGGCGCTTTCGACGAGTCCTTCCGGCATGGCGGCGCAATTGATGGTGATGAAGGGCCGGTCGCGGCGGGGGCTCTGTTCATGAATGGCCCGGGCGACCAATTCCTTGCCAGTCCCGGACTCACCTTGAAGCAGGACCGTCGCTTTGGTCGGCGCCACCGTGGCCACCACCTCGAGGACCTTCCGCATCGGGGCACTCTCGCCCAGAATTTGCCTCTTACCCCTGAGACCCGACAGTTCTTGCCGGAAGGTCTCGTTTTCCTTCCGGAGCCGAATGACCTCCAGCGCCTGGGTCACGGCAATCCGGAGGGTCTCTTGGCGAACGGGTTTGGTCAAGTAGTCGATGGCGCCGCTTCGGAGGGACATCACGGCATGTTCGACCGAGGAGTACCCGGTCATGATGATGACCGGAATCTGATGGCCCTCTTTTTCGAGGCTCGTCATCAGGTCGAGCCCGGTGGCATTGGGCATCCGGTAGTCGGAAATGATCAAATCGAACTGTTGCCGAGCCACGGCGCGAACCGCGTCTTCCACGTTGGTCGCGAGAATCGGCGTGTGGCCGAGTTTCGCCAAAGCGGCCTCGAGCACCACGCCGACCGACGGTTCGTCATCAACACACAGGATGGTGGCCATGCCCCCCCGGACGGTGGCTCAAGGTTTGCGACGTAAGTGCCGATAACCAATATACCTAGACCGCGGTTCGGCGGTCCAATGGAGGGTACCACCGGTGCGGATTACCAACCAACTCAAGCGGGACCAGACGCTTCGGGAGATCCAGGGCAACTTGGGCCGGATGGCCGACCTGCAGCGCCAGGTCGCCACCGGGAAGCGCTTCAGCCGGGCTGACGAGGATCCCCTGGGCGCTGCTCAGGTGCTCCGGGCCCGGCAAGGCCAACGAGGGATCGATCAGTATTCCAAGAACGGGATCAACGCTCAGGTCCGGATCGGGGCGGAAGAGGCGGTGACCAAGCAACTCGACGAGTTGCTCCGCCAGGGCCGGAACTTTGCGTTGAGCTTTGCCAAGGGAGATCCGCCGTATACCGCAACGCAGACGACGCAGCGTCAGTTAGCCACCGACCACCTCGACCGGCTCCTCGAGGAGGCCGTTTCCCTCGGTAACACCCGGATCGGGAACGAGTACATCCTGGCAGGGGAAAAATCGACGACGCCACCCTTCGATCCGACCGTCGGCCCGACCTACGGCGATTACCAGGGCGGAACGAACCAGCGCCAAGTGGCGATTGCCGACGGAGTCCTGGCCTCGGTGAATCACACCGGGGACCAGTACGTCGGTCCGGCCATCGCCGCTATCCGGGCGCTTCGAAACGCGATCGACCCCGCCAACGGCCAGACCGAGGCCCAGGTTCAGCTCGAGGTCGACACTGTGTTCGCGGCCAGCCAGAATCTCCTGGTGTCGCAGGCGCAAACCGGGACCACGGCCCGCCACATCGCGTCGACGCTGACCACCAATGTCGGCCGGAAGAACGACCTGGAAAATGTCCGGGCCGCGGTCGAGAGCGTCGACCTCGAAGAGGCCGTGGCCAAGCTCTTGTCGCTTCAAACAACTATCCAGGCGTCCTACATGGCGACTGGACGCCTGATCAGCCTCTCCCTGTCGGACTACCTCCGCTAACGAGCGGCCGGTCAGACGCCGGCCGCCACGGGCGCGGCCGACAGCCCCGCCGCGACGTTCCGGTTGATCGAGATCAAGATCGACAATTTCTCAGGCGCCGGGAACGCCATCACATCGAATGTCTGCTGGTCGATGAAGTGGATCAGATTCAGCAGTTGGGTCTTGAGGTCGTCCGGCAGGGGATTGTCGGCGGCCGTCAGTTCGGCCTGAAAGAACGTCCAGATCCGCTGATTGAGTTTCAGCGCGGCGTCGAGCTTGGCCTCGGAGCCGGCCTTCCCCCACCCATCCTGGGCCAGCTGGAGGGTCCGGGCGGCTCGGAACAGCGCCGAGGCTTCCAATTGCCGGCCGCTGGCCGTGATCTTTTCGACGGTCGTGTAGGCGTCAGCTGCGTACTGCGACATGGCTGATCAATTCCTCTTCGTAGGCTATGAGCATGCGTCCGACTTTCAACGCAGGATAGAACTGGCCCGCGGCAATCCGCTCGCCGATTTCGGTAATCAGCGGCGTCATACTGGGCGAGGCTTGGACCACGTCCCGGACTAACTGGTCGTAGAGTGCTTGATGCTCGGCCGCGTGGCCGGGGTCGACATACATCAGTTGGATGGCGAAGACGATCCGCCGGCAGGGGCTGTCGGCCTCATCCAAGCTGAGGACTTCACGGCCCCGGAGGATCGGCACGTCGTTCTCGATCAAGAGGTCGCACCGGGACTTGCCGTTCTTGACGACCGCGCCACCGACGATCAGGCGCTCCCCGGCCTTGAGAGAAATCCGAAGCGGCATCGGGTCAGCCGATCTGGCGGAGCACGTCGCCCGTGGGACGAGAAACCCCACCGACGTCGCGATCGCGGAGTTGCGCCGCGACCTCAAGGCTTTGCTGCTTGGCCGTCGCCGCCTCGGGTGGCGCCGATTGGGCGGCCAGACTCAACCGGCTCGCTCGGATCCCGATCCCGACCTGGGTCAACGCTCCGACCGCCTGTTCGGCGTCGTCCGTCGAGGCATTCGGCGCCAACGAGGTCAGGGAGGCCCCGGCGGTATCGATGATGACGTGCATCCGTTTCACCTCGGCCGTGAGGCCGTTGAAATCGCGAATGGCCTGAGCGCGCCGGGACTCGTCGATCGGATACGGCGGATACAGCTTGACCTGCTCGAGCCGGACTTTCACCTCGTCGACTTCGTCAACGAGGCGGCCGAGGGTCCGGTCGACCTGTCGGATCTTCACCGCTTCATCGAAACGCTGGCCGCGGGCTTCGTACCACCGAACCACACCCTCCGAACGACCCGGGTCGCCGGCGCTCGGCGGCACTTCGAGGCGGCCTGCCCGCACCGACGGAATCGGCATCGCGCGACCCGCGGCCAGATCGGGCAGGGCGAGCCGGGGTCCGAATCCACCTGTGATTGCTGCCATGCTTCCACCTTGGTGCGTGTGTCAGGTGGGAGGACCTTCCCCCCACCCGTTCACCCGTCGTGCTTAGAAGAGTCGGAGAATCGCCTGCTGCGACTGGTTCGCCAGACTGAGCGAGATCACACCGAGCTGTTGCCGGGTCTGCAGCGACAGCAAGTTCGCCCCTTCTTCGTTCTGGTCGGCCACGGTCAACTTGTCCGCGCCCTCGCGAAGGACGTTCTTCATCTCGTCGAGGAAGTCGTCCCGGATCGACAGCTGGCTCGACACGGCGCCGAGGGTCGACGAGTTGGTCCGGAG
>JANPEL010000030.1:0-3371 GCA_031431925.1 Gemmatimonadota bacterium | reverse complement strand
CTATCAACGGTCCGATGTGCCCCGGATTACACCGCCCGGCACCGTCCCGATTACCGGAGGCGAGGCCGACTGGAATACCGGGAATCTGACCGGCCCCATTCCGCTTTACGGCTTCGATAGTCTCGTCGGCAGTCGCCAGGTCAACCCGACCGATCCGGCTCGCACCTTGGCCAGGGGGGACACCCTGTACGCGACGTTTTGCGCCACTTGCCACGGCGATCTCGGCGACGGCAAAGGTCCCGTCGGCGTGCGTCTGGGCGCGATGTCGCTCGTGACCGACCGAGCCAAGAGCTTCACCGATGGCTATCTGTATAGCATCGTGCGGTATGGACGGGCGGGTATGCCCTTGTATGGTGACAAGATGTTCCGCCAGCATGACCGCTGGGCCGTGGTGAATTACCTCCGAAAACTTCAGGGCCTGACGGCGCCGGTACCGGCCCCTGCGGCGGAAGGAACGGTCAAATGACCTCGCATCTCCGCGATCGCCTGGTGGCTCGCGGCCTCAGCGGCCGCTATGACCTGTTCTTCAATCTCGGTGGGTTGCTTGCGGTGGTTGGCGCCGCCTTGTTCGGGTACGCCCTGACCTCGGGCGGCTCCGAGCGGGCTTGGCATTTGTTCCACGTCAACTGGCTGTTCTTTACCGGCATCACCGGCGGGAGTCTGGCCGTGTCCGCCGTCCACAAACTGGCCAACGCCAAGTGGTCCGGGGTGATCATTCGATTCGCCCAAGCCCACGTCTTCTTCGCGGTGGTCTCCCTGGCGGGATTGGTGGCCATTTTTACGGTCGGGTACGAGCCGATCTATGGCCACATGCATGAGCAACTGCATTCGTTCTCGCATGGCAAGGCGCTCTGGCTGTCGAAGCCGTTCATGTTCGGCCGGTTGCTGACGGGCCTCGGATTGTTGTACTGGGTTGGGTGGTCGCTGGTTCGGGCCGACTTGGCGCCGGACATCTCGCTGGCCAAGGATGTCGTCACCGGTGCCCGCAAAGGGCTCTACCAGGGCATCGCGCAGGGATTTGATCCGACGCCGGCTGGCCGGGCTGCGCACGACGCCAAGATTGGCCGCCTGGCCGCCGTCTACGTCGTCCTGTACGCGCTGGTGTTCTCGATCGTGGCGTTCGATGGGATGATGGCCCTCCAGCCCCATTGGTTCAGCAATCTCCTTGGCGGGTGGTATTTCATGGGCTCGTTCTTGGGAGCCCATACCTGCTTGGCCTTGATGACGATCTATGGTGGCCGGCATCTTGGGATCTCGGACCTGGTGAGCCCGAAACAGCGGCACGACCTTGGGAAACTCTGTTTCGGGTTTACGGTGTTCTGGGCCTATCTGATGTGGTCCCAGTTCTTGGTGATCTGGTACGGCAACATGGACGAGGAGACCGGGTTCGTCTTCGCCCGGCTCTGGGGCGAGTGGATGCCGATCGGCCGAGCGGTCTTCGTTGGGATGTTCTTGTTGCCGTTCTGGGGCCTCCTTTTTGTTGCGGCAAAGCGGACGCCCCTGGTTCTAGGCTTGTTCGCCCTGGTGAGCTTCAGCTCGCTGTGGCTGGAGCGCTACCTTTTGGTGCTCCCGTCGGTCACGAAAGAGCATGGTCCGGTCTTCGGCCTTCCGGAACTTGGGCCAACCCTGCTGATGCTAGGGCTCTTTCTGCTCTGTTATGCGGTGTTTGCCAGACGGTTTCCGATGATCTCCCCGCGGCTGGCGGAGATTACCCTGGCGGCCGAACAGCACCATGGACACGAGGCGCCCGCTCTGGATCACGGCCCCGCGAAGGAAGTCGGCGCGTAGCCGTTCGGAGCAGGCCCGGAGGTAAGACAAAACGAGGGGTCGGCCCGGTGGCCGACCCCTCGTCGTATCTGGCCGTGCGCTCGCTGCCCTACTCGCGGAGGGCGATACTCCGAGCCAACAGGTTGAGGGAGTCGGCCGGAAGCTGGCCGGTGACCGTGAGGATCCGGAGCCCCCGCCGGGCGTTGACCGCCCCGTCGCTGAGATAGTCCGGAGGCGTCAGGTCGGGCTGACTGGCGCCGAGCCCCGCGTGCTGCGCTCGGTGCCGGGCCACCAGATCCTGAACCCGATCCATCGGCCCCTCAATGGTCTGAACGATTCGGCCGGACGGATGCCGCTGGGCCACCACTACGATCGGCCGCTCATCGCCTTGGCCGTGCTGCAGCTGAATGTCGATGATCGCCAAGCCGTCGATTCTCGGGACGTTGCCGCCGGTCTCCGCCGCCGCCTGGGCGAGGTCGACCGTTTGCCACAGACCATCGAGTGGAGCCGCATCCTCCTCAGCCGAGGTGGTGAACTGCACCATGGGCTCGGGTCTCTGCCCAACGACAGCCACCAGGGGGGACTCGGTCCGGACCCGGGTGCGGAGGACGGGGTTTGCCTTGGCGGCGCCCGACGCCGAGCCCCTGGTTTCTGGGCTGGCCGTCGTGACTGGACTCAGGGCTACCAGGGTTCGCTCCGGGGCCGGAGCCTCGGCGGCTACCAGCGCCGAGGCTGTGGTTGGGGCCGACCGGGGGATCACTCCGCGGCTCCACCACCCGGCGCCTACGGCGGCCATCAGGCCGGCGGCGAGAAGACCGACTCGGCGGAGGCGAGCCAGCGACACCACCCGCGCCGAGACCCGGGCGCGATGGCTGGCCACGAGTTGCTCGAACGGCGGCGCCGCGGCAATCCGCTGCGGAGCGACGTCGGCGAGCAAAGCGGTGGTTCGGTCCCGGACCGCCGCGGCCCGATCACGATCGGCCCGGCAAGTCCGGCACTCAGCGAGGTGGCACTCGATCTCTACGCACTGCGACCGGCTGAGCGCCTGGTCGAGATAGGCGTGGAGCTCGTCCTCAGGAATGTGCCGCGCGTTTATTTCCGACATCCATCCGGTCATACGCATCCAGGAGACGTTTGCGGGCTCGGGCTAAGGTGGTTCCGATCGCCCCGACAGCGAGTCCGGTCTGTTCGGCGATCTCAGGGTAGCTCATACCGGCGTCCCAGAGCAGCAGGACGTCCCGGTCTCGGGTCGACAATTCGGCCAGGGCCAGATTGACGGAGGCTTTGCGTTCGTCCTGCTCCATGACCTCGTCTGCCGGCATTTCCGGCGTCGACATTGGGAGCGGGTCGTTGGTCAGAAGGGTGAGGTGTTTCCGGCGGCGAATGGCCGCCCGGGCTTCGTCGCGAGCCAAGTTGGCCGCGACCGCGAAAACCCAGGCCCGGGGCTTCTCCGGACGGTGAGCCATGGCCCGGATGAATACCTCCTGGGCTAGGTCTTCAGCCCGGTCGGCGTCCCAGACCTTTCGGTACAGAAATCGAACCACTGCGGTGTAGGTGGACTTGTAGAGGCGCTCTAGTTCATCGGTCATTCCGAGCTTCCCCCC
>JANPEL010000029.1:0-38460 GCA_031431925.1 Gemmatimonadota bacterium | reverse complement strand
CGACATCCGGATACTCGAGCGATTTGGTCCGGCCATTGGCGTCGAGCTGGAACGTCACTAGGGTCTTCCCGAAAATCGGGTTCCGCCAAGTGACCTCGAAGGTGTCGTAGTTCCAATGGGCCAAGTCTCCGGTGTACTGGGGACCGAAGGTGGCGACGAGCCGGTCCCCTTCCGAGGCAATTTTGATGTCGCCGTACATGCTGTCGGCATAGACGCCGGGATACCGGCTCAACTCGAGCGTGGGCTTGGTGCCCATCACCCGCGCCGCTTCGACTTTCCGCCGCTCCCCGGCCGCCTTGTCGCGGGCCGCTTTGGTGCTCGCGAGCAGCAGGCCGCTCCAATCCTTGGCCGGCCCGGCGGTGTAAAGGTCGACCACCTTGTACCCCATGGCCGTGGGCAGGCTCGACTCGGCCACGTTGGTCAGGACCACGACGCCGAGCTTCCGTTCCGGCACCAGGACGACCTGCGCCCGCATTCCCCGAATGGACCCGCCGTGGGACACCACCTTCATCCCGCGGTAGTCCCGAATGGCCCAGCCGAGCCCGTACGACAGGAGGTGGGTTTCCGGATAGCTCTTTTCGTCCTCTTCACTGAGCCGCTGGTGCATCTGGGCGGTGTGCATTTCCTTAACCGTGGCCGGCTCGAGCAGCTTCGTGCCTCGGTAGGTGCCCTGCCCCAACTGCAACCGAATCCACTGGGCCATGTCGGTAACGCTCGAGTTGATCGACCCGGCCGGACCGATGTTGTCGATGTTCTGCCATTCGACCGCCGTGGTCTTCCCGCCGAGCTTCTCGTGCGGCGTCGCGACGTCGGTGATCGACGGGAGCGCGGTCACGCTCGTCGCCGACCGGGTCATCCCAAGCGGCCGGAAGATCCGCTCGGCCATGAGCTCGTCCCACGACTTCGACGCCACCGACTCCGCCACGGTGCCCGCGGCCAGGAACATGATGTTCTGGTACCCGTACCGCGACCGGAACGGCCAACTCGGCTCCAAGAACCGAACCCGCCTGAGCACCTCGGCCCGGCTGTGGCCCGAGTTGGACCAGACTCGGTCGCCGCGGGGGAGGCCGCTTCGATGGGTGAGGAGGTCGCGAATGGTCAGGTCACGGGTGGCGTAGCTGTCGAAGAGTTCGAAGCTCGGGAGGTATTTGGTGACCCGATCGTCCCAAGCGATCCGCTTCTCGTCGACCAACATGCCGAGGAGGCCGGCGGTGAACGCCTTGGAGGTGGAGCCGATGGCGAAGACGGTGTTTGGTGTGACCCGGTCGGGCTTGCCGATTTCCCGAACCCCAAAGCCTTTGGCGAAGATGACGGAGTCGTTTCGGACCACGGCGATCGCGAGCCCCGGGGCTTCCCAGTCGGTCAGGGCTTTGGCGACGTAGGCGTCGATGCCGGCCCCGGTCGAACGGGCGCGGGCCGGCTGGGCGGACGCGGGCGACCATGAGACGATGAGCGCCAGCGCGCCAAGCCGCCAAGGTGCGAGCATGAACGATCTCCTGAGTGTCGGGATGGCCCACGGGGGACCGGACTGTAGAGTATGCCCAAGGTTCCCGATCCACCAGGGTCGGCGAGCGGAGGGGACGGTCTAAGCGAGTTCCCGGAGCCGCTCCAGCAGCCGGACCATCGCCCAGGTGTCTCGTTCGCAGTAGTCGAGGAGATCCCGGCGGATCCGGTCTCGTTCCGCGACGGGAATCTTATGCGCGACGAACAACAACCGGGCAATCTCCACGCTGGCCACCAGGCCGTCGACGATCACGAGGTCGCTGTAGGTCAGATCGGGCACCAACGGGTTGAGCACGGCCTTGATGCTGAAGCTGCCCTTGAAACCGGGGTGATAGACATGGTTCCGCACCACGGGCAAGAGATCGACCAACTTGCCTAACAACGCACCGAGCGGTTCGGCCAACTTGGGCACCAAGGCCTGGAGTTCGGCGATCCGGGTCTTCTCGAACGCCGAATAGGTGACGATCCGTTTGGCGCCCCGCGTGGCCTCGATCATCCGCTCCGCGAGCTCTCGCCGGGGATCGCCGGGGCCTTCGGCCAGCCAGCCGACGTGCGAATAGGTGCCGCCGGGCTGCTCCTCGTGATAGCTGAACTGGGCGGTGGCCTGGCCCCAGGGTGCCAAGCCGTCCCAGACCGGCACGGCGCGGGCTACGGTCTCGAAATCGAGAAAGCCTAACGGCCGCTCGAACGGTTCGAGGGCCTGGGCCAACCCGGGCTCGACGATCAGCCGGCTTTCCCGAAGGGCCCGGAGCTGCCGGGCCGCGGCCGGCGGGAGCTTCTTGCCCGCCGGAATGTCCGAGATCCGGTGGACGCCCTGCGCCAGGTAGGCCACCGTGCCCTTGGGCCCGGTGTTGTAGAGGGTCGAGATATGTTCCGGATCGTCGGGCCAGCACCGCTTCTTGAAAGGACACTCGCGGGGCTCGAAGCAGTGGGCACCGATCGGCGTGGCCGGAAGGCTTCCCTCGAGGATCTCGGAAAACCCGGCGACCAGGCCGGCGACCTGGGGCAGGAACGCCTCGACCGCCTCGGTCACGTCGGTGCGGACCAGGAGATCGCCGACCCCGGGGTGGCGGTACTCCTTGTTGAGGTGCATCACCTCGACCCGATGCACCGGGAGACCCGACCCCCGGAGCACCCACGCTTGGACCGCGGCATCCGGCGTGTGCTCGTCTTTAGCCGAGGTGGTGGACTTCGCTTCGATCAGAGTGAACCCGTCGGCCTCACGGAGGAGGATGTCGGCCGCCACTGTGACCCCGCCGGCTTCGAACGAAGCCTCGAAGATGGCCGGCGCATCCGTGGCGAGGGCTGCTCGAGTGTGCTCGAATTGGTGGTCGGCTGAGCGGCCGATCAGGAGCCCGCCAGGAAACCGCTCGCGGGCGAGTTCGCCCACGAGCCGGCCCTGGTCGAAGCGGTCGAGGAGCACCTTGTCAGGCTGCAGCTCCTCGGCCAGCGGCTCGTGAACGGACCACCACAGCAATTTGGGGCACTGGCACCCGGCGACGAATTTCGACTTCGAGAGTGCCATGGTCGAACCTTAGGCGTCCATCCCGGCCCAGAGGTTCATCGTGCCAAGCTCCTCGCGGCCACCGGCCTTGAGATAGAGGAAGAGCTGGGTCCGGTACGCCACGCAGCCGCCGAGCACCCAGGACACCAGCCACACCCCGCGGGTCGTCGGCGGTCCAAACAGACTGATCTCCGCCCGGAAGTCCGCGTCGGAAAGACCGCCAAGCGCCGAAGCGTAGGTGGCGGCGTGGCCCGCGATGGCCGCCTTGGTGTCGGCGAGCGTCATCGCCTTGGTCGCTGTTTCGGCGGTGCCCCAAGCCGCTTCGTCGAACTTGCCCGCTGCGGCGGCGGTCACCAGATGCGGTCCCATCATCGTCAAGTACCGGAGCAGCTCGATCGTACTCCGCTGCTTCGGGGTGGGCCGGTAGTCGAGTTTGGCCGGGTCGATCTTGTCGGCCATGTGGAGGAGAATCCGAACTTCGTTCTGGAGCGCGGCGATCAGCTCCGCCTTCGTGAGGACCATGGTGACTCCGAAAAAGGGAGGAGAGAAGATAGCGAATCTCCGGCGGCAGGGGGGTCGAACCAACCGGCCGGAGCGGTGCCGGTTCCTTGGAAATGAACCCTGGCGGCCTCAGATTCTTCCCATGACGATCTCCGACCTCCAGAGTCTCCTCGACCGCACCATGGCCGGCGACCGGCCTCATGCCGAGAAGATCACGATCGCGGCGGCCGTTCTGTCCGAGGTCGGTACCATCGATGAGCCAATGCTTCGTGAACGGGTCAGGGCGGAACAAGCCGAAGACGCCTTGGACGCGTTGTGGGCCATGGAGCAGTCTGGCGCCCGGGTCGGTGAAATCGACCTTCGCAACACCCTTGACCACCTCCATGGACGAAAGGAAGGTCACCGATGAGTGATCGGCTGGAGCTTGACCTGAGCGAACTTCGTCGCGGCTGGGCCGAGCGTCGAGCCCGAACCGTCGAGGTGATCCGCCGGATTGACCCGCGCGGAATGACCCGGCCGGCCCGGGCTGCCGAGGAGCGGCGTTTCCTCGAGGCTCGGGGAGGAACGCCGTTCGTCGATGACGAAAGGATCGGCGAGTTGGCGCGGGCGTACTATGGGCGAAAGTACGGCAGTTGACACCCCACGACTGCCGGGCCCCGTCCCGCTCCGTTCACCCCACCCGTCGGCCCTGAAGCGCTGGAGCGGGTTCGACGGTCTCAGTTTGCAACGATTTCGCGGGTTTCAACGTCCTATTCCAATCATGGGGACCCCGCTCCGTCGATCCTGGCCAGTCGCCCTTCCCGCCGTACCGGGGGCCGGCCTGCTCGTGCTGGCGACCGTGATTGGGTTCATCGTGGTAACCGCTGTCCCCGCAGCCGGCGGCCGGCTCGCGCTGACCCTATCCGAACTGACCTCCCGCCCGTGGACCGCTCTCAGCTATCCATTCGTCCAGACCGGCCCGCTCCCGCTGGTGCTCAACCTGGCGGCCCTGGTGCTCTTGGCCGCGGGGCTCGAACGGGGCGCGGGCGGCCTCCGGCTGTTGGTGTGGTTCGGCGCCGGGACCCTGGCGGGCACCGCGCTCGCGCTGCTCCAACCGGCGGCCCCGTTGGTCGGCAGCGGCCCCGCGCTGCTCGGCCTGACGATGGGGTTAGCGTCTGAGCGAGTTGACGAGGCGGCCACGCCCCTTGGCACCCGGGGCCGCTGGCTCGGCACCGCGCTCGCCGTGGCCGCCCTGCTGCCGGGGGTGGCGCCGAGCCCCGACGGCACCATCCGCGGGGCCCTGATCGCCGGGCTGCTCGCGACCCTGGTGATGGGCCGGTCGAAGAAGAGCCCGGTCATCGAGCGGCGGATCGAGTTTCCGAACTCGCACTACAACCCGCCGGGGGTGCATCACGAGGTGCGGTTGACGACCCCGTGGGACGTGATCGACGTACCCGCACTTCACGAGGCGAACCGCGCCGGTGTCGAGCTGCTGCTCCAACGGGCCCGGGAGCTCGGACCGACCCATCTCAGTCCGGCGGGCCGGGAGCTGCTCGATCGGATGGCGACGGCGGCCAGGCTGACGGCTGAGCGGGCCGGGGCCGGTCGGGGTGACCGGTGAAGGATCGGCACGGGGGTTGGCCGGGGGCGCTTGGGGATTAGCGGGCGGGCTGGCGCACGGCGTTAGGATCTCTGGTGGATTGGGCCCGCCCAAGATCCCTGGCGCGCCCCCGGCCAACCCCCGTGCCGCTCCGAGCCACCGCCTACCAGTTTCGGCACCAGCCGGATCCGGCACCCTCATTACCAGACCCGATGGACCCCGTATTGGTCGAGTAGCGTGTCGTGGCTGACGAGCGCGAGGCCTTCCGCCTGCGACTGGGCGATGAGCATCCGGTCCCACGGATCTTGGTGATGTTCGGGGAGCCAGCCGGCCTGTTGGGCGTGAGCCGTTGTGATGTCGAGCGGCAGAAAGCCCTGCCCCAGGATGGCCGCGAGCACATCGGCAGCGACGTCGGCGGCGCCCGGGAGCCGGCCGAGCCGCGCTTTGGTCGTCAGCTCCCAGGTGGTGGCCGCGCTGATGTGGACGATCGTGGTGGGGCGGGCGATGACCCCGCGGGCCCGCCGGGACAGCCGCCGGTCGCCGTCGAGCCACCAGAGGAAGGCGGGGGTGTCGACGAGGACTCTCATCCCTCCCCGTACCACTGCCGCAGTTCGGCGGGGGTCAGCGGCTCGAAGGAGGCTTTGGTAATCCGGGCCCGGCCCTTCATGGCGCCGAATTGGCGCCGGGGGGTGGGAACGGAAAGGGGCACCAGCCGCACGGCCGGGACCTTGCCCCGGGCGATGATGATTTCCTCGCCCTTGAGGGCTCGTTCGATGAGCTGCGACAGCGTGGACTTGGCTCGGTGAACGGTAATCGTGGCCATTCGCATATCCGGGAATCTATTAGCTAATCAGTCTAGCTACATAACCAGATTTTCGCGATTGGCCAATAGGGACGCTGAGCCTCGTCGGGACTAGCCCTCGACAACTGCCCCCGGCCCGGTGAAGTGGAACCGAACCTGAACCTCTTCAGCCATCAGGTCCCGGACCACCGCCCGGTACATCTCTGCCTGGAGATGATACTTCCTTGCCTCACCCTGGACTTCTGCGGCAGCGAGATCCTGAGTCTTGAAGTCGATCACCACCGATGGCGACCCCGGCCGGTACAGGTCCAACGCTCCCACCCGCCACCGGCGCGGGCTCCGGAACTGCACGAACCCAAGCTCCCGCCAATGCGTTCCCTCCACATACCACCGCCACTCGGGGCTCGACACCACCCGCCGGATCTCGTCCTCGATCGCCTGGCGGAGTGCCTGATTGCCCTCGAGCAGCGCGGAAATTTCCTCCGCATCCACCGCCCCCACCACAACGTCAAGCAGCTCGGCCACCTCGTCCTCATCCTGGATTCGCTCCAGCACCCCATGGACGATCGTGCCCTTGAGGTCGGCCCGGAGCGTCGCTCCGTCGATGTGGGCGCCGGCGGATCCCCCACGGGCAAACCGCCATGTCGGCAACACGCCGTGGACGTATCGCAACCGGTGGTCCTTCCGGCTCCGGGCCCGGGCCATCAGCTCGGTGGCGCTATGGGTGAGCTGAGGCGAACCGCCCCAAAGCGGCACGATCAGCGGTGGTACCGACCCGCCGGATACGACAGCGTCGATCCAGCCCAGCGCCGGCGCGGGCGGAGTGGGTAGCGGGGTCACGTCGGGAACGGTTTCGAGCACTTCGACTCCGGCATTCACCCCGCGCCACGCCCACTCGCCACGGCCCTTGTCCGGCGCCTTGGGCCCGGCAATGACCAGGCGGTCCCGCGCCCGGGTCGCGGCGACGTAGAAGACCCGCGCCTCCTCGGCCTCATCCTCCGCCGCTCGCCTGGCGCAGATCGTCGTGGCCCTGGTGCCGCGCTCGTCCTTCTTCGGACCGAGGACCGGGCCGAGCCAGCGGTCGCTCCAAACGGAGTTGGCGAGACGATCCTTGTTCTCGCCGAAATCGACCAGGAAGACGACCGGCCATTCGAGGCCCTTGGCCGCATGGACCGTGGACAGCGTGACGACGTTGTCCTTCTTGCTGTACAGCGCGGCCTGCGGGAGCCCGACGTCCTCGTCCTTCCAAGCGTCCCACAACTCGAGGAAGGCCCCAATGGTGTGCCCCCGGTACCGCTCCAGCATCCGGACGAACCGCTGGAGGTTGGCGATCCGGGGAAGCGGCTGGTCGAGGAGCTGGAGATGGAGCGGATACCCGCTCCGTTCGAGCGCCAGGAGCGCCAGTTGGTCAAGGGGCACCCGGGACCGGAGGGCCTCAAGATCCCTCATCAGGTCGAGGCCTGCGGCGAGCGCCTGTTTCTCGAGCCGGACCACCTCGGGATGTTCCGGTGCCGCGAACCACTCGCCCCTGGCGAGAAACTCGTGAGCCGCCGATAGCAAGGGTCGGTACGGCGCGCTGAGACGGATCCGGGCCAGGACCTCATCGCGAAGGCCGACGAACGGTGACCGTAGCCAGGCAAACGCCGCCAGGTCGTCCACCGGGTTGGCGATTAGGCGGAACAGGTTGAGGAGATCCTCTAGCTCGAGTTGCTGCTTGAGGCCGAGATTTCCGGCGAGATAGTACGGCACGCCCCATTTGGCGAGCGCGCGGGTGAACGCCTCGACGCCGGTGCCCGACCGGAACAGAATCGCCGCGTCCCGGTATTCCAGCTCCCTCGGTTCCGCGCCGTCCTGGTCGCGAATCAGCATGCCATCGGTGTCGCCCTCAGCCCGGTCGAATACCAGGTCGCGAATCCGGGTCGCCACCAACTCGGCCTCATTGTCGCGGCGGTCGGCGGCGTTGCCGTCTTCGGCGGCAAGCCACTCGACGGCCGCGGTGTCACCCTGCTGCCGACCGGCCTCGAGCGGGGTCCACGCTACCCGGCCGCTGGGCTCGCCGGCGAGCAGCGCCTGCTCGACAGCGGTGCCAACTTCCAAGACGACCTGTCCCGCCGCGCGGTTGACGTAGTCCACCACGCCGGGGACGCTCCGATAGTTCCGGGTGAGTGAGAGACGCGCTCCGACCACGGCGGCCACTTCGTTCCACACGGAGATGTCGGCGCCGCGGAAGCCGTAGATGCTCTGCTTGGGATCGCCGACCAGGAAGAGCTGCGGGCCCTTGGGCCCGGCATCCGGTTCCGGCAGTCCCGCGATCCGGAAGGCGATGTCCCGTTGCGCCGAGTCGGTGTCCTGGAACTCATCGATGATGAGGAGCCGGTAGCGGCGCCGGATCGAGGCGAGCGCCGGTGCGGTGGCCGGATCATTGAGTCCGTCCCGGCAGTCCAGCACCATCGCGTCGAAGTCCTTGAGGTTCTCGGCGGCGAGGTAGCGCGTCCACCGATCGACCGCCCGTTGGCCGAGCACCACCAGGCCGTCGCAGAGGCCGGCGGTAGCCTGATCGTTGGGGTCGTCGGGATCGGCGCCGGCCCGCTTGGCGAGCACAACCCAGTCGATCCCTCCGTTGGACATCCAACCCTGGTAGCGGGCACCGTGCCAACGGATGTCGCGTGCCATGTCGGTCACCAAACCGACGAGACCCGCACCGTGCTCGCCCAGTCCGTCGAGCGGGTACTTCTCAACGAGAGTCCCGACGAACGGCTCGTCGTCCTCGGCGGCCTCGAGGATGACCTCTCGGGCAACGGCGCTCAACTCGAGCCGGGTCTCCCGATCGTCGAGCACCTTGAAGCCCGGATCGACGCTGAACCGAAGCGCGTGCTCCTTGAGGATGCCACCGGCAAAGGAGTGGATCGTGCCGATCGAGGCGCGGTCGATTTCCCAGAGGAGGCCCGGAGCCAGTCGGCGGATCTCCTCCCGGAGCTTCCGGGCCAGATCGTAGGCGGCCTTCTCGGTGAAGGTGATCGCCGCCACCTGATCGAGAGTCACCCGATGCTCGGCGGGGCAGAGCGGGATCTCGGCGCCGGTCTCGTCCGCGCCTAACGGAAGCCCCAGGTGCCAGAGGATCTTCCCCACCACCGTGGTGGTCTTGCCGGCGCCGGCGTTCGCCTCGAGCAGCGCATGGGTAGTGACGACCAGCGCAGCCCTCTGTTCCGTGGTCCAGCGGGTAGCGCTCATTCGAACCGGCTCCCGTCCAGCTCCACCACGCAACGATAGAGGGCCAGGCCGCCCGGCCAATAGTTCTTCCACTTGGTGGACTTCGCCGCCTGCGGCTCGAACCGGCCCTCGCGCACGAGCCCCGGGATGCTCAAGGCGAGCCGGAGCGCCTGGCTGCACTTGTCGCTCCCCCACTCCACCTTGGCGCTGGACCCCGGCGTCTTGAGCGAGCGGTACTCCGCCGTCGCGACCGGATGGCCAAGGGCGGCAAGGACGGCGAGGTACAACGGCCCTTGGAGCACGCCGCCGTCGAGGTACCCGCTCGGGCTCGGGGTGCCCCCGGACTTGTAGTCGATGACTCGATGCTTGAGGCCCTTCTTGTCGATCAGATGGTCGATCCGATCGATCTTGCCGCGGATCCGCATCGCCGCGACGTCACCCCGGATCGTCGCACCGGAGATGGACACGGGGGGCTCGTCGCCACCGAAGGCGAACTCGAAATCCCTCGGCGTCCAGCCCCCCTTGAGTCCCTTGGCCAGCTCCCATTCCACGTAGCCGTGAACCAAGTCGCGCAGCGCTTGTCTCCTGATCCGCCAGAGCGACGGAAGGCCGAGCCAATTCCCCGGGTCGCGCTCGTATTCGTCGAACACCTGGGCGGCGACCCGGTCCAATGCGTCCGACACCAGGACACCGCTTTGCAGCATCGCGTCCCCCGCCGTCTTGAAGAACGCCTCCAAGATCGAGTGGGCGACACTCCCCTGCACCATCACGTTGGCGTCGTCCTCGACTTCGAGTTTCTCCTCGAGGTAGAGGACCCGTTGGACGAGGAAGACGAAGGGGTTCTGGCCCCAGGTCTCGAGCTGCGAGGCCGACCAGGTCCGCTCCGGCCCGAACTTTTCCGCCAACACCGCAAGAACGGCGGGATCGCGGAGGTGACCGGTCCAGGGGCCGAGATCACCGGCCTTCCGGTCGAGCGCCGCGTGGCCGAGCCGGTGCGACTCCGCCGTGGCGCGAAGGATCGCGAGCCTGACGGCGTTAGGTGACGCTGTGGCAACCCGCACACCCGGCCCATCTCGCTCGATCGCCTCCTTCACCCGTTCCACCTCGGCCCGCGCGGCCAGGTGCGGGGTGAACGGCTGGTCCCAGACGAACTGGGTCCGGGGGATCTCCGTCGTGACGTCGTGATCCGGCACCAGGAGGGAAGGCAGCAGCGGCGTGCCGCCCGGGTCAGCGGTCCGGTAGGTGATCGTCACCGCCGGCCCGCGAGTGACGCTCTCCCAGAGGAGCCGCTCGCGGCGGAGGGTGGCGTCACGGTGCGCCACCGGGAGGCCGAGCGCGGCCAGCTCGCGGCGCTCGTCCTCGTTGAAGAGCCAGCCCGGGGCCTCTGGTTTCGGGAATTCGCCCTCGTTGGCGTGAATCAGGAAGGTGTGCCGGAATGGGACCAGCGCCGCCTCGTGGGCCTCGACCACCTGGACGCCGGTGCGCCGAGGGGTCGAGAGGGTCACCTCGGTGGCGGCGAGGAGGCGGCGGAGCCGCTGATACCACTGGAGTGCGGTGACGGAGGTGGCGTCGCCCGCGGTCTCCTCCCACTGAAAGAGAAGCACGTTGGCTGCCTCGAGGCCCTGCTGGTCGAGCCGGACCAGGTCGTAGCGGCCGCCGTCGGGCCGGCAGACCTGGGTCCGGAAGTCGAACCAGCCTGGGTCGAGCAGCTCGCGGGTCGCGGCAATCCACCCGGCCAGGGGCCGGCCCTCGTCGAGGGTGGCGGCTCGCTCGGCGAAGGCCCCAAAGGCCAGCACCGTCCGCTGGAGCCGGTCGGCGCGGAAGGCCTTGAGCTCCTTGTCGTCGTCGCCCCGTTCCACTCGGGCCGCGAGGCCGGCCAGCTGCTCGCGCCAGCCGGCCAGGCTCTGGACCCGACGCCGACCGGCCAGGTGATCGATTGGCCGGAGGTCGATGTCGAGCCTGAAGTAGGAGTTTTCGAGCACGTGCCGGAGCGGCCGGTACCGCCAGCCAAGGGCCGCGGCTCGGAGGAGCTGGAGGACGGCGGCGAGGGCGGGCACCTCGGCCAGCGGCGTGCGGACCCGGGCGGTGGTCGGGATCCCGGCCCGTTCCAGGGTCTCGTGCGCGAACCGGGCGTCTTCCCGGCCGGTCCGGGCCACGACTGCGATCTCGTCGAGCGGCACCCCACCGACAGTCACCATTTTCTTGATCTCGAGGGCGACGAACTCGATTTCCCGTTCCTGGTCCGGCGCCGGCTGAACGACCGGCATGGCCCGCGTCGCTCCATCCGCGATCGTCTCCACCACATCGGTCAGGCCGGCGAACTCCGGAGCGACAGCGTCACCGAGGAGGTAGAGCACCACCTCGACCTGGTGCTGTTCGGCCAGGGATCGGAGCAGCTTCCGCCGAGCCCGGACGTTGGTCAGCCCATAGATGTGGAGCCGGCCCGCCCCGTTGATGGCCGCCGGGAGCCCGCCCGCCGCGATCCGGTCGGCCACCAAGCTGTGAATGGCCCGGGGGTCGTAGGCGTTCGGCTCGGCCAGGGCGGCCAGGAACCGTCGGTAGAGGAGAACGAGCCAGCGGTTCCGGGCCTCGGCGAAGGCGTCAGCCGCCGGGAGGCGGGCCAAGGCGGCCTCGAGTTGGTCCGCGTCGATGCCTTCGGGCAGGAGATCCGCCAGGAAGGCGTCCACCGCCCGACCGATCCCGGGGCGGTCGAAGGAGCCGGTGACGCCGGTGGCGGCGAAGCCGGTTTCGGCCGCCGCCTCGGTGACCAAACGATCGAGGAGAACGGTTCGTTCGAGCAGCCCGAATCGACGGCGATCGATGCCGAAGGCCTTCGGAAACTCGGAGAAGAACGCGTGGGGGGGGTGGAGCCACCCCTTGAGGCCACGGCGGGCGGCGGCGGTCCAGAGGCGGTCGCGCTGGAGACGGTGAGTCAACCAGGCGTGGGCCGCGAGACCGTCCGGTCCAGTCGTCCCACCGATTTCATCGAGGAAACTTCCGGTGAAGGCATCCCAGAGCGCGGCGGTCGAGCCGGTACTCACGATCCTCATCGTCATGTCGAGCCCAGGATCCGGTCGAGGCGTTCCCGCACCGCCACCCGCGCCGATTCCGGCTCGAGCACCACCGCCTCGGCGCCATACTGCATCACGTACCGCACCAGCCAATCGAGATCCGCGAGCGGCATCTCCTGCAAGTACGATCCATCCGCCGCGACCGGCTTCCCGTCCCGCTCCGCCACCCATCGCGCCGCCCCCGGCGCAAACCGGATCCGGACCCGCTCCGCCACCGACGCCGCAAACGCCCGGCCGTTCTGGAACACCTCCGCGGCATCGAATGACTCGGGCATTGCATAACGCTCGTCCAGAATCTCGTGGGACCGGATCCGGTCCACCCGGTAGACCCGAATCCCCTCGACCCCCTCGCACCGGCCCACCAGGTACCAGTGACCCGACGCCGCCAGGATCGCGAACGGACAGACCACCCGGCTCGCCGGCTCGTCGGCATCCGCCTTGAGGTATTCGATCCGGACCTTCCGCGACTCCCGATAGGCCCGCCGGAGCGCAGCGAGCGCCTCGGGATCGGCCGTGGCGGCGGCGCCCGCGTGGCGAATCCCATCCGGGACGTCGTCGTTAGGCAGCTTGGCCAGCGCGGCGTGGAGCCGGTCGCGGGCCCGGCTCAACGCCGGCCGTTCCTCGGGCGGCCGCTCAGGGGCCAGGAGCGAGAGCCCGAGTTCCAAGGCGCCCACCTCGGCTACGGTCAGGCGCATCGGGCGGAGAAAATGCTCCGATCGGACTTGGAACCGGTCCGGTTCCAGAAATACCGCAACCCCTTCGACGAAGCCGCCGGGATCATCGAACCGGTCGGCCAGGGCCCGGATGTCCTTGAGCAGCACGTTAGGCGGAACCCCGGCCTTGGCAGCCATCTCGGCAATCGGATGAGTCCGGTCGTCGGCGCACTCGGGAATCAACGCCAAGATCCGGCGGAGCTGGAGCGTGGTCGCGTCGGTCATCCAGCCCCGCCCTGATAGTGGGCCAGGGTCGCTTCGACCTGGGCCCGGAACGCCGTCACCAACTCGGCCGGCGCGAGCGGCACCACGGCCCCCCCGGCGCCCAGAATCCACCGGGCGAACGTGTCGAGCCGGCGGACCCGAAACCGGCGGGCCGTCGGGTCGCCCTCGATCGGTTCGCCCAACTTGCCGGCGGACAGGGCCGCCCCGGTGGCCGCCGTGACCCGGACGATCACCTCGGTCGTGTCGCCGCTGCCTAACTCCCAGGCCTGCCGGGCCTCGGCGTGGGCCTTGAGCGCGAACCCTTTCGGGATCTGATAGTCGGGCGTTCCCGGCTCGGCGGGGTTTACCGTCACGGCCCTGATCCGGCTCAACCGGAAGTTCTTGACCAGCTGTTCGCCCGGCGCGGGCGCCGCGAGATACCAGTGATGGCCAAGGAAGAAGAGCCCGTAGGGATGGAGGGGCCGATCCGTGGTTTGGTCCCGGTCGATCGAGTGGTACGTGATGATCACCCGTTTCCGCCGGGTCAGCGCATCGGACAGCCCGTCGAAGATCCCGTCTTCCGCTTGGGCGTTCGGCGGCAGATGCCGAACCCCGTCGTCCGGAGCCATCGGATCGGGCCCGAGATCGTGGCCAAGTTTCCGGATCGCCGAACGGGCGTCGGCGGTGAGGGTCGGCACGCCGAGCGATTCGACCCGCCGGGCCGCGAGGGCCACGGCGGCGAGTTCGTCGGGTTCGAACGTCAAGCTCGGGAGGCTCCGATAGCCGTACCGGTCCTGCCGCCTTGGCGTGGATTTTCGCCCGTCCTTCACCAGTTGGAGGTAGGGCATGTAGAACTGATCGGTCCGGAGCTGGTAGCCCAGGGTGTCGTCGCCCTTGTCGATGGTTTCCATCGGAACCCCGAAGCTTCGGAGGGCCTTCTTGTCGCGCTCGAACATCCGCCGGACCGACTCGGCGTTCTTGTCGCCGGAATACCCGGGGACCTCCTGGCAAAGGTCTTCCAGGGAGACCGGGAAGCGGCGGTCGAGCAGGGCCGCGAGGAGGTCGATCCAGCGTCGGAGCGGTGAGGTCACGGAGCTAAGCTAGAGCCGGGGTGTGACAGCATCAGAGTTCCCAGAGGGCTCGGATTGGAATGGCGAAGAACCCGTCGCCGAAGGGCAGACTGGCTTCGCCATCATACAGCACGACGCCAACCGCGAACCGCTTCCCGGCGGCCTCCTTGAGCTTTCGGAGCCCCCGGAAATCCGATCTGGTAACGGTGGCGGCCGCCTTGATCTCGACACCCGCCACCTGATTGGCGCGCTCCAATACGAGGTCCACTTCGGCTCCGTCCCGATCTCTGAAATGGTAGAAACGGACGTCATCGTCGCGCCAACTCGCCTGCCGGCGGAGTTCCTGAACCACGAACGTTTCCAGCAACTGGCCGAAGACAGTCCGGTCGCTCCAGAGCGCCTCACCGTCGACCCCGAGCAACGCGCAGGCCACGCCGGTGTCGCCGAGATGCAACTTGGGCGTCTTGACCAAGCGAGTCAGTCGGTTGCTGTGCCAGGGCGGAAGCTGTTCGAGGAGGAACACTCGTTCGAGCAGCGTCACGTAGTCGCGGATCGTCGGCCGGGTCAGCTGGAAAGGGGTGGCCAGATCACTCACGTTGAGCAACCGGGCCGTCTGACTGGCGGCCACCGCCAGCAACCGCGGAAGAACATCGAGCGAACTGATCCGGGCCAGGTCGCGGACATCGCGCTGGACCAGACTTTCGATATAGTCGCGGTACCAGTTGGCCCGGCGCCGCGGGGTGGAACGGACCAGCGCCGCGGGATACCCTCCGGCCGCAATCAGTTCGGCCAGCGCTCGCCCCAGGCGTTCGGACCTTCGGGTCTTGAATGCACCGGCAAAGAGAGCCTCGAGAAATCGCGGCCGCCGTCCGGCGACTTCACACTGCGCGAGCGGGTGAAGGCGAAGGATCCCCATCCGGCCGGCTAACGAATCAGCCAGTCTGGGTACCAACAGCACATTGGCCGACCCCGTCAACAAGAAGCGACCGGCGGTCCGGTTGCGGTCGACCGCCGCCTTGATGGCGGTGAATAGACCCGGGGCGCGCTGGACTTCGTCGAGGATAGTCCGGTCGGGCAGATCCGCCACGAAACCAACCGGATCGGCGGTGGCCGCGCCGAGGGTCGAGGCATCATCGAAACTGAAATAGAGATAGCCCCGCAGGTCGCCCGCCAGCCGGGCCAGTGTCGTTTTGCCACACTGCCGCGGACCATGAATCAGGACAACCGGCGCGTCGGCCAAGGCCTCTGCCAGGCCGGCCTCCGCGAACCGGGGATAGATCGGGGCGGCATCCATACCGTCCAACGTAGCGGAGCAGGTCGGCTAAATGCAATGTTTAGTATCGGCTATATGAAAGAGTATGGCTCGGCTAATTGAAACCTTGTGATGACAACCGGTCGATGTCACACCCCAGCTGTAGGTTGGATGACGGGAGGAGCGAACGATGCCTGAAGACAATCCGACGCTGGACCAGGAGTGGAACCGGTTGACCAAGGCCCTGGCCAGCTGCCTGGGCGACCTGGATGCCCGGGAGTACCTGATCATCTCGTCGCGGGCGATTAACCACTACGTCCAATTCGCAATGGACCGGGACGGGTCGATCCGGGCCGAGGCGGCCGGAACTCAAGGACCCTCGGAATGTGCCGGGCGGGTCGCCGAATTTCTTCATCGACTTCGAGGCTCCCGTCGACCGGCCCGGGGAACTCAACTACAAGGCCTTCGGCCAGAACCGGATCAGCGTTCGGTTCCCGACCTTGGGACTCGAACGAGTCCGATCCCGGCGCGGACCTCACCGGACCACTTAGCGGCGGACCTTCCCGGTCACCTGGCTGACGACGCCGAGCTCCCCGACGCCGCAGATTCGGTTCCGCCACTGAATGGCCACCCCGCGGCTGACCGTCGCGGAATGGGCGCCGGGATTCCGGGCGCCCCGGAGCCCATCGAGCACCGGCGGCAACTGTTCGGCAAACCAAGTGCCCCGTTTCTTCCGGAGATAGTCGAGCCGCTCCCGGTCGTCGCTGAGGGCGCGGGCCAAGTCGTTGAGCCCGAGATGCCCTGACGCCGCCAGGTCAACCGAACGACCGTCCTTGTTGTAGAACTTCACCGCCGGCGGCGCGCCCGACATCTCGAGCCGGAGCACCCGGTTCACCTCGACCTCGAGGGCCTTGGCCAAGTTGGTGACTACCGGACTGAAATCGAACCCCGGTTCGTGGCGGTGATCGCGAAACACCTTTTCCGCCACGGCCAGGAACGTCCGGGTGCTCGGATCGAGCGAGCCCCAGACCGCATCGCCGAACAGATTCTCGCGGAGGTCGCGCTCCATGGCGCCGAGCCCGCCGGATTCGGCATCGAACTCGACCCATTTCCGGCCGTTGGTCAGCGCGTCCTGTTCCGCTGGGCTGAAGAAGGTGCGCCCGTCGGCCCGGGTCACCACCAACGGCAGTTCCACCATGCCGCCGTAGAGGCTGACCGGCTGGTTGTGATAGCGGACATTGCCAAGGGCCCGGAGCTGTTCGATCACGCCGTGGAGGACGAGGCGTGAGCGGTCAGCGCGTCGTCGGCGTAGGCGGGGTTCCAGACGGACAGGAGGTGCATCGGGACAAGCCTGTGGTGTCGGTGGTTCCAATATGAAGGCAACCGGCCGGATGTCACACAGACACGTGGCTTGGCGGGCTCAGCGATAGCCTCAGGTGGCGGGTCGCGCCTCTTCGCGGACCCGCCAGCCTAGGGTCGCCAAACCTACTCTTGCCGCGCTACCCCGACCGAGACGTCGGCCGGCGCGTCGATCACGATGCCCTTTCCCGACTGCCGGAGCCCCACCACAATCTGCTCCGGTCCATCGACGCTGGCGTTGATCTTCGACAGCGCAACCGTCGCGGACTCGGGGCTCAATCCGTTCCACGAGCCGGTGGCCGCATCGACCACCACCCCGATCAGGCCGGTGAACAACACATCGAGAATGATGATGCCAGTCGTTTGACTGGACCCGTTGAAGATGGCGCCGCACCCGACCGACCCGAGACCCGCCCCAAGGAGAAGCCCGACCGCAATTCGTCTCCGCATCCTTTGCCTCCGTTGTTTGGTTGAAGGGCGGGGTCTGCTTTCGAAGTGCAGCGACCGCGCCAGTCACTGGCGCCTCGACCGGCGGAACGCCCTCAGCAGGACCGGTGCGCCCAACGCCAATCCGAGTACAGCGGTAATCGTGTCCACCCAGTCCCAGCCGCAAGTCATGTTCGTACTTTCGTGGTCTAACCCGGAGACAAAGGAGCACTGGTGCGTTCCACCCCCATCGAACCGTCCGAGAATACGACGGCGGTGTGACACACCCGTCAATCAGCTTCGCCTTGGCGTCGCTCCTCCTGCTTTCCGCCGCGCCTGCCGCCGCGCAACATCCGCAGGTCCGCAACGGGTTCTGGTTCAACCTCGGTCTGGGATATGGGTCCCTCGGCTGCGATGGATGCGGCTCCCGGACCGGCGGGTTCAGCGGCGGCCTGTCGCTTGGCGGGGCCCTGAGCGAGAAAGTCCTGCTCGGCGTCGGAACGACCGGCTGGACCAAGTCTGAGGGAGGGGTGACAACCACCGTCGGCACGCTGGACGCCCGGATCCGGTTCTATCCCAGCGCAACCGGCGGGTTTTTCCTCACGGGCGGCCTCGGCCTCGGCTCGATCAGTGCCGATGTTTCAGGGCTCGGCAGCGCCAGCGAAACCGGGGTTGGGCTCGTGCTCGGACTCGGGGTCGATATCCGATTGGCCAAGAACCTCAGCTTCACGCCATTCTGGAACGGATTCGCCGTGCGATCCTCGGACTCCGACGCGAACGTCGGCCAGATCGGGGTTGGCCTGACCATTCACTAGTCGTTCGCCAGCGCAATAGGAGCCGATATGAATTGTCGTCCCTCGAAAGCCTTCGGGCGGTTGGCGGCCGAGGGGAGGCCGCAAGGTCGGAGGTTCAGGATTTGCCGCGGGGCGCTTCAAAGGGGACGCTCGCGGCCTCGGGGGCCGGGCAGATCGAATTGGCGGTTCGCGGGATCGATGTCGCCTAACTCACGGCATCGAGCGCCGCCAACATGGCCCCCGCGCTCGGCCATCGGTGCTCCCGCGCTTTGGCGAGCGCCCCGGCCATGACCTGCACGATCGGGTCCGGCGCCCCGGTCGCCGCCGCGATGTCGGGTATCGGTTCCTCCACCTGCCGGGCGATCAGGGCCATCAGATTCGGCGCCTGATAGAGCCGCTGCCCCGACAAGCACTCGTACATCACACATCCGGCGGCATAGAGGTCGGCCCGAGCGTCGAGATCTTCGCCCAGCAGCTGCTCGGGAGCCATGTAGTCGGGCGACCCGACGATGGCACCGGCCTGCGTCAAAGCCGTTGCCGTCTTGGGTGGCTCCGCCAAGCGGGCAATGCCGAAGTCCATCACCTTGACCACGCCCGACGGCTGCACCATCAGGTTGGCCGGTTTGATGTCGCGGTGAATGACCCCGACCTCGTGCGCCACCTCGAGCGCCCGGAGGAGCTGCTTGATGATCGGCAGAGTCACGTCGAGGGGCAGCCGGCCCCGGCGGCGGATCAGTTCCTCCAGCGACGTGCCTTCGACGAATTCCATCGTGATGAAGGTGACGCCCCCGGACTCGCCGAGATCGTGGGTCCGGACGACGTTGCGATGGGTGATGCGGCGGGCGAGGCGGATTTCCTGCTTGAAGCGTTCCAGCAAACCCGCGTCGAGTTGGAGCGCCGGCCGGAGCATCTTGACCGCCACCGTTTCCTGCAACTCGCGGTCGGTGGCGCGATAGACCACCCCCATGCCGCCGGTCCCGAGCAGTTCCTTCACTTCATACCGGCCCGCGAGCACCGAACCGACCGCCACACTCGGTGCGCCCGAAGCCCCCCCGCCGCCGGCGGGCGTGGCCCCACCCGAGCTCGTCGCGCTCAAGAAGTCCACCAGTCGCTGCTTCTCGCCGAGTTCGTGGGCCATCCGTTGGAAGGCTCGGCCCAAGTCGCCGATCTCGTCCGCCGATTCGCTCTCGACCGTCGCCGCGTAGTCGCCGTCGCGAATCCGGCTGGTGGCGGCCACCAGGGCCTGGACCGGCCGGGTAATGCGACGGGCCAGCCACGCCGATGACAGCAGCGCGAGAACCAGCCCCCCGATCAGGCTCAGCGTGATGACCCGTTCGAGCCGGAGATACGGCGCCAATTCGAGGCGGCGGGAGCGGAGGCCAACGACCCCGGCAATCGGTGCCCCGCCGGCGGTCCGGAGCGCCCCGATGGTTCCGACCCATTCGCCGTCCGCCACCGTCACGGAAAGCCGGGAGGCACTGGTGTCGCGCCCGACCGCGGTCGCCAGGGTCGCCGGATCGGAGAGCGTGCTCACGGCCGGTACCGCGACGCCGCCGGAGTCGCGGGTGAAGAAGAGGATTTCCGAATTGGTGTTCCGCCGGAGGGTGGCCGCGAGCGCCGAGTCAACCGGGAGGGCCGCCACGACGGCACCGAGCGGCCGAACCCCTCCCGGCGTCCGAATCGGCACCGCCACGGCTTGAAAGATCGCGTCGTCGCGGTCGGTCGGTTCGAGCCAGACCCCCGACGTGGACGCTCCCTGCAAGGCCATCCCGATCAGGGCGCCCGGCGACAAGTCGTTGCCGACCCGTTCGGGATGATCCGACCAGGCCTGGAGGACGCCCTCGGCATCGGTCAGGAGCACCCACGCCACGCCCAATTGGACGCGGAGTTCATCGACGGCATCGAGCAACGTGCTCCGATCATTATTCAGCAGCGCCTGTTCGATCGAGGCGACGTACGCCGGGACCGCGGCCAGCCCCTCGGTGGTGGCCCGAAGGGTATTGCTGCGGGCCTCGAGCTTGTCCCGGATGGCCGCTTCGGCGGCCGTCAGCTCCCGATCGATCGAGGTGGTCGCCGCGGAATCGGCGACCGTCCGGACGATGAACAGCGTCGTCCCCAACGCCGCGGCGATGATGAGGGCGGTCAAGCCGAAGATCCGCAGCCCGAGCGGCGACACCCGTCGCACTAGTATCGACGCCCTTCGGGGTCGTACGGTTTGCCGAACTTGTTGAGGTGGGTCGCCGGCTTGAAGGCGCTCGCGTCGAGCGCAATGGTCAAATCGGCGACGCCGCCGGGGCCGACCTCAAGCATCCGAGTCGCCTGCCCGCCCCGCTCATGCCAGACCTGCAGCCGGTAGGTGCCGGGCGGAACATCGGTGATTCGAAACGCGCCGTCGGCGCCGGGACGGGCCACGTGGGGGCCCTCGACGACGACCACGACGGCCCACATCAGCGCGTGGATGTTGCAATAGATGCGGGCGATGCCGGGTTTCGAAAACCGGGCGACTCGGCTCTGATCGCGGCCGTAGAGCCCGAGGTCGAAGGGTGCTTCATCGGAGCGGGAAAACACGTTGTGGTTGAACGGGTCGCGGTTCGAGAACGAGACCTGACTTCCAACCGGGGCCACGAGGATGTTCGGAGTGAATTCCTTCCGCTGGGTCACGATCTCGAGATTGGCCGCCTGGGCTCCCCGGGCACCCTCGAGCCAGACCACGGCATTGGCGATGTCGGCGGCCCGCTTGTTTCCCTTGTCGCGCACGGTCAGGGCGCCCCGAACTTCGACGCCCGCCTGGGCGGCGATGACGGCGGGGCCGAACCCACCGCCAACGAGGAACAACAGGAAGACCCAAAGCACGATGGAGGTACCTTAGTGGAGACCAAGTGACCGGTCAACGAAGAGCGCTTGCTCCCCTCTCCAAAAATAGTCAGGTTTCTGCCGAATCACCTTGTGGAGCACACCAGCTATGAACAACCGATGGACCTGGGCGACGATGCTGCTGGGACTCTGCCTCGGCACCCGAACCGAGGCCCTCGCCGGCCAGTCGTCGGGCGGAGTCGATGTCTCGATCCATGGGTCGATCGTGCTCAACGCCTTTCGCAACAGCGGCAGGACCAACAATGTCGACGTTCCGACGATCGCGTTGCTCCCCGATCAAAACCCGTTAGGAAACCGGTCGCTCGGCGCCGCGGTCCGGCAGACCCGCCTTCGGGTCGACGTGCGGCATGAATCGGTGCTCGGCGGCCGGTTGTTCGGGGCACTCGATGGCGACTTCTTCGGCGGACAGCAACCGTCGAACGGCGGCCGGACCCATCCGTTGCTCCGGCTTCGGCGGGCTTTTGCCGAGATTCGGTGGCCCGGCGGAACCGTGCTCGTGGGTCAGGAGGCCCCGCCCCTGTTCGGCGTGAGTCCCGTGTCGGTGGCCAGCACCGGATTTCCGTTGTTTGCGTCGGCCGGGAATCTCTGGCTCTGGTTGCCGCAGATTCGAGCCACCGGTTGGCTGACCCGGAACCGGGCGGTCCGGCTTGGCGTCGAGGCCACCGTGATGGCCCCCAACGCCGGCGAGCCGGTCGAGCCCTTCCTGACCCAACCGGATCGCGCCGAAGCGAGCGGCCGCCCGGGCATCGAGGCCCGGGTGGTCGGCCGGTGGCGGGTCGGCGGCCGCGAGGGCGAGGCCGGGATCGGGCTCCATCGCGGATGGCTGGCCGCTCCGGGCGGCGGGCGGATCTCGTCCCGGGCCTTCGGGGCATCGGTGATCGCCCCGGTCGCCCGGACCGTGGAAGTCCGGGGCGAGTATTTCCGGGGACAGGCGTTAGGCGGGCTTGGCGGAGGCGGTATCGGCCAGACGGTGGGCACCACTGGGGCCCCGATCCGAAGTGCGGGCGGCTGGGTTCAACTGGTCCTGCTGCCCGCCGCGTCGGTCGAACTGGGATTGGGAGCCGGGCAAGACAACCCCCGCGATGCCGACCTGAGCGGGCCCACCAGCCGGAGTCGCAATCGGGTCTGGTCCGTGAACGCCACCTGGCGGCCGACCCCGGTCATCCTGGGGATCGAACTCCGGCGGCTGGCCACGTCGTTCGGGGTCCCCGGGTCGGTCACCGCCACCAACAACCATCTCAACCTGAGTGCCGGCATCGAATTTTGACGCCTTTCTACCCCGGGGATCCTTGAGCTCGCCGAGCGCCGAGCGCCGAGTGCCGAGCGCCGAGCGGACGAACGGAAGGTCACCGATGAGTGATTGGCTGGAGCTTGACTTGAGCGAACTCCGCCGCGGCTGGGTTGGGTGACGCGTTGCAGGAGGGGGTCGACGTTCAGGAACCCGAGGACCGCCCCGCCTGCGAGCGCCTGGTCAGGCTGATGGACCCGAGCGGGCCGATGGACGAGGCCATGTTCCAGAACTTCGTTGATCTGGCAATAGTGACCCCGTAGAGCCCAAGGTCGACATCGTCATTCGAGCGCCGCGAAGCGCGCGCCCGGCGTCAGTTCGCCCGGACCACCGTCGCGCTGCCCACGTCGGCGAGGGAGCGGGTCCCGGCAAGCGCCATCACCGTCCGCAACTCGGCCCGCAGGAGTCCCAGGACCCGCTCGACGCCCGGCTGTCCAAACGCGCCGAGCCCCCAGAGGTACGGCCGCCCGATTCCCACCGCGTCGGCGCCGAGCGCGCTCGCCTTGAAGACGTCGGTGCCGCGGCGGACGCCGGAATCGAGGATGACCGGGATCCGTTTCCGCACCACGCTGGCGATCTCCGGCAGCGAATCGAGGGTCCCGCGGCCGCTCTCCTCCGCCCGTCCCCCATGGTTCGAGACCACGATCCCGTCGGCGCCATGCCGGATGCAGCGTTCCGCGTCCTCCGCGGTCACGATCCCTTTCACGACCACCTTCATCGGCGTCGCCGCCTTGAGCCGCTCGACGAACTCCCAGGTCTGCATCGGCGTGTCCATGTACTCGTCCTTCATCGCGAGCCCGTCGAACATCGGCTTCCGCGCGTACTGGGTGCGCGGGCCGCCATCGCCGGGGGTGTGGCACTGGGTGCAGTCCCGCCGGTCGCGCTTGATGAAGCGCTTGAGGCTGGCGCGGTTGCTCGCGACCGGGAGATCGACCGTGAGGACGACCACCGGGCACCCCGCCCCCTCGGCGCGGCGCAACAGCTTCTCGGTGATCTCCCACTGGGCCGTCGCATAGAGCTGGTACCAGACCGGCGCGCCGCGGGCCTCAATGACGGCCTCGACCGACGTCGTGGTGACCGTCGAGAGCATCATGAGGTGGTTCTGGGCCCGTGCCGCCCGCGCCGTGGCGAGTTCGCCGTCGGGGTGGAACGCCTTCTGGCTTCCGGCCGGCATGACCACGATCGGGGTCTCCATCGCGGTGCCGAGGACCGAAGTGCTCGGATCGACGTCAGTGAAACCGGCCAGGCGCTGATTGCGGATCTGCCAACGGTCAAACACCGAACGATTGGCCCGGAGCGTCGCATCGCCGTCGACCCCTGTGGCGATGTAGCCGTAGTGCGCCGGCGGTAACCGCCGCTCTGCGGTGAACCGCAGGTCGAAGACGTCGAGCGCGTCCTCGGCGCGCGCGACCTGCTCCCCGAGTTCCTGGTCGGGTTCACCGAGGGTGCCGAACCGGTCGACGACCCGCTCCGTGTTCTTCTTGGCCCCCGGCGCGGCACAGCCGAGCGCGGTGAGCAGCGGGCTCGCGGCCAGGTACCGGAGCAGGGCGCGACGACTAATGTCGGCGTGGGGACGTCGGATCGACATGGCTTTCTCGGGAGGAGAGATCGAACGACCTGCTTCGCCCTCCCAACCTACCAAGCCAGGGCCAGGGATCGTAGTGGTCCTGGAAGCCTCGGCGGCCGAGTGCCGAGCGCCGAGTGCCGAGTGCCGAGTCAGGCGATCTTTTTCCGGCCCCTCCGGACCGGTGCGTTCGCGATGGAAAGCAGAGCCTCCGGATGTTTGGCGGCTACCCGGAGGAGCACCTTGGCCGGGCCGTCGGGTTCCCGTCGTCCCTGCTCCCAGTTCTGGAGGGTGTCAACGCTGATCCCGAGCAGGGCGGCGAACTTAGGTTGGGAGAGACCGAAATGGGCTCGGAGGGCCGGCACGTCGGTTGCCAGGATGTCCTCCGACCGGGTGACTCGAGCCGGCTTCAGGGCCCCTCGTTCAACGGCCTTCATTTCCTTGATGCTGGCCACCAGTTCGTCGAACAGTGCTCTCCGCATTCCGCCCCTCCCTCTCAATCGGCTTCGACCAAAGCACGAAGCACTCGCTTTTCCGCCGCCGACAGGTCGTCGTGTTCGTCCTTGCCATAAATCGCGAGCAAGTAGATCCGAGCTTTGGCGACGGACCTGAAGTAGATGACTCGGGCCCCGCCGCGCTTGCCCTGACCTCGGGCTACTGTTGACCAACGGAGTTTTCGAAGGCCGCCGGTGCCCGGGATGACCCGACCGGCGTCCGGCCTCGCGACGAGGTGGAGTTGGAGCGCGCGGTATTCCTCACCCGAAAGGACGCGGTCGACTCGTTTGGAGAACGCCCGCGACTCGCGGAACTCGACCAACAACATATACGTCAGTGGCGTCATACGTCAACAGCGTACATTGGTGCCATCGTCGGTCATCCTGAGAGGCCTCGGTCAACTTAGGACGGGCGACCGACGGTCACATAACCAGAAAACCGCGATTGGGCTGAGGGCGCCGAAGAAGCAATAGCGAGAACCGGAAAACCCGGATTGATCGCGAGGCCGCCGGCGGGCGGTCAGGCGTTCTGATCGGCACGTTTCCGCGGACGGCCACCGCGTCGGCCGTTGCGCCTGGCCGCTGCGCTCTTGGCGGCCGACCGAGCCGATCCCCCGGCCGCCCCCGCGGCCCGAAGCAGAACGCCGGAACCGAGCGCGAGGCGGGCCAGGCTCGCGACCGAGACCTGAACGTCGAGGGCCTCCCAGTGAAGCCCAACCCCACCCGGGCCGACGCTCACATCGGCGAGATCCCGGGCGTCCGCGCCGCGGAGCGCATCGACCAAATCGACCGGAATTCCCAACAGCGCCCCGTTGGTCAGCGCAATGGCGACGTGCCCATGCCGGCGATCATAGCGGACGGCACTGGCGTGCGGCACCGTCCGCCGGAGTCGCGCCGTCCGACGCCGTGCGGCGGCGATCTGTCGCAGGAGTTCGGTGTCACTCACCCTCTTGCCCATGCACGGACCTCCAAGCCCGAAGGAGTAGATCATGACGATGCTCGGCCAGCCGAAACGCCGTCGCCACATCCCCGTCCTTCATCCCGTAGGCAGCCCACACTCTGGCGGGGAGGGTTCCCATCGGCAGTCTTATCACGACGAGCCCAGCCGCCCCGAACCCCACGTGAACGTGGGGCGGCGGATGCTCGCGGGGAGGCCCATAGACCATGGACCGGAAGCCGTTCACTCGAAGGACCGTCGGCGTGGAGAGATTAACCTAAGCGTTGGGTTTTTGGAAGCGAGCGATTCCCCGCTGCTCCGACTCACCGACAAGGTAGGGAAGGTGCCTTGCAACCACATAACCAAAGAAACGCGAAGCGGGGATCGGGCCCGGGCACCGTTCTCCCGGTTAGTTGGATGCGCATCTTCGTTCGTATCTTGGTGCCAGTTCCGGGGCGGCAGGCCTATTTGACACCTCTGAACGGCGGACCGAGTCGCCGTCTTCATGGGGGTGGGAAAAAGCTGAGGCCGTCCTTTCGGAGCGGCCTCGCTGCCCAGCCACCGAAGCGCCCGGGGGGGTAGTTGAACCAACGATAGCCAGCGAACGGCGAAGGGTCAACGACCGTCATACCTCAGGGTCAGCGATTCTTCAAAAGCTGTGGCGCGACGAGCGTCGGCCCCGCGCCGCGGCCCGAAACCCAACCGGGAGGATCAACCGCCGTCGAGCTCAGCGCGAACCTGTTCCCAGGGTATGAGGAGGCCCGGGTTCGGATCGTCGAGCCGCCGATCCAGCTCGGCCCGTTGTTCGTCCGCTAGCGGTACGTCGGCGGGGTCGAGCGAATCCCAGACGGTCTCGATGAGCTGGAGGCGCTCTTCCACGGTCATGGCCCGGATCTGGGCCCCGGTCAAGGGTTGCATCCTTTCTAAGATCGATTGCGGCCGGGGACCTGGCAAGCGGCGGGCCGTTGGGCCGCTTTCACCAGATCGCGGCTCGGTCTCACCAGCAGGGAATCCTGGCATCGTCGGTCACCTTGGTTGCGCGCTCGTAACAAGTTAGGAGTGCGACCCCGACTACATAACCAGAAAATGGCGATTGTCGCTTGACGGTCGACTTGGCCAGGTTCCGAGTGCTACTAGGCCTGATCGGCACCGCCGTGGTCGTTGGGCCCGGGGATCTGCGGCGGCAGCTCGGCCGGGTGGCGGCCTGCCTCCTGCTCGCGGGCCCGGAGCAGCTTGACCAGCCCCTCGACCGAGCCTCCGGCCGCTTCGAGCAATTGGGCTCGAGCCTCGCGAACGTCCGCTACGATTGGGTCTTCAGGCATGGATCATCCTTCCATCAGTTCGTCGGCAGTGCAGTGCACCGGGGTGGCGAAGCCGGCCTCGCGACAGGCCGACCACAGGAGCCAACTGCGCCGCGCCAAACGCCACTACGCCGCCGCCTTCTTCGGGCCATGGAGCGCTTTGGCCACATCGCTGGGCTTTGCGCCCATGACCAGGAGTCCGCGCAACAGGAGATCAAGAGACACCGTCGGGTCAGCGGCTTCCATTTTGGCGACCCGAGACTGACTGGATCGGAGTTGCTTCGCAAGCGCGGCTTGGGAGATGCCCTGCGCTAGCCGTCGGGCCCGCAGGGCCTCGCTCAACCGAACCTTGAGTTCGACCAGGGCCGCTTCGGCGTCCGTGAGCTCCAGAAAGTCGACCGCGGTACCAAGCCGCCAGCCCGCGTTCTCCAACCGACGCTGCTTTCGCTTGTCCATGACATACCCTCCTGGAGCATCACGCCGACCTCGAACCGGGCGCGGGCCGAAAAGGGGGGCGTCTTGACCTCGCCGTGGAGCCACACGATTGGCTTGTCGGACTGGAGCATGATATGTCAGTTGTGACATTTGTCGCAAGAGAGGGCTTGACCGAACCTCTCGGCCGCACCCGAAGGTCGCGCTGGTAAGTTGGTCCGGTCATTGTCCCAAAGCCGTCGCCGCGACAACGTCTGGGGCCGGCCATCATGACATTGCAAGGCAACGACTGGCTCCTGATCGTCACATCGCCGACTGAATTCGGGCTGTTGAGTTTCCAGAGTTCGACCGATATGTTGAAGGCACACACGTACTTGCCGAACTGAGTTCCGAAAGGGGCCAGGCGGCAGATCCCGCGGCCACCAGACATCCGGTGGCCGCGGTTGTTTTAGGGGCGTACGATGCAATTCTGTTATGTCGATGAGGCCGGTTGCACCGGCCTACTGCCTTCGGCGTCCTCCGACATCCAGCCGGTGCTCGTGGTAGCCGGCGTCGCCATTCCGCACGCAACCCGCCCCCGCCAACCGCAACCAGACCGTAATCGGCTTCTCCGCCTCCAGCAATCGCGTTTTCCTGGTTATGTGACACCCGCCGGCCCATCGTATCTTTCAAGGACCGCCTGCAATACGGGCGGCGGCGGGGCGGTTCAAATACGGCGTCGCCTCGGAGCGCTTAGATTCGTCACCACGGCTCACCGGAGGGGATCATGGCAGCGCGGATCGTTCGACACCTACCTGGCACCGGCAGCGTCTCCATGGCAAAGGTCCGCCACGCGGTCAAAACCGTGAAGGTCAATCCGACGACGCGCAAAGCTTCGGCCAAGAAGCTCGTCGTCACGAGAGCCAAAACCGCCAGCGGGCGCAAGCTGATTGGGTTCCGCGGACCGAAAGCTGCAACGGCGGCCAGAGACGGGTGAAGCGCCGGCCGACAGGTGCTCCCCGGTTCGCGGATTCTGTCTTCAACATGCCGTTCGAACTCGGGCTCGATCTCGGTGCCCTGGTCTTCGGTCCGGGACGACTCGCCCGAAAAGAATGCCTGATTCTCGAAGGTGAGCCATACTCGTTCCAGAAATCGCTCTCCGACATTGCAGGCCAAGACATCATCCCGCACGGAGACTCGCCCGACCGGGTGTTGGCGGCCGTTCGGAACTGGCTGCAGGGCACGTCTGGTCGGAGGACGGTTCCCGGGACGAACCGCATTCGCGAGCGGTTCACCGCGTTCGCGGACGACCTTCCGGAACTGGCGAACGCTGCCGACATCAACAAGAACCAACTCACCTTTCTCGACTACGCCCACTTGGTCGAAGGTTGGCTCGCTCACTCCGGAATGCACTCTCGTAGCGCGAAGCAGAGGATTGGGTCATGATGGGAAATCCAACGACAACAGGCAACCGATTCGAGATCGTGTTCAACGAACTCGACCGTCTCCAGTCTCTCGCCGATCGCGAAACCGGCGTACGAGTTACCCTGCCCGATCCGGGCCTGGTCGAACTCCGGGAGATCGACGAGCTCCGTCGCATGGCCATGGAACTCGCGATGCCGCGGCCGACTTCTTGTACCGGCACTTGCGCCGGCCCGCAATTGACCTCAATGAGGCGGTTCGATACCTTGGATTCACACCGCTGCTCGGCAGCCGAGTGAAAAAAGGTTCCCCCCCAGCAACAAGAGCCCATGGGGCTCTTCCGAGAGGATAGCTGGGGGGGTCATTCGTTTCTGGCGGTCGTCAGATCTCCAGGTCGCTTCGGACGAAGGGGCGGATCACTTGAGGAGGCGCGTTCACCCAGCATTGAAGTCCGCCTGGAACGACGCGATTCTCGTCAAGATCTCATCGAACGCCGGAGGAACCCCGAGAAACATTTCGCCTTGCATGGCGGCATAGTCCCGACGCCATTCGTCGATTTGCTCGGGTTGCGGGCCCATCTGAATCGTCCCGCGTTTCAGGGTGTCGTAGTTCACCCAACCACGCCTGAAATACACCTTGCGATGGGCGGCCACTTGCTCGAACAGCACCACGTCGGCGGCGGCCCTTGCGGCGACCCCGGATTCAATCAAACGCCAAACGTCGTACGGATAGGCGAACAGCCACGTCTGGCCGTCCGGGTCGTCGTCGTCGGACGTCAGGGTCCAAACCTCGGCGGTCGGCAGGATTTCGGTCAGTCGCGCGTTCAGTGTCGGTGCGATCTGCTCGGCAATCACGGTACGGCAGGCCTCCTTGAGCCGCTGCAGCCGTCGCTGCTGGTCTGATCGACTGGTCGCCGCTTCGGGGCCCTGGTCGCCACCAAAGCCAAGAGCATCACGGTCAATCGTCAGGTCAATGTCTTCGGAGAGGGCGGCAGTCCGCGGACGGGAGCGACAGAAACCGGTCCACTTAGGGCTTCGGCCCGGTGGCCACCTGGCGCATCAGCTCACCAATCCACAGTGGAGCGAGCGGAATGTCCTTGAGCAGTTGGACGCGCTCTTCGGGATCGATCCGCTTCCGCAGCTTCTCGATGACGGTCCGGTCCACGTGGCGCCGGCCGAGGTACCGCAACGCCTGGATAACCAAGCCGCTGATCCGACCGGCCGTGGCCATGTTCCGCGGAGTCGTTCGACGAAGCACGATCTGCTGTTTACCGCTTCGCACTTGCCGCGGGGTTCCATCGGTCAGATAGACGATCCGGAGGGGCACTTGATCCGACAGGCCGAGCAGGTTCGCGGCATACGCTCCCGAAGGCTGAAGCTTGAGGTGATGCTTTCCGGCCAGGGCGGTCGCGATCTGGTCCGGGGCTGGGTTGAGCGCTCCCAGGAGTGGATGCGTTTCCGGAATTTGATAGAGGCCGCGTGCCGGCTGCTTGAGCGCGCCGGCTTTGAGATGCCGAGAAAGGGCCGAGGCAACGGCGGTGCGCGACCCCAGCGGGGCCAGGTCTCTCGGCGTGAAGATGGTGCCCGGCTTCATCCGGCGGATGCGCCGGAGAATGAGGCTATCGATCGATCCGGGGTGTTTGGTCATATGATTTGCCACAAAAATAGGCTTGTTTTGTGGCAAAAGATAGCAGCCGGACCAGCCCCTCGATCGATCCTCCCGCCGCTTCGAGCAGTTGGGCTCGAGTCTTACGACGGGGGCCACCACTCAGTCCTCGGTCGTCAAGACGAGGAACAGGTTCGAGCACGCTCAGAACATTCGCGTTTTCCTGGTTATGCGGCAGCGGCTTGCCTTTCGTATTTTGTTTACCGGGGTGTGGACCATGGGGTGGCAGTGACGGCAACTTGTGAGGCGGAAGGCTTGGACGAAGAAGGTGGTCGCCACGAAGCACGGAGGATTGTTCGATGAGCGAGGATGCAAAGACCGCAGTCAACCGATTCGAAGTCGTATTCAGGGAACCTCGGCCGGCAGGTCGACGTTGGCGACCCCGGTCGTGGTGATTGCCCTCGCAAGCCAGATGTTGTTCGGTGGGGGCACGTCCTCAGGCTCGACCGCTCCGGTCGGCGAAGTGGCCGCGGCCGCGCTGGCTCACGAGGAGACCTCCGCCGGGCCCGCCGCCATGGTCCGAACGGAGCACGCGACGGCCGTCCTCGAACTTCGGTCCTTGAGCGGGCTATCCTGGGAGCAACTGGCTCGGCTCTTCGGCGTCAGCCGGCGAGCGGCTCACCTGTGGGCGGCCGGCAAGCCGATGAGCGCCGCCAATGAGGAGCATCTCTACCGCTGCCTGGCGGTCCTCAGGCGCGCGGATCGCGGGGGGAGCGCTTTCAACCGAGCGGCGTTGTTCAGGGCCAATCGAGACGGAGCCTCCCCGTTCGACCTGTTGGCCGGCCGGACCTACGACGTCGCCCTGGTGGCGCTCGGCATCGGCCGGTCGCGCCGAGTGGTCCCGGCCCCTTCGGCCGAGGAACGGGCCCGGCGATTACCGCCCGCTCCGGGGGAGATGATGGGCGCCATCCATGGCAAAGCCGGAATCGAGATCCCGGGTGGGCGAGCGGGCAAGAGTGTGAAGGTGCGGGGTGAGCGAAAGGATCACCGACGCCGAGCCGGGTGTTGATATCTCGGTCCGGCTGACGAACACTTGCTTTTGGATGCTCCGCCCAAGCCATTTGATTGCAGTTACTTACAGGCAGGAAACGTACTGATGACCGCCCCCAACCCCTCAAGCGCATTCAGACTACTTGACGGCGGAACGAATCGTGCATATCGTTGCTCGCGTTATCATCCCTCGTCGGCCAGGTGTGCGGCGAGCATTAATTCCCCAGGGAGCTTAGCGGCTCCCTGTTTTTTTTCGGGGCGTCGGCGTTCCGGGCGCGTATTCGAGGAGGTTCGCCCGTGGCGATGCGAGTGAAGATCTTCATCGACTTCTGGAATTTTCAGCTGGCCTGGAACTCGTACCACGAACGGCATGGGGCAACCGGCACGGTTAGGATACCGTGGCATCCGCGGCTCTATGAGGTGCTCGTTGAAGCAATCGATCCAGGCGGCTTGTACGCCGGGACTCACGTATTTGCTTCCTTTGACCCTTCAAGCAAGAAGGACCTCCAGCTTCGCAAGTTCCTGAACGTGATGGACAGCTTCCCCGGTTATGACGTCGTGATCAAAGAACGCAAGCCGCTCAATCCCCTCCGCTGCCCCAACGAGGGCTGCCGGCTACTCGTTACCCATTGTCCTCATTGCAACCAGGAAATCCGCCGCACCGTCGAGAAGGGCGTTGACACCGCTCTCGTCACCGAGCTCATTCGTCTTGGAATTGACAACCACTACGACCGAGCAATTCTGATCGCCGGAGACGCCGACCACATTCCAGCGGTGGAGTTCCTGGGAACGAGGATGAAACAGGTGACCCATGCCTGGTTCCGTGGCCATTCGAACGAACTGCGCAACGCTTCCTGGAATCATGTTCTGTTCGATGACCTCATGGCCCGTTTGACCTGACCACCGCAGGAGAATGCACCGGCCCAAGCGTCAGCCTTCCGGATCTTTGACCCGAATCCCGTCGGCCAACCGCTGAGGCCAGCCCGGTCCGCCGAGCGTCCAGGGCCGAGCGCCGAGCGCCGAGTGCCGAGCGCCGAGTGCCGAGCGCCGAGTGCCGAGTGCCGAGTCCAGAGCAACGGGTCGTCGGTCCCGCCGGCAATCAGGGCGCGGCCGTGGGGCAGCCCCGGTTCGATCGAGCTCAGCGCGGAATCCGCCTGATAGTCGCCGCGGCCGGGAATGACTTGACGGATCCCGTCGCGCGGGTGGGTCACGTCGCCGGCGTAGCGGGGAATCAGGTGGACGTGGAGATGCCAGATGGTCTGACCAGCGGCGACCCCGACGTTGAAGCCGATGTTGTAGCCGTCCGGTCGGTGGTCGTGCTCGATGATCTGCTTGGCCGGTTCGAATCGCGAGTGTAAGGGCGGCCCGCCGCGCCGGGAACCTTAGGTAACGGCGAGCCGGTCCAGCGCCAACTGGAGCATCTCGTCGTCGAATAAGCCCTGCTTCCGGCTACCAGCCGCCTTGCCACCCGGCCAATCGTCGAGCGCCTCCCGAACGGCGGCGACCGAGGGCTCTACCTCCGCTCTGACCAATAACCAATCAACCGTGGCGAGCAGCTCCATGCCGAGCGGCGACTCGAAGCCTTCGATGACGGTTGACGCGCGTTCAAGCGCCGGCAGCAGGGGCTCGACGCTCGGGTGTTTCAGATAATCTTCGACCACCGACCGTTTGCTCGGTTCGAACCAGATTGGGTCCAATGGCCCGGCATCGCTGAGCCTTCTGGCGCAGTGGAGGTAACTGCCATCCAGGCTGTTCAACAGGTGCCGGAGCCGGTCGGCATAGGGCCCGAACTTGTTCGCCGAGAATTCCAGCTTCAACGGGTTCGGGGCGCCGATCGATTGAATCGCCCGGTCAAGAAACCAGGCCAGCTTCTGGACCTCGAGGTAGGTACACTCGAGGCCGAGCAAGGCGTACCGCCGGACCAGTTCAGCGACCAGAGCCCGCGCCGGGGTCAATTCTTCAACCCGACCGGCTTCGGCGCGTTCTGATAGGCCGGGGCCGGCTCATAGACAATCAAGTCCACCTCGGGCAGGTCCGCACCTACGAGTTGAATTTCGCGCTTGACCTCGGCCCACTCCAGGCCCCCGTTCCCGCAACCCAACGGCGGAATTGCCACCGACCGAATGCCCCGTTCGCGAATAACCTGGACGAGGTCACGAAGCCCGGTCCGAACCCACTCGATCCGCGAGGGTTGTCGCCAGTGTCGCTTGGTCGGAAAGTTGATGATCCAGCGGGGCCCGAACAGCGTGGGATTGGCGGTGACGAACATCTTGCCTACGGCAATTTCTCCAGCCTTGGCCGCGTCGGTGTAGGCTCGGGTGTTGGCAGGAAATGCGTCTCGGAACATGAGGGCAATCCCCTTCCCCATCACCCCAACCTCGTTGACGGTGTTCACCAACGCCTCAGCTGGGGCCTCGAGCAGGTTTCCGGTAGCGTACCGAATCATGAGAAGTACCAGTCTGGCTTCGATGCCACGTCGACGTCGCTCTCCATTCCGGTCACCAGGTGTTCCAATTCGGTCTGTTCCGAAGGCCCGCGGCAGACAATCCCGTCGAGTGCAGACACCGGCAAGTGCCGATGGACGAGCACTTCGGCTTGGTATCGCTCGATTTTCCCGGGATCGTTGGGATCTCGGCTGAAGTCGCGGGCCTGCAAGAGTGGCCAATCAATTCGTTCAAGCCCTGATGCGCCGGGGGTGAACTTGGCCGCGGCAAGGGCCGCGTGCCCGTTCGCCAGGATCCAGGCGATGTTCTCAATATGAGTGATCCTGAAGATCCGACCGTTCTCGGGCGTCAGTTCGAGCATTTTCAAGTCTGCCAGCGCCGGACCACTGCGGCAAGGGAAGACCAGCCTAAGTAGCGCCCAATCCCGGCACTCGAAGCGATGCCCCCTACGGCTCCGGCACCGGCGTTCCCGCGATTCGATCAATGGCGGGCCTCATCCATTCCGGAGCTTGGTTTCTGATCTCTCGCAGTGCCTGACGCTCCGACTCGGGCAGGTGTTGGCGAAGGCGAGCGATCGCCGCCGGATTGGTACGGCTTGGACCCAGGTAGCGGAGCGCCTGAACCACGGTGCCCGCCGCCCGACCGGCGCCTGCGAGGCGGCGCGGGGACCCGCGCTTGAACTGGATAACAGTAGCTCCAATCCGGCGGGTCCCGGGAGTTCCGTTGGTCCAGTAGGTGAGTCGGCCCGGCACCTGAGTTGTTAGCCCAACTTCATTCGCCGCGGCGGCTTCTGATACCTGCAGCTGCGCGCCAGTACCGCGCGCGAGGGCCTCGGCCACCCGACTGGCAGACGGGGGGACTTCTCCCACGAGAGGGTTGGACTCGGGAACCGAGTAGACCCCCTGCCCCAAGCGCTTGATCGCCCCACGCCGAGCCAGGCGCGAAAGGGCTTGGTCGACAGCCGATCGCGACTGTAAATGGTTCAATTCGGAGGGGGTAAATACATACCCTTTCCCCTTCTCACAAATGAACTCAAGTATATGCTCAACAACGCTTTGCATTTTTTTAACCTCAATGTGTCAGAAATATTTATATGTTTTTTCTGACATATCAAGAGTTGATTGCCGGATAAACAGACCTGCTCCTCGCCGAATCGGAGACGGAGACGGTAAGTATTTCTTACCAGCTATCTTTCAAGGTAAGAAGTTCGTACATTGGATGCAATGTGGTCGCAGAGGCTTGACGCGTATGAACCGCATAAGTCTAACCTAAATAGGGGTTTATGGCGCTATCCAGGAAGGAAATCGGGCAGCGGCTTCGGGACGTCAGAGAGACAATTGGGTTCACCCAGGCTCAGGTCGCCCAGAAGTTCGACGTGCACCGACCGACCATTTCCGAAATTGAGGCCGGCCGGCGAGCGGTCACGAGCGAGGAGCTTTACCGCTTCGCGGAACTCTACGCGACCGCTGTGTCCGACCTCCTGGCGGACCCGAAGCCATCCACTGAGGCCGCCGTCGAGGTCCTGTATCGCCGTCAAGGCGCTGAACGCCCCGAAACCCGGGTCGCCATTCGGCGCTTCGTTGAGCGTTGCCGAGCCGAGCACGAGTTAGAAGACCTCCTTGGGTTGCCGCCTCGGACCGACGCGCGGCCAGGATACCGGGCCACCGCGCCAGCGACCAAGGGCGAAGCGATTCAACAGGGCAGCCGAATGGCTGAGCAGGAGCGGCGGCGGCTCGACATCGGGGGGCAGCCAGTTCGAAGCGTTACGGAACTTTTGGAGCGCCAAGGTGTGACGATCGGTCCGGTAACGCCTCAAGGCGGTGACGCGCTCGACGGGTTCTACTTGGAAAGCGAGGAGCTCGGGCCCTGCATTGCCGTGAATCCTGGAGAGGAATGGACGGGCCTTCGCGCCGCGTTCACAGCCGCACACGAGTACGCCCACTGGCTCCTGAGAGACCGCCAGGTCGAGTTGTTTGCCTTCCAGGCTCGAACTGACGATCTGCTTGAGGTCCGAGCGAACGCATTCGCAGCGAGTTTCCTGATGCCCGAGGCCGGCCTTCGAGACTATCTCGACGGCGTTGGCCTGCTGGAAGGGAATCGAGCTCCGCATTTCAGCCCGGGAGACGTCGTCCGTGCCATGGGGCATTTCGGAGTATCGAGAACTGCCCTCCTGTTCCG
Source organism: Gemmatimonadota bacterium (assembly GCA_031431925.1). Lineage (GTDB taxonomy): Bacteria > Gemmatimonadota > Gemmatimonadetes > Gemmatimonadales > GWC2-71-9 > SHZU01. Next base: position 2,904 of record JANPEL010000029.1, on the reverse strand, counting down.
ACTCCTGAACCTCGGCGTGATTGACGAGCCCACTCGCTTGGAACTATCGCAGTTCGCGATTGCCCCCATCGCCAAGGCGCTTCAGATCGACTTCGGGAGCCGGCGCTATGTCGGCATGCGCCTTCCAATGCTGGCGATTCATGCCTGGCGCCGAGGGCTGATCGGCGCTTCCCGGGCAGCGGCCCTGTGTGAACTCGACCTCGTGGAGTACCAGCAGTTGGTTAGAGACATTGGCGAAGAGCCCGAGCCGTCGGCGGACACCACGCTCTTAGGGGCGGCCGCGGTGGGGTGACGATTGACGGGAAACACGATTGTTCTCGACGCCTGCCTCGTGATCACCTTCGGGAACGTGGAGGCCTTTGAAATAGTGGCTCAGTTGCGGCGTCACCGCGTGACCATCTCCCGTCGGGCGGCAGCGGAGGTCACTCGGCCGCCGGCCCTCGACCAGCTCAACAGCGCCATCGAACATGGATTGGTCGCCGTCGAACAGATCGACCTGGACGCCGGAGATGAGCAGGAGGCGCTGGCACGCTTTGACAATTCGCCGAGGTTTCGGGGCCGCGGAGACGCCGAGGTCCTGGCCCTGGCGATATCCCGGGGGTGGATAGTCGGGTCAGATGAAACGGCGGTTCGCCGCGCGGCGCAATCGGAAATTGGAGCTGCCCGAGTCGCCGGGTCGCTCGATTTTCTGCGTTGGGCCGTGATCGAGAGGCGAATCACAACGGCCCAGGCCGTTGCCCTACTCGGGAGAGTCGACGTTGGTCCCGGCCTTCTTCAGCGAATTGAGGCTGCCGGGCAAACGCCGGAAGGGCTCTTCGATGGAGGGTAGAAAAATTGCCACTGGTGAACCACCTCCGTAGCCTCTGACCCTCGGCTCGATTCTGCCGACCGAACAGGGCTCTCTGCAGCAGGCCCCCGCCGCCTTCGCCCCGGCCTTCGGCCCCGCCCGCACGAACAAATGAATGGTGACTATTGATGCCGATCCTCGATCGCGCCGGTTGGCCTGGCTTGCAGCCGCTGCCGCGCCAATCGCACCGCCTCGTGCAGCTTCTTTGCGAGGTGTTTCTTCGGCACCAGTTTGGTGAGGTATCTGGCCAGATGGATGCCGCTTTGGGGTAGCTCCATCAGTTCCACATGCTCGTCGGACTTGCCCGCGCAGAGGATCATCCCCAACGGCTCCGCTTCGTCCGTCTCCCGTTCGTAGCGCTTGAGCCAGTTCAGGTAGAGCTCCATCTGACCCTTATCCGCTGCCTCGAAGTCCCCAACCTTGAGATCTATGGCCACCAGCCGGCGCAGCTTGCGGTGATAGAACAGCAGGTCGAGGTAATAGTCCCGGCCATCGATCTGGATTCGTTTCTGCCGGGCGACGAAGCAAAAGCCAGCCCCGAGTTCGAGGATGAACGCCTCGATCTCACGCAGGATCGCCGCCTCGAGATCCTTCTCCGCGTAGGTATCCTGGAGTCCCAGAAAGTCCAGCAGATACGGGTCGCGGAAAACCAGGTCCGGCGACAATTCGCCTTCCTCGCGGAGTTTCTTCAGTTCCGCCGCCATCAACCGGTCCGGCTTCTTCGACAAGGCGGTCCGCTCGAACAGCATCGACTGGATCTTCTCGTTCAGGGTTCGGGTGTTCCAGCGCTCCATGCGGCAGACCGCCGCGTAGAACTCCCGCTCGAGCGGATCGTCCAGGTAAATGACCAGGCGGAGATGGGTCCAGCTCAATTGTGCACTCAGCGCGTGCACAATCTTGGCCTCCGGACAGACCTCGGCGAACCTGACCATGCTAAACAGGTTGCGGGTCGTGAAACCGCGACCGAACTCGGCGGACAATTGGGCACTCAATGCGGGCACAATCTTCCCTCCGTACTCCGCCCGCTTCTCCTTCAGGATGTCCGATCGAATGCGCTGGCCGATTTGCCAGTAGAGCAGCACCAGCGCGGAGTTGACGCGCTGCGCCACCGTCTGGCGCGTGGCGAGAATCAGTGCCCGAACCTCGGAAAGCAGTGTGGGCCGGCTGCCTGCGGTGGCGGTCTTCTTCGGCGTCATTGTCGCGGCCGGGCCGGCGGACGGCTTCGAGAGGTCCTCGGGAATCCCGTACTCAAGACGATGGTGGCCACGGACATTTCGCTTTGGCTTTTCGGTCGGCTCAAGATAGGAAAAGCGAGTCGCCTACACATAACCAGAAAAACGCGAGTCCTTGGTTGACCGCCGGACTATGTCGGCACTTGAAGCGATGCCATTCAACGGCTCCGGCACGGTTCCGGTCGAGGTCGAGCGCTGCCGCCATGGCCTCCCGAAAGGGGGCGCCCGCGAGAGTGGACCGACGGAGAGGGAGGCCGTGGTCGGGGCGTGGGATCGGGCTGTGGCCCCTCACCCGGAACCTGTAAGTAACACTTACGAGTTCCTAACTCGACAGGTGCGGCCGCGAGCCTCCTGCGTCGCCATGCCGCATTTACGGGTGGTACGCCAGTACCGAGCCGAGTGCCGAGCGCCGAGGTAGTCTCCGGTCAACAACCGGACTCGGCCACCTCGGTCCAGGACCTCCTTGAGATGGGGCTCGAGCAGGGCCACACCGCCGGGGAGAACGAACGCCACCGCGATATCGACGGCGCGCCCCGAGTGCCGAGTGCCAAGTACCGAGTGCCGAGTGCCAAGTGCCGAGTGCCGAGTGTCTGATAGTCGCCGCGGCCGGGAATGACCTGACGGATCCCGCCGCGCGGGTGGGTCACGTCACCGGCGTAGCGGGGAATCAGGTGAACGTGGAGATGCCAGATGGTCTGGCCGGCGGCGACCCCGACGTTGAAGCCGATGTTGTAGCCGTCCGGTCGGTGGTCGTGCTCGATGATCTGCTTGGCCTGCTCGATCGCGAGCGTGAGGGCGGCCCGTTCGTCCGGGGTGGCGGAGAAC
>JANPEL010000028.1:0-18006 GCA_031431925.1 Gemmatimonadota bacterium | reverse complement strand
TTTGAGGAGCAGCCGGTCGACCAGGCCGATCATGGTGGCGTTGACGCCGATCCCGAGCGCCAGCGTCAGGATCACACCGGCGGTGAACAACGGCGTCCGGATCAACCCTCGTATCGCCGTTCCGGCGTCCTGAGACAGGTCGGACCACCACTGAAGGCGGTTGGAACCGCGCTGGCGGCGGGCATCAATCGTCATGATCTGTTTTCGGTAGGCGGTGAGATCCCCGAACCGGCGGCGGGCTTCGGCTTGGGCGGCCGGGCGGGCCCATCCCCGCCGCTCGAGGTCTTCGGTGACCAGTTCGAGATGGGTCGCGATTTCCGAATCCACCGCGACGGGGCCCCGAAACGGCCGGGTCGCCAATTCGAAGAGCTGACGCCACCGCTCCGGAGGCACTAGGCCCGGGCCTCGAGCACCTGGCTCACGGCCGCGACATACCGTGACCACCGCTGGCGGGAGGCTTTGAGCTCCTGGCGCCCGAGGTCGGTCAGATGGTAAAACTTGGCTTTGCGGTTGTTCTCGCTGACACCCCAGGTCGAAGCAAGCCAGCCCCGCTCTTCCATTCGGTGGAGGGCGGTATACAAGGCGCCGTCCTCGATGGTGAGGTTGTCGGTGGTGGTGTCCCGAATCCACGACGCCACGGCGTAGCCGTGGCGGGGACCCCAACTGACCGCTTTGAGGACCAAAATGTCGAGGGTACCTTGGAGCAGGTCGAGTGGATCGCGGGTCATGACGTTCCCCTGAATCGTTCCACTGAACATCTCATTGGAACGTCCAATCCGCAAGGCCCCCCGCCCCCCGGGACTACTTGAGGGGCACGGCGAGCATGGCCACGGCCTCGATTTCGATCAAGTACTCGGGCCGAACGAGGGCCACGACTTGCACGAGTGTGTTGGCCGGCCATTGGTCGGGACGGAGGATTCGGTTGCGAACCTCCCGAAACGCCGGGACCTGGCTCACGTCGGTGACGAAGGTGGTCATCTTGAGGACATCGTCGAACGTGGCGCCCACGCTCGCGAGCGCCAGGCGGAGGTTCTCGAAGACCTGCTCGGTTTGCGCCCGAAAATCACCGGCCCCCACCAGCGTCCCGGTTGCCGTGACCGGGATTTGGCCGGCAATGAACACGGTCCGGCCGTCAGGCCCCACCGTGACGTGAGCGTAGCCGGTTGGCGCCGAGAGCGTGGGCGGATTGATTCGTCGCACCCGTTGGGCGTTGAGGTCGGGGCTCATGACGAGCCCGACGAAGACAATGGCCGAACCGAGGACGAGTCGTCGCATGGGGCTCGCTTGCATGGGTGTGCCATGGTGGCCGGCCTAGTAGTGGGCAACCTTGGGGTCGTGGCCCGCTTGGGTCACCGCCGCCGCCGCTTGGGTGGTAACCTCTGCCGACGGCTTGCCCTGCGCGGCGAGGCTTTCCCGAAGCCCGACGAGCGACCAGACGTTGGCTGGAAACCGGACCAAGTCTTCCCGAAAGACGACCTCGGCCGCGGCGGGTTTCCCGGCCTGGAGGAGCAGAGCCCCGAGCGGGTGGCGCACCGGTTCGATCCACCATGGCGGCTCCATGTAGGTAAATCCATCCTCCACCGCCATCGCCGAACGGAACGCCCGCTCCGCCGCCGCCCACTGGCCCCGCCGAGCCGCAAGTTCACCGGCCAACGAGTGCGCCGCCACCGCGACGATGCCCTTGGCGATCGCCGAGTAGTTCCCCTCGCCCCGCCGGCCGATCACCGGCAGCAACGCTTCGGCCTCGTCGAATCGGCCGGTGGCCGCGAGTGCGGTTCCCCGGGCATACTCTGCCACCGCCCGCCCGATCGGGAGGGAGCTGTCGGGCAGCGGCAGCGCCAGTAGCGCATCCCAGCGCCCGAACTTTTGGAGCATCAGGTGCTCGAACGCCACGAGGGGCTGATACTCCGGCAACTGGATGGCCTCGGCCGGCGGCATCGTTTCGACCGTCCGTCTGGCGGCCCGGATACCCAACTCCGCCTGGCCCGACAGCAGCGCCGCGAACCCGAGGAAGTGGTAGTTGTGGGAGACATAGAGCGCCGCGTAGGTCGGCGAAATCCGGTCGGCGGCGGTGAGCGCCGAGTCGGCGTGGGCCGCGTGATGATTGTGGTCGATCGCCTCCTGATACCGGCCGATCCGGACGTAGATGTGCGAGGGCATGTGGACCAAATGGCCGGCCCCCGGCATCAACGCCGCGAGCCGCTCCGCGCACCCGACGGCGCGGGCCGGTTCGGTGGCCTCGATGGCGTGGATGAATAGGTGGCATGCCCCCGGGTGGGTCGAGTCGGCCACCAGCACCCGCTCGAGCTCCGCCATCAGCACGTCGGTGCCCGGGTAGGGCCGGCCCACGCCGGCCCAGTAATCCCACGGCCGGAGATTCATCAGCGCATCGGCGTGGATGGTCGCAGCCTCGAGATCGGCGGGGTACTTCGCGGCCAAGCCGGCCATGGCGGCCGCGAAGGCACTGTCGAGCCCGGGCCGCGGCGCTTTCGGGTCGGCCGCGTAGCGGGCCGCCATGGCCTCGATGAAATCTCGTTCTCGATCGCTGGCGCCGGGCGCGAGGGCCCGGGCTTGGCCGATGGTCGCAAACACGCGGGCGCCGGCCGCCGAATCCATCGGCGCGTTGATGTTGGGTCCGAGGGCGTAGGCGATGGCCCATTGGCACATCGCACACCGGGGATCGAGGCGGGCGGCCGCTTCGAATGACGCAACGGCCTCGGCGTGGTTGAAGGCGTATGCCAACCGGATTCCCTGATCGAAGTACCGCTGGGCCTCGGGGCTGGTGGTGGTGATCACCACGTGAAACCGGCCGAGGTTGTCGTACAGCGGCACACCGATGGCGGGCGGGCGCTCCGCCGGCCGACATCCGACAATCGCCAGCGGCACCAACCAATGTCGAAGCATTCTGGGCCTTCGTGAGGTGGGGGTTCCTCGAATTATTGGGGTGACCACGGCAATGGACAAGGGCGCCCCGCCGGCGCTCTCAGCGGCGGTCGAGGCCGTGATTGCCCCGGTAGTCCACCACCGCTGGCGCCTGCCACCGGGCCAGTACCCCGGGGTCGACATCGGCCACCTCGACTTCGATAGGCCGGCAGATCGAGGTCACGTCCGCCACGGCGTCCGGGCCCCAGATCGGCACCGACATATCGCCATGGGGACAGGTGGACACCGCGCAGAGGAGATCGATTTCGGCGAAGAACTCGAAGTAGTCACCCCGAGTAGCCGGGCACGGCTTGACGAAATACCCGTGGCCCTCGGCGGTCAGGCCGGTCACCTGGAACACATTGAGCACGTCGTGCACATCCGATTCCGCGAGCCCGAACGGGCGTACCGCCCGAAACAAGTTGGAGTGGCAACAGACGTCGAAGTCCTCACCGGTCAGCATCTTGTGGACATACGGGTCGCAGCGGGTCCCGAGCAGGTCATGGCAGCCGGCGCCGTCGGCGTCGATGCCATACTGAATGCTGTCGCCGACGACCGTCGCGATCGGTCGAAGGTACGGCAAGCAGGACCAGAGCCGGTCGAAGACATTCATATGAGCACCGTGCAGCTGCTTGGTGCGAGCGGCCCAGAAGCGTTCGGCCGGATTGTGACGGTTCCAGGCGTTGAAGTCCACGACTTGGGGGCCGTCGATGGTCGTCAAGCGACAGAGCTGGCCGGCCCGGACGTGCCAAGCCCGACCGGAACGAATCGGGACGATGAAAGGGTCCATCGAGTGGCGGGCGGCCGGGTCGGCCACGGCCCGGTAGAACTCCCGATCGGGATCGAGGGCCGCCGCGGCGGTGGGCTGGTACAGGCGCTGCATCAGTTCAGGACAGTCACCCTGAGAAAGGTGGCATTGATGGCGGTGCCGCCGCTGGTGTTTTGATTGAACGAGTGGGCCAGGTCGAGCAACTGGGTGTGGAGGGCCTCCTCCGATCCGCTCTTCGCGGCGGCATCGAACGCGTTCATGGTCGGGCCATAGTAACGCCGGAACAAGTCGATGACCTGCGAGGGATTCCGGTCGGGCGAGACGAAGGAGTAGGTGTCCTTGGCCATTGAAATCCGGTCGGCGGGAACCCCGGCCTTGCCAAAGCGTTCGATGATGTGGGTGTCCACGCCCCAGGTCATCGGACTGACAACGCCCTCCGGCGGAGGCGGGGTGAAGGCCGCGCTGATCTTGAGCAGCTGGGACACGAACGACGTCGAATCATTCGGAATCCAGTTCCCCATAACGATCCGGCCACCCGGCTTGGTGACCCGGACCATTTCCTTGGCCACGTCAAAGGGCCTGGGCGCGAACATGGCGCCGAAGACCGAGAGCGTGAGGTCGAAACTGTCGTCCGGAATGCCTTGGAGGTCGGAGGCGTCCCCCTCCTGAAACGTGAGGCGGTCGAGACCGGCTTCGGCGGCGCGCCGGTTTCCCGCCGCAACCAAGTTGGCGGCAATGTCCACGCCGAGCACGGTCGCGCCCAACTTGGCGAGCGGAAGGGCCGTGGTGCCGTCTCCACAGCCGAGGTCCAGGGCCTGGAGCGGCGGGGCCACCCCGAGGGACCGGACCACGGCCTCTCCGGAATCTCGCATTAAGGCCGCGATGGCGGTAAAGTCGCCCTTTTCCCACAGCGCTTTGTTCGGATTCACGCGGGCCTCCAAGGTGGCGATTCGTCACGGAGCACCGGAATGATAACCGGGCGGTCTAGCGGGTTGCCAGGAGGCACCCGCGGCGATCAGCGGAGCGCGTACAGATTCCCGTCCGTGCTCCCCACATACAGCACCCCACCCGCAATCGTCGGCGAGGAGAGGATCGACCCGACGGTGAACATCGTCCGCATCCCGATCATCATCCCGTCGAGCGTGCCGTCCGGGTACATGCCGCCGGATTGGAACACGCCGGCCGAGTCGGTCCACTTGGCGCCGTTGGCCTTCGACCCGTCCGACTGAAAGTGGGCCAGGAACCCTCCGGTGCGAATGTCGACGGCGTGGAGCCATCCGTCCGAGGTGCCGTAGTAGACGACGTTCCCGGCCAGCGCCGGAGACGAGAATGAGATGGCGTTGTTGGCAAGGTCGAATCGCACGGCGCCGGTGGCCGCGTCGAGCGCCTTGAACCGGCGGCCGTCGGAGGTCGCAAAATAGACGACGCCGTCCCGGACGGCGGGCGAGCCGATGGTCCAGCCGCCGTGGTTGTCATGGACCCATTTCCGGGCGCCGGTGACGGCATCGACGACGTGGAAATGTCCGTCCCGCGCCCCGACGAAGACCAGCCCGCCGGCCACCGCGGCTGAACTCGCGATTCCGATCTGATTGTAGATCGTGGTGTCGTTTCCCGTGGTGTAGCGCCAGCGCTCGCGCCCAGTGGCGGCGTCGAGCGCATAGAGGTTCCGGTCCCAACTCCCGATGTAGACCAGGCCGTTGGCCACCGCGGGCGAGGCGTGAATCACGTCGGCGGCCGCAAACTGCCAGCGAAGGGCACCAGTCAGGGCATCGAGCGCATACACATGTTGGTCACCGCTCCCGATGTAGACCGTGTTGTTCGCAATGGTCGGCGACGAGAGGAACACATCATACGGGTCCGGCATCCGTTCGGTCCGGGGAATAGCTCCGTGAATCCCCGGCGCGGTGAACCGCCGCTCCCCCTTGGTCGTAAACGCCCAGCGTTGCTTGCCGGTGGTACGCTCGATCGCGTAGACCTTGCCGTCGAGGCTGCTCACGTAGACGAGATCGCCATGGACCGCCGGCGACGAAGCGATCGGTCCGCGGGAGGCAAACTTCCATCGTTCGGTGCCGGTGGCCCGGTCAATGGCGTAGAGCCGGCCGTCCGAGCTCCCGACATAGACCCAATCCCCACTCACGGCCGGCGACGAGAGCACGAAGCCTCCGGTCTTGAATTTCCAAACCACCGACGCCAACGTCGGCGGGACGGAGGCATAGACCCCCTCGTGGGTCGGGCCGCCCCGAAACATGGCGTCCTGGGCCAGGACGGCGCCCGAGCAGGCGAGGATCAGGACCAACGTCAGAGAAACGGATCGCATTGGCATTAGACCGGTCAATTGAGTGAAGACGGCACCCTAGACACCGAGAGGTAATCGGAGCCCAGTGGACCCGCTTGAACGATCCTGCGGACTCCCGGCTACTTGCCGTCGAGTTCCGCTTGGGTTTGGATGATCTTCCCGACGATTCCGTAGGCCACCGCCTCCTCGGCGGTCAACCAGAAATTGCGGTGGGTATCGCCTTCGATCCGCTCGAGGGGCTGGCCGGTTTGTTTAGCAAAGATCCGGTTCAGCCGGTCGCGCATCCGAATGATCTCGCGAGCCTCGATTTCCATGTCGGAGGCGCTGCCGCCGGTGCCACCGGCCGGCTGATGGAGGAGGAACCTGGTGTTAGGGAGGCAATAGCGGTCCTCCCGCGGCACCGCGACGTAGATCAGGGCCCCGGCACTCGCCACCCACCCGGTCCCGACGACCCGGACTTTCGGGGTGATGAACCGGATCAGATCGTGGATATTGTCCCCGGACTCGACATGGCCGCCCGGACTGTTGACGAAGAGGGTAATCGGGTCGGAGGATTCCGCGGCGAGCGCCAGGAATTGGCCGGTCACGGCCGCCGCGAGACGTTGGTTGATCTCGCCCGCAATGATCACGGTCCGGGTCCGGAACAGGCGCTCGGCAATGAGGTCGGGTCGGCGTTCGGGGCTGGTGGGTTCTTCCATGGCAATCTCACGGGTTGGGAGCGGTCCGGGGTCCAGGGGCCCCGATCAAGTCCAGGGAAGTTACCGGGGCCACCCGGTCAAAGGGGAGCGGGCCGCGATACTTGCGTTGTCCAGACCACCGAGGGCAGCTTCCCCGGCCACCGCCGTTCACCGCCCCAACCCCGAGGCTTCGATGCGCCCGTTCCAACTCCTGACCGCTCTGGCTCTCCTCCCGTGGGCGGCCGGCCCCCTCGTCGCCCAGAAGTTCATCCCCCAGTCGGCCCTGATTGCCATGGTGGAGACTCACAAGGCCTCGCTGCTCAAGTACATCGATGTCGCCCCGGACTCGATGCTCGGCTTCCGGCCCACCAAGGGAGTCCGGAGCTTTGCGGAGCAGATCGAGCATACCGCGGCGGGCGATGCGTTCATCGCCCACTCGGCGATCACCGGATCGCCGAAAGTTCCTGCCCTCGGCGACTCGGCGGTCTACCTCCACAGCAAGCCGGCCCTTCGGGCGTTTGCCGTGGCGGCCATGGATCACACCATCCAAATGCTTCGAGGCGTGAGCGATGCCGCGATGACCGAGGAGATCGTCCAATTCGGCAAGAAGCTCCCCCGGTATCGGGCGCTGATGGAGTTGCTGGACCACTTCCCGTGGACCCTGGGGCAGACGGTGCCGTACCTCCGGATGAATGGCGTGACCCCTCCGGAATACACTCCGTTCTAAGGCCGGCGTCACCTCGGTCCGGGCTATTGCCCCTGAGGAAAAATCTGAGTCAGGTGGTGGCTGAGGTGCCCCAGATAGTCGCGGGCCACGAACTCCAGGGTCACCACCGGTCCGCTCCCAATTTCGCAGGACACTCCCCGGTGCTCTTCGGGATAGTGGGCCAGCAGGTGGGCCAGATGGCGGTTGTAGGCCATCCAAAAACCCACCAGCGCCACCCACGGGCGCTCCTGGTAGTGCTGGCAGGCAACCCAATGCTCTTGGGCATACCCGGGACCCATGAACGGCTCCCCCGTCGCGGCCCGAACGAAGCGCTGGTGATTGTTGCTCGCCGAGTCGAGGAGATGACCGAGAATCTGCTTGGCAGACCACTTCCCGGGAGCCCGGCGGGCGGCGGCCGCCGTTTCCCCAAGGGCAAGCAGACGGGGCTCGGCGGCTTCAATCGCCTCAAGCAGGCGGGCGGCCGTGGTGGCCAGCGGGTCGGTCGCGGCGGACGGATTGGCGTATGGCATCCTGACTCCTGAGACTGGTTGGTGGCGATCGGCGGCGATTCCCGCCAAGCTAGCTGAAGCCTATCCTGAACCGATACCAAGGAGCCATCGTCATGCACCGACTCGTTCTGACCCTCGCTCTGCTCGTTCCGCAGACGGCGCTCTCCGCCCAACTCAAAGGCATGATCCCGGTCGATATCCGGGTGCCCAAGAACCCGATCGCCGTCCTGGCCGATGGCCAGCCGAGGCTGGTGTACGAACTCCGGGTCACCAACGTCGGCCGGCGGGGACTCGGCATTAAACGCGTCGACGTGTCCGCCGCGGGGAACGCGTTGGCTAGTTGGGAAGGCGATTCGCTCAAGAACATTGCCCTGCGAATGGGCGAAGGCGGTGATGGCCGGGTCGTTGGAGCCGGGAAGCAAGTACTGCTCTACCTCTTGGTGTCCGGACCGGCGGGTCCGGCGCCGAGTTTGCTCGAGCACCGACTGTTCTTCACCCCCGCCGACTCACTCGACGGCCCAGCGACGGACACCCTCGCGAAATACGTCGTGACGGTCGATCGGCGAACCCCGATGGTGATCCGGTCACCGCTCGCCGGTGGGCCGTGGGGCGCCATCAACGGCCCCGGCAACACCTCCGGCCACCGCCGCACCGCGATTCCCCTCGATGGCCTGAGCCGAATTGCTCAGCGTTTCGCCACGGACTGGATCAAACTGAGCCCCGACGGCCACGCGTGGAAGGGCGACTCCACCATCAACGCCAACTGGTTCGGCTACAACGAACCGCTCCATGCGGTCGCCGCCGGGACGGTCGTCGCGGCAAAGGATGGGATTATCGAGAACGTCCCCTTCTCACCCAAGATGGCGGTCGAGATCACCCTGGAGACCGTCGGCGGCAATCACGTCATCCTCGATCTGGGCGGCGGCAACTACGCCTTCTATGCCCATCTGATTCCGGGCTCGCCGACCGTCAAGGTGGGGGACAAGGTGTCGGCCGGCCAAGTGATCGGACGCCTGGGCAATTCAGGCAACTCCACGGCGCCCCACCTGCACTTTCACATGGGGGATGCCCCTTCCCCGCTCGGCACCGAGGGCGTGCCGTTCGTGGTCGACGGATACTCCGACCTGGGGCTGATGACCGGTTTCTCCAAACCGTGGACGCCGAGCGGCCCCCCCACGCCGAAACAGCGGGAACTTCCGTTCGAGAACCACGTGATCCGGTTCAAGGCTCCCTAGAACCAACCTCAAGCGGGACGACGCGCCATCCCGGCCAGCCGGTCGAGTTGTCCGTCGGTGCCGAGGACCACCAGCCGGTCGCCGGTCCGGGTCGTGTAACTCGAGGGCAGCGCGGTTTGGAGTTCTTGGCTCCCGGCCCCGCCGACCGCCAAGATGTTGACGCCGAGGTCGTCTTGGAGCCGAAGCTCGCCGAGCGTCCGGCCTTCGATCGCGCTGCCCGCTTCGACGACCACATCTTTGAGCCAGAGCTCGAGTGAACGCGAGTGCATCACCAAGTCGAGGAAATCGGTGACGCTCGGGTGCAGCAACTGAGTGGCAATCCGCCGGCCCGCGATCCGGTAGGGGGAAATGACGCGGGTGGCCCCAGCCCGGAACAACTTGGGCTCCGCCGTGTCGTTGTCGGACCGGGCGACGATCACGACCCCCGCGTTCATCGCGCGCGCCGTGAGGGTCATCACGATGTTCGCGGCGTCGTCACCGGTCGCGGCCACCAACCCCTTGGCCCGGGCAATGCCCGCGGCGGCAAGCACGGCTTCATCCGTCGCATCGCCGAGCAGATGAGGATGCCGGTCCTCCAAGCGCGCCACCGCGCCCTCGCTGGTTTCGATGACCACCACCGCTTGACCCTGCTGCTCGAGATCCCGGACGACCTGTTCACCGACCCGGCCGTAGCCGCACACGATGTAGTGCCCCGTGAGTTTCCCAATCCTGCGTTCCATGCGCCGACTCCGCAGCTTTCCGGTGAGCGCGCCGCCGATCGCATATTCGGCGAACGCGGTAGCCAAGTACAAGAAGGTCGCGACCCCCGTCACCACCAGGACCATCGTCAGGACGCGGCCCGATGTGCTCAAGGGGTGGACCTCGAGAAACCCGACGGTCGTCAGGGTAATGACCGTCATGTAGAGGGCATCGAAGGCCGCCCAACCCTCGATCACCATGTAGCCAATGGTTCCGGCCAGGACAATAATCCCGAACAACCCGAAGGCCGTGCGGAGAGGGCCCCCGAGTCGCGGGCCTGACCCGGACACCAGAAATTGTTTGGTCACCGTTTGATGATAGCAGACCGGTCGTGAAGAACCGGTGAAGGCCGCGCCGAGGTGAACCGCATCACTCCATCGTCAACCGGTGATCTCCGGAAACTCTTCCGGTCGCGACCGTAGTTCTGAGGATTCTGCCACGGCTCCCGGTCGCCCTGTTTCGGTAGCCGGTCGATGACGCGCTGGACGTACCCGGAGGAGAAGTTCTCGATCCACGGTCGCGCAGTCATCGACCGGTCGGTCGGCCGGAGCCTCGGGGTACACTGATCGGTTCCGGTCTGTTCCATCCAGTTGAGCAACCGGCAGACGTACTCGGAAATCAAGTCGGCACGGAGAGTCCATGACGCGTTGATGTACCCGAACGCCGAGCCCAGATTCGGCACGTCCGAGAAGGCAAAGCCCTTGTAGGACCAGGTTTTCGAAAAGTCGACCGGGGCGCCATCGACCGAGAACTCCACCTCACCGAGGGTCACCAGTTGGAGACCGGTCGCGGTAACGATGATGTCGGCGTCGAGGCGGGCTCCCGACCCGAGCTGGATGCCGCGCTCGTCCCAGGTATCGATCGTATCGGTCACCACCGAGGCCCGGCCGGACGTGATCGCCTGGAACAGATCGCCGTTCGGCACCAGACAGAGCCGCTGGTCCCATGGGTTGTAGGTCGGCGTGAAGTGCTTCCCGACGTCGTAGTCGGGGCCGAGCGCGCGCTGGACCTGGCGAAGCAGCCACGTCTTCACCTTCTCCGGCGCCCGGCGGGCCCGCCGGTAGAAGAACTGCTGGAGGGTCGTGTTCTTCCATCGGGTGATCCGGTACGCCAGCCCCTCGGGCAGCACCTTCCGGAGGGTGTTGGCAATGATGTCGGTGTCCGGCATGGCCCAGACATACGTCGGCGAACGCTGCAGCATCGTGACGTGGCCCGCGGTGGCCGCCATGGCCGGGACCAGCGTCACCGCCGTTGCGCCGGAGCCGATCACCACGACCCGCTTCCCGGTATAGTCGAGGTCCTCCGGCCACGATTGGGGATGGACCACCCGGCCCTGAAACCGCTCCCGCCCCGGGAACTCCGGCGTGTATCCGCCGCGGTAGCTGTAGTAACCGGACCCCATGAACAGGTAGTTGCACGTGAAGGTCACGGCGCCGCCGGTGTCCCTCCGTTCGGCCGTCACGGTCCACCGGGCCTCGTCGCTCGACCACGCCGCCTGCTTGACCAAGTGGCCGAACCGGATCTGCCGGTCAACGCCGTACTCGGCTGAGGTGTCACGGAGGTATTGGAGAATCGACGGACCGTCGGCAATCGATTTGGCCGCGGTCCACGGCTTGAAGCGGAAGCCGAGGGTCTGCATGTCGCTGTCGGACCGGACCCCGGGATAGCGGAACAGGTCCCAGGTGCCGCCGATGTCGTCGCGCCCCTCGAGGATCAGGTAGCTCCGGGACGGGCACCGCTCCCGGAGGTGGCAGGCGGCCCCGATACCCGAGATGCCGGCCCCCACGAGCAGAACGTCGACGTGTTCCATCCTACTTCCCCCGCGGCGCACCCAGGTACCGCATCAGCACCTGGTTCTCCGGATGATCGCGAAACCGATCGAACTCCATGAAGTACCCCTCTGGGTCGTACCCCACGAACGCCCGATACCGTCCGGCCTCGTCATCGCTCACCGCCGTGCCGCGGAGCGGAAACGCACCCCGCTGTTTGACCGTATTGAACCAGCCGTCGATGTCGTCGATGATGAACGACACGTTCACGGCCTTCTTCTCGGACCATCGATTCATCCCGCGCCGCTCGTCGACCAGGCCGATGTAGCCGGTCCGGGACCCCTGGTACACCTTGGCCCATCCCTGATCGACCACCTGCCGGAAGCCCATTACCTCTTCGTAGAAGGCCTCCATTTTCGGAAGATCCCGGTAGTACAGCCACGTCACCGTGGCGCGGAAGCCGAGTCCGTCCGGTACGGAACTCCCCGGAGCACGGACCGTCGGGGCACTCTGGAGCAAGGGGACGAAGGTTTCGTTTTCCGGGTGAGGATTGAACCGCTCGAACTCGAGCAAGTATCCCTCGGGGTCCTGGATCACGAACCCGTCGTGGGCCCGACCAGGCGTCGGCGCAAACGGCGACCGGGGCGAGATCCCTTTGGTCGCCAGATACGCGTGCCACGCCTCCAGCTGATCGGTGATCAGCGCCACCGCCACCGACTTGGGCTCGTCAGCGGTGTGCATGCCTTTAGTGGCGTCGACCAGAATCAGGTACGAATCCTCGGTCATCCGGAAGATCCGCGCCATCTGATAGTCGGCCACCAACTCCATGCCGAGGGTCTGCTGGTAGAACGTCGTGGCCCGGTCGAGGTCCCGGTAGTAGAGGAACAAGTTGCTGGCTCGGATCCCAAAGTCCCGGAGGGTCCGGAACCCGGTTTGCTCGGCCAGCAACTGATTGATCCGCCAGGTGGGATAGCTCAGCATCCGCCCGAACCGGCGGGCAATCGCCTCGCGGGCCCCGCCGGTGTAGTGGCCGGCCTTCTCCAACGCGAGGGCCTCGGCCTTGAGCGCCAGATATTCGTCCTTGGTCGTTCCCTGGTAGATCAGCAGCACATCCTTCCCCTTCGCGACGTCGGCCGGGAACAGGTCGGTCACCAGCAGGGTCGATTCGCGATAGAGCTCGACATGGTTCCGCGCGGCCACCCGCTCCGCTTCGGGCAGAAGCCGGTCCATCTCGGCGGGCGGCAGGACCTCGCTCAAGGCCAACTTCTTGACGCCGGAGTTGATCAGCTCGCTGAAGCCGCCGATGGTGCCGAGGGCGTAGGCCATCGAATCGGCCGCCGGACTGGGCCGGCAGGACCCAACCGCGAGACTCAACCCCACGGCAACGACGAAGAACCGGCGAAGAAGCATTTGAAAATCTAGCGTAGGCACCCCCGGCTAATACGAAAACGGCCAACTGGCGAAGTACCGCTTGGCCCGCCGCCACAGTTCGATGAGGCCGAGCGGCTCGGCCAACAGGAAGACCACGATCAGCAACCCGAACAGCGCGGTGTTCAGCGTCGACACCGTGATCCCCGCGTCACCGGTCCGCTGGGCCACGAAGGGCAGCCCGGCACTCACGGCTTCGACCACCCGGGGGAGGGCCGTGAGGAACAGGGCTCCGAGAATCGAACCGGCCACGCTGCCGACGCCGCCCACCACGATCATGGCCAGAAACTGGATCGAGAGAAACAGGGTAAAGTCGAGCGGGCTCACGTACCGGGTATACGCCGCGTACAAGGCCCCCGCGGCGGCCCCGTAACCACTCGAAACCACGAACGCGCCGACCTTGTACTGGATCTGGCTCACCCCGATCACCTCAGCGGCCAGGTCCCGGTCGCGAATTGCCTGGAGTGCCCGGCCCGGCCGGCTCCGCACGATGTTTCGGACCGCCAGCGCCAAGATCGCCACCACCGCCCAAACGAACCAGAGCCACCCCTGGTTCCGGGAGAAAGCCACGCCAAACAGCCGGAGCGCGGACACGTCAAGACCGCCGAACGCCACCGGGGCCCGGACGGCGATTCCCGTGAGTCCGCCGGTGACCGAGGTCCAGTTCTCGAAGACGTGGTTGCCCACGAAGAGAAGTGCCAGCGAAACGATCGCCAGGTACTGGTGCCGGAGCCGCAAGGCCAGCGGACCAACCACGCCGCCGATGAACCCGCCCACCGACGCCGCCGCCACCAGCCAGAGCGGAAACGGCAAGCCGAAGCGCCCCGCAAAGACCTGCGCTCCGTACGCCCCAACCCCGTAGAAGAACGCGTGACCGAGCGAGAGCTGGCCGGCATAGCCGAGGAGGACGTTGAGGCCCAGGGCGCCGATGCTCGCGATCCCGGCCTGGATCAACACCGTCATCCAGAAATTGTCGAGCACCAAGGGCGCGGCCAGATAGACGAGTCCGAGGCCGGCCATCCCGGCTTTCGCGAGCGGCGTCCGGAACAACCGCTGGTCGTGGCGGTACTCGGTGGTGAGACGATAGCTGGCCATCGCGGTCAGATCCGCCGCACTTCGGCCGTGCCGAAGAACCCGTGGGGCCGGATCACCAGCACGAGCACCATGACCAGATACGGTACCACCGCATGGATGTTGGCGCCGAGGCCGGAAACGTTAGGCGTGAGGTAGGCGGCGGCCAGGACCTCGACCAGACCGATGACCAGACCGCCGGCCACCGCGCCCTCGGTCGAGTCAACGCCGCCCAGGATCATGGCGGGCAAGGCGCGCAACGAGATCAAGGACAACGTGCTGTCGACCCCGCGAGGCCCCGCCGCGAGGAACACCCCGGCCACCACCGCCACCGCCCCCGCGATCGCCCACGAGAGGGCGTGAATCACCGCCGGGTTGATGCCGTGGGCCAGGGACGCTTCGGGATCGACGGCCGCGGCTCGCATGGCGACGCCTAACGTGCTCCGCCGGAAGACCAGGAAGAAGAGCCCGAGCAACGCCGCCGCCGCCCCGACCGTCCAGAGGTCCATGACCTTGATCGTCACCCCGGCCAGCACCACCGTACGGACGCCCCACGGATCGCCCATCTGGAGCAGGTCGTGGCCCCACACCGCGGCGCAGAACTGCTCGATCAGGATGCTGATGCCGAGGGTGATCAGGACCGTCGCGAAGACTGGATGCCCCACCATCCGGCGGAGGACGAACCGCTCGAGCAGGAACCCGAGCCCGGCAACCCCCGCCATTGCCAGGATCACCCCGGCCCAGAACGGAAGGCCCATCCGGACCGCGAACTGATGGGTGAGATAGGCGCCGAGCGCGACGAACCCGCCCTGCGCGAAGTTGATGACGCCGGTGGCCCGAAAGATCACCACGAAACCGAGGCAGACGAGGGCGTACACCGCGCCAAGCGCGATGCCCGCGACCAGGAACTGGAGCAGATCGGTCACCGGTACATCCCTTCCACCAGGTCGCTGAAGGCCTCCGCGATGGCGCGCCGCTTGACCTTCTGGGTTGCGGTCAATTCACCCTCTTCGTGATCGAGTTCCTTGGGCAGCAGGGCGAACCGCTTGATCCGCTCCACTTGAGCCAGGGTACCGTTCACCTCCTCGACGGATTCCTCGATCAACCGGCGAACCTCCGGCTTGTCGGACAGGTCACGGTAGGTGGTGTAGGCCAGCTGGCGGCGGGTGGCCCAATCACCCACGGTGTCGAGCTCGATCCCGATCAGCGCCGTCAAATACTTCCGCCGGTCGCCAATGACGACAGCTTCGCGAATATAGGGTGACACTTTGAGTGCGTTCTCGATCCACGCGGGCGAAATGTTCTTCCCGCCGGCGGTGATGATGATGTCCTTCTTCCGGTCGGTAATCTGCAGGTACCCGTCGCCGTCGAGTTCGCCGACATCGCCGGTATGGAGCCAGCCCTCCTCATCGACGGTGGCTCGGGTGGCCTCGGGATTCTTGAAATAGCCTGCGAAGACGCCGGCCGACCGGACCAGAATCTCCCCGTCCTCGGCGATCTTGAGCTCGACTCCGGGCACGGCGATACCCACCTTGCCGATCCGGACGTCGTCGGCCGGCGAAAACGTCGCCAAGCCGGCGCACTCGGTCTGCCCGTAGCCCTCCCTGACCTCGACACCGATGGCCCAGAAGAACTCGAGCACTGCCGGGGCGATCGGGGCCGCGCCCGACCCGGCGGCCCGAACCCGGGCAAGCCCGAGCCGCTCCCGAAGGGGCCGAAACAGCAGCACCCACCCGAGGGCGCCGAGCACCCGGTCGGCCGGCCCAAGCCGCTCCTTCCGGAGCCGCTTGCGAGCGATCCGGCGCCCCTCGGCAATCCAGAACCGGTAGTTGATGCGCTTGAGCCACGAGGCGTCCGCCATCCTGATTTCGATCCCGGCCAGCATCTTCTCCCAGACCCGGGGAACGCCGATGAAGAAGTGCGGTTGAACCTCCCTCAAATCACTGGCGAGCGACTCGCCGCCACCGCCAAAATTCGTGGTGTAGCCCACGGTCACCGCGGCGATGGACGAGATCAGCCGTTCGAGCACGTGGCAAAGCGGCAGGTATGACAGCACCTCGTCAGCGGGCCCCGGCGCCAGCGTAGCGCCTATCGCATCCCCCGCCACCGCCATGTTCCGGTGGGTCAGCATCGCACCCTTCGGCGGTCCGGTCGTACCCGAGGTGTACACCAGCACCGCCACATCGCTTTCGGCCACCGCGGCCAACGCCGCCTCGAACTCGGCGACCGGATTGCCCCGGCACCCGAGTTCGAGGAGCGCGTCGAAGGTGAGCAGCATCGGATCGTCGAGCAACCGGCGGGCACCCCGAGTTTCGATCAAGACGATCCGCCGGAGGTCGGGCAACCGGTCCCGGACCGCGAGGACCTTGTCGAGCTGCTCCTCGTCCTCGCAGATCGCCATCGCCGACTCCGAGTGGGCCAGCAGGTACTCGACCTCGGCGGTCGGGCTGGTCGGATAAACGCCGACGGTGATCATCCCCACACCTTGGGCGCCAAGATCGGCCCACAGCCACTCGGGCCGGTTCTCCCCGATGATCGCCACTTTCTCGCCACGGGTCAGGCCGAGGGCCATCAGTCCGGCCCCAGCCTCCGCCACCCGCCGGGCGTATTCCCGCCAGGTGAACTCGTGCCACCGTCCGAGATCCTTATGCCGGAGCGCGATCCGTTCGGGCGTCGCCTCCGCCCGGTGCCAGAGACGGGCGGGAATGGTGTCCGCGGCGCGCGCCGTTTCCACCGCCGTCATGCCGCCCCCCCGAGGTAGGCCTTGACCACCTCCGCATCCCCTTGAACCTCGGCAGCCGTCCCAATCCGAAGGACTCGGCCGAAATCCATCGCCATGACCCGATGGGCCAGGTCCATCACCATGTGCATGTCATGCTCCACCAGCAGCATGGTGACGCCGAGTTCCTCGTTGATCTCGCGGATGTAGCGGGCCATGTCTTCGGTCTCCTCGTGGTTCATCCCGGCGACCGGCTCGTCGAGGAGCAGCAGCTTCGGCTCCATCGCGAGGGCCCGGGCCACCTCGACCCGCTTCCGGACCCCGTACGGCAGACGGCCCACGGCCTGGAACCGGTACGGCTCAAGTTCGAGCAGCTCGAGGATCTCCTCGCACTTGGCGCGCTGTTCGAGCTCCTCCCGCCTGGCGGGACCCCACCAGAGGGCACCGGCGAGAAATCCCGTCTTCATCAGGTGATGCCTGCCTAACAGAATGTTCTCCAGCACGCTCAGCGTGCTGAACAGGCCGAGATTCTGAAAGGTCCGCGCAATGCCGAGCCGGGCGAGTGCCACCGGACGCCGGCCGAGAATCGACTGGCCGCCGAACCGGGCGGTGCCTTCCTGGGGACGGTAAACGCCATTGAGGCAGTTGAAGATCGAGGTCTTCCCCGCCCCATTCGGGCCGATGATCGCGAACAGCTCACCGGGATAGACCGTAAAGGAGATTTCCGACAAGGCGGTCAGCCCGCCAAAGCGGAGCGTGACCCGGTCGAACTCGAGAAGCGGAGCGGCGGCCGCGGTCACGCGCTCCACCGCTTCTTTCGCCGGTAGGTCTTCACCTCGCGAAACGAGCGCCGGCCGGTGGCGCTCATCCCGAGATAGAAATCCTGAACGTCGCGGTCGGCGGCCAGCGCCGCCGCGGGGCCGTCCTTGACCACCTTCCCCGTTTCCAGGATGTAGCCGTAGGTGGCAATCGAGAGCGCCATCGCGGCGTTCTGTTCGACGAGGAGCACCGACACGCCGTCCTCGTTGATCGACACGATCAAGTCGCGGATCTGCTCGACCATCTTGGGTGCCAGGCCTAACGACGGCTCGTCGAGGAGCAGGACCCGGGGCGAGGCCATCAGCGCCCGGGCCACAGCGAGCATTTGCTGCTCGCCGCCGGAGAGGT
>JANPEL010000027.1:0-34399 GCA_031431925.1 Gemmatimonadota bacterium | reverse complement strand
TACTACCAAAGCGGGGACGACGGCATCGATCACCTCCCGTTTCGGTGCGCTTGGTCGATCACGGCCGCCCGGGGGATCTACTCGGATATCGGCGCGGTGATCCGGAGCCGGGGCCACGAGGCGTGGGACCGGCGAGCGATGGTGTCAGGCGGCCGGAAGGTGTTCTGGATGGGGCGGAGTTTGCTCGAAACAGCCGTCAGGCGGATTACTCGCTGACGGACCGGTCTTTTCGGCTGAAGTCCGGGGTATAGAGGAACCCGAACGACTCGGCGCCGTCTTTGGTGCGGGTGGCGTGATGGACGTGGTGGGCCTGGACGATCCGCCGAAGATACCCGCCCTTCGGCAACCACGAATGCGGGATCCGGCGGTGAACCAGGACGTCGTGAAAGCCCCAATACACGACGCCGTAGCCGGCCATCCCGGCGCCGATCGGTAACAGCAGCGGATAGCCGTTCGTTCCGAACCAGATCAACAGAATCGAGGGAATGGCGAAGACGATCCCGAAGAGGTCGTTGAGCTCGAGTTTGTCGTGTTTGGGTTCGTGATGCGATTTATGAAGGATCCACAATGGACCATGCATGACGTACTTGTGCATCAGGTGGGCAAAACCCTCCATCGCCACCAGGGTGGCCACGAACACCGCAATCCAGAGCATCACGAAGCAATTCTAGACCCGCTCGAGCCGCCGCGCAAACACCCGAGCCAAGGCCAGGCCGCCCAATCCGGCACCCAGCAACAACGCCACCGGCACCACCAGGTCGGTCAACGGGTCGTTCCGCCAGAACAGGCCGCTGTAGGCTTCGACCGCCCAGGTAGTCGGGGTGAGCCAGCCTAACGACTTGATCAGCGGGGGCATCAGAAACCGGGGCACCATCGACCCGCCCACGGCCGAGATGATCAGAATCACGATATTGGCCAGGGTCTGGGCTTGCCGCTTGGTCCGGCTGGCGGCGGTCAATGCCAGGGCCAGTCCCGCCGCCGCCGCCGAGGCCGCCCCGGTGATGACCAGGAACGGGAGCCATCGGCCCGGCAGGTCGACGTCGTAGAGGAGCCACGCCACGATGAAGATCACGGTCACCTGCAACACCCCCTGCACCACCAGGAACAGAAACTTGCCGCCGACCACCGCGGTCATCCCGCCCGGCCCGGCCAGCAACCGGTCGAGGAGACCGGCGTCGCGCTCCTCGACCAGCGTCAAGGCGCCGTGGACCGCCGAAAAGAACAGAAAGAGCATCGCGACCGCGCCGGCATAATAGGCGACGTGGCTGGCCCCAAGTGACGCGGCGCCGACGGTTGACTGCAACATCAGCCCGTCGAACGGCCCCGGATCGGCCGAACCGCTGGGATCCGACTCCTTGAGGTCCTGCCGGAGCTCGGCAAACCGGCTTTCGAGGCTGTCGCGCTGGGCCTCGGTGTAGGTGATGAACGCCTCGCCAATGAGCGTCGCCGTGCTTCGAAGGGCCACATCCGGCAAGGCGGTGAAGTAGGCCCGTTGTGTCTGTCCCATCAGGATCTTCGCGGCCACCGCGCGAACTGGATCGGCCACGATCAGGATCGGAGCCTCGCCGTCCCCGGTCAGGTCCGTCAGCGGGCGACCGGCCCCGCGGACCACCAGCCCCGCGTCGGCGGCACCGGCCCGGACCCGCTCCCGGACCGAATCGGTGGACGTCACGACCGTCACGACCAGCGCCGAGTCACGGGTCAGCGCCGCCATCAGGCGGGCCGACTCCTCGGTGTGCTGCTCGTCGGCCGCCGCAACGTTGATCTGGAGTTGTTCGCCGGAGGCGCCGGCAAAGATCGCGGCAAACACCAGGAAGACGGCCACCGGGAGCACCACACTCATCAGCAGGGCCCCCCGGTCGCGCAGGAATCCGCGGGCCATGATCCAGAGCACCACCCGGGTCATCCGACCATCTCCTCGCCCGCCACCCGGAAGAACACCCCGCGGAGGCCGGGCTCGCGGATCCGGGCATCGGCCACCGGGGCGCCGGCCGCGGCCAGCGAGGCCAAGAGGCCAGGCAGCCCGTCGACCCCGCCACGGAACGGGCCGGTCCAGAGGATCCGGGCGGGGTCCGGCGTCAGGCCGGCCCCCTCGAGCACCAGGCTCGCCGGCGGCGGCGGAGCGGCGCCTAACGTCAACGACAGGTCTTTGGCGCCGGCCGGAAACCACTCCGCCACCAGCGCCGGGACCGTTCCCTCCGCGGCGAGGCGGCCCCGGACCAGAACCCCGACCCGATCCGCGAGCTCGGCGGCTTGCTCGAGGTCGTGGGTGGCGAGCAGAATGGCGGTGCCCCGGGCTTTCAGTTCGAGCAACAGGCGATGAATCCCTTCCCGGGCCGGCGGATCGACGCCGACCGTGGGCTCGTCGAGCACCAGGAGCCCGGGCTCGTGCAGGGTTCCCGCGGCTAAATTGACCCGCCGCTGCTGGCCCCCCGACAGGGTACCGACCAGACTATCGGCGCGGTCGGCCAGATCGATCCATTCGAGGGCCCGATCGAGCGCAGCCCGGGCCGCGGCGGCCGAAAGGCCCGCCAACCGGCCCATGGCGAAGAGGTTTTCCCGGACTGAGAGATCGTGGTAGAGGGCAATGTCCTGCGGGACCAGACCGAGCCGTCGGCGGGATGCCGGATCGGCGGGATCTTGGCCGAAGAGCCTAACGGTGCCGCCGTCGAGCCGGAGGCGGCCGGTGATGGCCCGGACCAGACTGGTCTTGCCCGCCCCGTTCGGACCGAGGAGCCCATAGATCTGGCCGGCCGCCACGGTGAGGCCCACCCCGGCCAGGCCGCGGCCGGCGCCATAGCTTCGGCGGACATCGGTCAATTCGAGGGGAGGCGCCATTCGCGGGGGAATTAGGGTCCGCCGCCCCCGGCGCGTCAAGGACACTCGTCAACGAATGGCCCCCATGCCTCGTACTAGCAAGCACATGTCGAGATTGATCCGTTGCTGGCTCGTGTCCCTGGCCTTCGGTGCCCCCCTTGCGGCCCAGGCGGCCTCCTCGACCGACATCATCACCGGCATCGTCACCAACGAATCGGGCCAACCCCTGGCCGATGCCGTCGTCACCATTCTCTCCATTGAAACCCAGGTTACCCGCTCTACCAAGACCAACGGTCGGGGGCGCTACACGATTCTGTTTCCCGACGGGAGCGGCCAGTACCGGCTCACGGTCCGCTTCATCGGGATGGTACCGGTCCAGCGAACGATTGTCCGCCAAGCCGACGAAGACCGGATCGTCGCCAACGTGAAGCTGAGCTCGACCCCGGTCCAGCTCGAGGAACTTCGAGTGGCCGCCCGGCGCCCCATCGGACCCGGCAACCAGGCGCCAAGCCCAGGCGCCACGGAACGGAACCTCACCACCGACCAGGTCCAGCGGCTCCCGATCGACGCCAGCGACCTGGCGCTTCTGGCCACCCTGGTACCGGGCGTCGTGGCACTGACCGGCAATGACTCGACCCCGGGCGGCTTCTCGGTGGCGGGCCAGCGGCCCACCTCCAACGCCGTCACGCTCGATGGTCTGACCTTCGGAGGCGCCTCGGTTCCCCAGGATGCGGTGCGCAATACCCGGGTCATTACGTCGAGCTACGACCCCGCCCGGGGCCAATTCAGCGGCGGGTTGGTGGCGAGCACCACGCGTTCGGGCAACAACCAAACCCAGGGGACCATCAACTACGGCCTCCGGGACCAGGACCTGACGGTGGAGTCGGGTGACGACGCGTTCGCCACCGGCTTCAACCAGCACCAAGTGTCGTTCGGATTCGGCGGCCCGCTGATCAAGAACAAGCTCTTTGCCTTCGGCTCGGGGCTCGGCCGGTTCCGGGGCGACGAATTGCAGACCCTCTTGTCGGCCACCCCGGCCACGCTGCAGCGGTTCGGCGTCGCGCCGGATTCCGCCGACCGGTTGTTGGGGCTGCTTGGCACCCTCGGCGTACCGGTCAACAGCGATTTGGCCACGGGCAGTCGCCACACCGACGACGTGTCGTCCTTGCTCCGGCTCGACTGGATCGTCACCCAAGGGCATACCATTACGCTCCGCGGCGATTATCGAGGCAACCGGCAAGAGCCGACTCGGTTCGGCCAACTGTCGGTGCCGGCGTTCGACACCCGCTCCTCGCAGAAGAGCGGCGGCGTGATGCTCAGCGCCAACTCCCGGTTCGGCGCCACGGTCATCAACGAGTTCCGGGCCTACCGATCATACTCGACCTCCACCTCCCCGCTCGAAACCGCGTTGCCGGCCGGCCGAGTCCAGGTGGTGTCCGATCTCGACGACGTCCGGGGCGCCACCAACCTGACCTTCGGGGGCCTGCCCGGATTGCCGCAACGATCGAGCGGCTCCGGGTTCGAAGCCACCAATGAACTGAGCCTGATCTCCGGGAACGGGGCCCATCGCATCAAGCTCGGTGGCTTGATCAACCGGGCCAACAGTGAAACCGATGCAACCCAGAATCGATTCGGGACCTACACCTATAGTTCGCTGGCCGACCTCGAAGCGGGCCGGCCCGGGAGCTATACCAGGACCCTGGCGCCGACGATCCGGGCCACCGATCAGACCGCGTTGGCCCTCTACGCCGCCGACACCTGGCAGCTGTCGGATGCGCTCCAACTGACCTACGGCGCCCGGCTCGAGGGGGCCAACTACCGCGGCGCCCCAGCCCGGAATCCAGCGGCCGAGTCGCTCTTCGGAATCCGGACCGACCGGTGGCCAACGGAGTGGCGAGTGAGCCCCCGGATCGGCTTCACCTGGTTCATTCGCTCGGAGGACGGGCCGCCGAAACTGGTCGTCCGAGGCGGGATCGGCGAGTTCCGAAGCCCCGCCCCCGGCAGTCTGTTCTCGTCGGCCCAGGCGGCGTCGGGCTTCGCGGGCTCGGAAGCCCAACTGGTCTGCATCGGCGCCAACGCGCCGCCACCCGACTGGCACGCGTATCGGGCCGATCCGGCGTCGATTCCAACCGCCTGTGTGGGCGGCGGGCCCGGGCCGAGCGTGCCAAGTCGGAGTCCGTCGATCACCGGGTTCGACCCCGATTTCACCGCCCCCCGAGCGGTCCGAACCTCGCTCGGCGTTCAGCGCCGGTTCGGACTGGTTACCTACGGCGCGGAGTTGAGCCACGCGTTAGGCCGGAGCCAATTCGGCGTCCGGGATCTCAATCTCGGCGCCGGCCAATTCACCTTGGGTACGGAGCAGCGGCCGGTGTTCGTGCCGATCCCGGCCATTGACCCCCGAACCGGATCGATTCCGCTGGCGGCCTCCCGCAAGGTGGCCGAGTACGGCAACGTCCTGGTCTTCGATTCCGAACTCAAGTCGCGTTCGACTCAACTGACCCTCTCGGCCAACGGCGTCACCCGGAACGGGGCGTTCTTCAATGCGTCCTACACGTTCAACCGGTCGCGGGATCAATCCTCCTTCGCGTTCGGCGGCGCCCAGCGGGGCTTGAGCGGCGCCACCACGGCGGGCGACCCGAACGTCCGCGAGTGGGCCACCTCCGATTTCCAGCGGCAGCACTCGCTCCTCCTGACCATGACCTATCCGGTGTCCCGGAGCCTCGAGTTGACGACGATTACCCGCTTCACTTCGGGATCGCCTTACACTCCGGTGGTCGGATCGGACGTGAACGGGGACGGACTCCGGAACGACCGGGCCTTCGTCTATGGCGCCTCGGCTGCCGACCCCGCGGTAGCGGCCGGGATGGCCCGGCTCTTGGGTGCCACCTCGGGCGGAGCGGTCGCCTGTCTCAACCGGCAGCTGGGCCGGATTGCGGACCGCAACAGTTGCCAGGGGCCGTGGCAAACGTCGGTGGACTTTCAGCTCAACTTCCGGCCGGCCGTGCTCGGACTCGACCGCCGGCTCACGATGGCGCTCGTTACGACCAATTTCTTGATCGGCGTCGATCAGCTGTTCCACGGCCAAGACAACCTCAAGGGGTGGGGTCAGACCGTCCGGCCGGACCCGACCTTGCTGGTGGTACAGGGCTTCAACCCGGCCACCCAGTCGTTTACCTACGCGGTCAACGAGCGATTCGGGGCCAACGGCACCAACACGATCGGGGTCCGGCAGCCCTTTCAGGTCGGGATTCAGCTTCGGTACACGATTGGGCCGGACCTGATGGCACAGTTTCGCGGCCAGTTCGGCGGGGGCGGGCCCGGTGGTGGATTCGCGGTGCGGGGCGGGGCCGGCGGCGGGGCCGACAGGGTGACGCGGTTGACCAGCACGTTGCCGAACCCGGCCACCGACGTCATCGCGATCCGGATCGCTTTGAATCTCACGGACGACCAGGTCAAACTGCTCGAAGCCACCGCCGACTCGCTCAGGGCGCTCACCAAAGCCGTGGCCGACCGGGCTCAGAAGGAACTCGCCAAGGCGGGGCCGAATCCCGATCCCGGGTCGATGCTCGCGTCGATGCGTCCGGTGCTGGAATCGGTCCGCGCCAACAGCGCTTGGGCGCTCAAGGCAATTCAGGGTATCTTGACTACCGACCAATGGAACCAAGTGCCGGACCGGATCAAGACGCCGCAACGGCAGCGGCGGGACCCGGGCGGACCGCCGCAGTGACAGTCTGAGGAATCGGAAACTCGCCATGCCTGATATTGCCGTCTTTCATCCGCAACTGGTGCATTTCGCCGTGGTACTCGGGATCGTCGGCGTCTTGTTCCGGTTGGTATCACTGACCGGCAAGGCCGGCTGGACCAACTCGGCGGCGGCGGCGATGCTCATCGCCGCCGGAGCGGTCGGATATGCCACGGCCGAATCGGGGGCCCAGGCCCACGGGCCGGTCGAGAGAATTCCCGGGGCGGCCAAGGCGGTCCAGGCGCATGAGGAATGGGGCGAACGGGCCCGCAACATTCTGCTGGTGGTTGGCGCGATCGAGTTGATCGGATTGGCCCTCCGGAAGCACAAGGCGGCGGCAGCGCTCCGGTTGGTCTCGGGTTTGGCCGGGATCGGCGCCGTGTTTGCGCTCTACGAGGCCGGCGAGCATGGTGCCGAGTTGGTCTACAGCTACGCGGGCGGCCCCGGGCTTCGCTCGGGCGACACGACCGACGTGACCCGTCTCCTGGTGGCGGGGCTCTACAACCGGGCCATGGCCGATCGGACCGCCGGTGACGCGGACGGGGCCGTGCGCCTGATCGACGAGCTGGCCCGCCGGATGCCTAACGACCCGACCGTGAAACTCACCGTCATCGAATCGCAGATCAAAGACCGGGACGATGCCGCGGGCGCGCTGGCGGCCCTCCATGCCTTCGACCCGGGCGATGACCGACGGGGCAAGTTCCGGAAGGCCTTCCTGCTCGCCGACGCCTACAAGGCGTCCGGTTCTGTCGACTCGGCCCGGGCGGTGCTTGAAGCCTTCAAGGCCGCCAACCCCGCGGCGGCCGAGCGGATCGACCAAGCCATCAAGGCGTTGACGGGGACGACTCCGTAACCGGAGCCCGGTTCCAGCCCATGGCATAGTAGAGCACCAGGCCCACGCCGAGCAGGCTGAGCCCGATGGCCGAATCCACGGGCTGCTGCCTGATGGTGTCCCAAATCAGATAGCCCGCGAATGCCACGAACACGATCGGCGTGAGCGGATACCCCCAAGCCCGGTACGGCCTGGGAAGGTTCGGCTCCCGGCTCCGCAGGATGATGACCCCCGCCGCGGACATCCCGTAAAACAGGAAGCTCACGAACACCACGTAGGTGGCCAGTTGGTTGTAGGTCCCGCTGACGGCCAAGAGCGAGCTCCATACCCCCTGCACCACCAGCGACTTTACCGGCACGGCGTACGTCGGACTCACCTGCCCGGCCCATTGGAAAAACTGGCGGTCTTTGGCCATCGCGTACGGGATTCGGGCCGACGTGAAGATGATCCCGTTGTTGGCGCCTAACGTGGAAATGAGAATCGAGATCGTAATCAACGCGGCGCCGGCCGTTCCCATCACCGCCGTCATCGCGTCGGCACCGACCCGGGGCGACCGGCCGACCGCGGTATGACCCAGCACGTACGTGAACGCCACGGCCGCCCCGATGTAGAGCACCGACACCAGCAGGGTCGAGAGGATGATCGAGAGGGGCATGTCGCGATCGGGCCGCCGGAGTTCGCTGCCGACATAGGTGATCTCGATCCACCCGTCGTAGGCGAAGAGCACCAGTACCATGGCCGCTCCGAGCGGTGCCACCAGACTGCCGACCGGTTCCGTCGTCCAGAACGGTTGCAGGTTGGCGGCCGAGCCGCCCGGGATCAGGAAACAGGCGGCAATGATCCCGATGATGGCTGCGATCTTGACGATGGTAAAGATGTTCTGGGTCAGGGCACCGAGTTTCAGGCCGAAGCAGTTGAGCACGGTGAGGGCCATGATCGAGACCACCGCCACCACTTTGCCCCCCACGGCCCCCATCGGAATGAAATAGGCCAAGTACGTCGCGAACCCGACCGCGACAGCCGCAATCGAGGCGGGGTTGATGATGACCGAACCGCCCCAGCCGTAGAGGTAGCCCCACACCGGGCCGTAGATTCGCTTCAGCCAGGCGAACTGCCCGCCCGCTCTGGGCATCGCGGCACCGAGTTCGGCCACACAAAGGGCTCCG
This sequence comes from Gemmatimonadota bacterium, assembly GCA_031431925.1. GTDB lineage: Bacteria > Gemmatimonadota > Gemmatimonadetes > Gemmatimonadales > GWC2-71-9 > SHZU01. The sequence goes on along the minus strand of JANPEL010000027.1, from coordinate 25,842 downwards.
AAGAGCGACACCACGGCCCCGACCACCCACACCAACATCGTCGGGAACACGCCGCTGAAGTAGGCCGCAATCGACGCCGGCACCAGGAAGATCGACGCGGCGACCATGGTGCCGACGTTGATCATCGTCGCGTCGAGAAGGCCCAGCTCTGGCTTGAGTTCGTCGGACAATGGGCCTCGGAGGTTATCGGTTATCGCGCCACCGGCGGTAGGACTGCTTCAGCAGACACTGGAAATGATAGACCCCGGACTCCATGTCCGGAGAAAACCGGCCCCGGTGATACCCTCGGGACCCGAGGCCGCGATGGACCTGATGGCAAATCTCCCGGTCTTCGGCCTGCACCATGTCGCTGTACTCGACGTCGGCGGCGATCTGCTCGGCCCGGCCCGGGGCATCGGGCTCGTCGTAATAGTACCAGAAGATGACCTTGCACCGATCGGGTCCATTCGGCAGCACCAGGTTTGCTTGGACTCGATGGGGCAGAATATTGAGCATGAAGTTCGGATAGACCCAATAGTAGAACGCCTCGCCACCGGCGTCCTTGGTGTAGACGTTGTCGTCCTTGAGCGGACTGTGCTGGAGGTTGTACCAGCGGCCAAGCTCGGTCCGGTAGGCGAGGTAGTCGAGGGCCTTGTTGAGTTCCGGATGGACGTGGGGAATGTGATAACCTTCGAGGAAGTTGTCGACGTACACCTTCCAGTTGGCCTCGACGTCGTAGTCGACCCGGCGGACCAGCCGCTTGGTGGTGAGGCGGTTGGGCCGGATCCGCTCGGCAATCCCCGCAATGACCTCGGCCAGCGGCGGCGCGTGCTCGGGTTCGAGGCACACGAACACGAAGCCTTCCCAGACATCGACCGCCACGGGCACCAGCCCGAAGTCCTTCTTGTCGAACAACTCGGTCCGGTCGAATTGAGGCACGCCGCGGAGGGTGCCGTCCAGCTGATAGGTCCAGCCGTGGTACTTGCAGGTCAGCGCCTTGACGCAGCCGGCGGGTTCGAGGGCCAGCGGCCCGCCTCGATGACGGCACACGTTGTAAAACGCGCGGAGGATTCCGTCCTTGTCGCGAATGACCAGAATCGGATTGTCCGCGACCGTGGCCAGGAAGTAGGCCCCCGGACCCTCGACCATTGAGACGTGACCAACCCCCTGCCAGGTGGTCGCGAGGACCGCATCGCGATCGACAGCGTGCCAGCGGGGGTCGACGTACCAGGTCGACGGTGCTGTGTCGGACCGTTCTACCGGAACGATCGCCAGGTCGGCATCGGCAAGGTCGGGGAGTGATGCGGCTAACGGGCTGACGTTCATCGGGCAAAGATAGGCGAATCCGGCGGGGCCGGTTACTCCAACAGGAAGAATCGATAGATTCCCGGCATGCCTATTCTTCTCCTCGCACTCCTGACCGCCCAGACGCCGGCGCCGCCAAGCCACGACCCTCGTCTCTACGATCTGGCGCGCGGCATTTCCGCAGCGGCTACCGAAGCCACGGTCCGGAAGCTGGTGACCTTCGGCACCCGTCACACTCTGTCCGACACGACCTCGACCACCCGCGGTATCGGCGCGGCCCGGCGGTGGATCAAGTCCGAGTTCGACCGGATCGCCACGGAATGCGGCGGGTGTCTCCAGGTCCGGTACGACCGCGGTCTCCTCAAGGCCGGTCCCGGAACCCGGATTACTCAGGATGTCGAGCTCGTCAACGTCATCGCGATTCAACGGGGGCAGACCTACCCGGATCGCTACGTCCTGATCACCGGCCACTACGACTCCAGGGCCTCAGATCCGAACGATGCGACCTCGGATGCCCCGGGCGCGGTCGACGACGCCAGCGGCACGGCGGCGGTGATCGAAGCCGCCCGGCTCCTGTCCAAGAAGACGTTCGCCAAGACCATCGTTTACGGCGCCTTGGCCGGCGAAGAACAAGGCCTCCTCGGCGGGAACCAATTGGCCAAGTACGCCAAAGAGCAGAACTGGCAGATCGAAGGGGTGCTCAACAACGACATCATCGGCAACAGCGAAGGGATCGGGGGCCAGGTCGACAACCTCACGTTCCGGATCTTCTCGGAGCCGACGGCCGCCACCGAGTCAGACGAAGAACGGCGCGGACGCCGGGTCACCGGCGGAGAGGTCGACGGGCCGTCGCGGCAATTGGCCCGCTACGTTCACGCCGTCGCGCGTCAGGTCCTGCCGATGATGCGGCCGAAGCTAGTGTACCGCCTCGACCGGTTCGGACGGGGCGGCGACCACCGGGCGTTCAATGACGCCGGCTTCGCGGCCGTCCGGATTACCGAAGCGTACGAGAACTACAACCGCCAGCATCAGAATATCCGGACCGAGGGCGGCATCGCCTACGGCGACGTGCCCGACCGGGCCGATTTCCCCTACGCGGCCCGGATCGCGGGGGTCAATGCCGCGGCGCTGGCGGCGCTGGCTTCGGCCCCGCCGCCGCCGACCGCCGTCAGGCTTCGGGGCGGGGTCAGCGCGTCCACCGCCCTCAGTTGGCAGGCCGCGCCGGGGGCGGTCGGCTACAAGATTTACTGGCGGGACACCACCGATCCGGTCTGGAGCCAATCGCGCTACATTGGGCCGGTGACCCAGTTCACCCTCGACGGCATTCTGATCGACGACCATCTGTTCGGCGTCGCCAGCGTCGGCGCCGACGGCAATGAGTCGCTCGTGACGTTTCCAACTTCTGGAGGCAGTCGATGACATCGTTCAAACGATGGGCCAAACGGCTCGGACTTGGCGCGCTGGCGCTGCTCGCGGCAGCCATCATGATCGGCGCGGGCTATGAAGCCCGGATGCGGCGCCAGGCCGTGGTCAATCACCCCGCTCCGGGGAAACTCGTTGACATCGGGGGGCGAAAGCTCCACATCGACTGCCGGGGCAGCGGCACGCCGATCGTGATCCTTGAAGCGGGCCTCGACATGAACGGGTCGCTCTCCTGGGCCAAGGTCCACGATTCGATCGCAGCCACCACCCGCACCTGCGCCTACAGCCGGGCCGGGATGATGTGGAGCGACGACAATCCGAATCAGCAAGATGCGACGACCGTTGCCGGCGACCTTCATGCCCTGCTCACGGCCGCTGGAGAAAAGCCGCCGTACGTCATGGTCGGCCACTCGCTGGGCGGGCCCTACATCATGACCTTCACGAAACTCCATGAGGCCGAGGTGGCCGGACTGGTGTTCGTCGATGCCTCGCACCCCGAGCAGTTCCAACGATTCAACGAGGTCCTCGGCCGGAAGCTCGAGCCGCCGGTTGGGCCGCTTCGGGCGGCGGCGGCGTTCGCGTGGGCCGGCGTCGTCCGGGTCGCCATGCCCGGCGCCGCGCCGGCGGACTCCGTGGGTCAAGCCACGGCGGCCTACGCGCCGACCTCGATTGGGCCAATGCTCGAAGAAATGGACGCTCTCGATTCCACCGTGGCGCAGGCGGGAACGTTCCGCCAGCTCGGGAACCGGCCGCTCGTGGTGTTGACCGCCATGGCGCCGACCGACACCAATCAGCTGAAGCAGCTGAAGATGACTCGGGAAGAAAGCGTGCGGTTCCAGGCTGCCTGGAAGGCGATGCACGAAGAAGAAGCTTCGTGGTCGACCCAGAGCGAGCACATTCTGGTGCCGGACGCCACCCACTACATCCAGTACGACCGGCCCGATATCGTGATCGCGGCGGTCCGAAAGGTGGTCGGCTTGGTTCGAAACCCGCTGGCGGTGCCGCCGCCACCCCACTGAGCAGCGACCGGCCCAGTCATAACTTCTAGGCCGCTGACGACACTGGAATATTCCCGATCATGACGACACCGACTGCTGATGGCCAATCTCGACCACTACCACGTCATGTGGCCGTCATCGGCGCTGCAGGTGGTCTCGGTCAGGGAATACTCGGGCTATGCCGAGCAGCGGGAATCAGCTTCACTGCCATCGTCCGTTCTCGGCCGGAACGGATCACCGACGTGCCGGGCGGATCTCGTGTTGATGTGGTCCAGTCTCTCGACGATCGCCCCGCCCTCATGGCGGCATTCGCCGGCGCGGATGCCGTTCTCACCGCGCTCGGAGTTACGGCAACGACCCGCGGGCACTCTGCCTTGCTGTCAGCGAACATGTCCGCGGTCGAGCAATCGATGGTGTCCGCAGGCGTCGACCGCATCGTCATGATCAATACGTTGCTTACTTCAGCACCAGGGCAACCCGCAAGCCGGATCATGCGCTTCTTTACGTGGATGCCAGGGACGATCGGCCGCGGAGCGCGTGAACAGCAAGCGGTCGTGGATGCGCTCGGCAACGGGGCGTTCTTGTCGCTTCGTTGGACTCTCGTCCGCGGCGGCCTGAACGCTCGCGGCAAGGATGAGCACCCTGTGGCCTCGGCGAACTGGGAAGGCGCTCTGAATTCCTACTCACCCGTTTCGTATGGCGCCATGGGCCGATGGATGCTTGAGGAGGCAGCGGCCAATGAGTTCGTCCGCGCAGCACCGCTGGTGTCACGGCGTCGCACGTGAGCGTCGCCGGCGAGGGGCTCAACACGCCGTTGCGGCGGACTGCGGCCGATTAGCTCGCGGATAGTCCATGTAATGGGCCGTCTCGTCCGCCACCGCCCGCCCGTGCATCCGTTCCACCACCACGAACGCCATGTCGATCCCGGCCGAGACGCCCGCGGACGAGATGATCCCGTCTTCCACCACTCGCGCCTCCCGTTGCACCTGGATCGTCGGGTCGGTCTGGCCCAAGAGGTCGAGCGCGCCCCAGTGGGTCGTGGCCCGGCGCCCGGTCAAGAGGCCGGCCTTCGCCAGTAGCAGGGCGCCGGTGCACACCGAGGTGACCTGGCCGGCGCTTTTGGCAATCCCTTGGATCCACGCAATGGTCGGCGGGTCGGTCAGCAACGGCCGGGTCCCGAAGCCACCTGGGACGACCAGCAGGTCGATCGGTGGGGCGTTGGTGAAGTTGAAGTCCGGGAGCACCCGGAGCCCGCCCGTCGCGGCGATCGCCTCGGCGGTCGCCGCCACTGTGAACACCCGATACGGGGCCGAATCGTCCGACCGGCGCGAGTCGAGACCCGGCGTCAGCCGGACCCGGGAGAAGACCTCATATGGTCCGGCGAAGTCGAGCACCTCGACGCCGTCGAAGACGAATATGGCAACACTGATCCGATTCATATTTGGTTCTCCTTTGCAGGACGGGCCGTTTCCGGCGTCACGCCGGCGCCCCGATGGTTGCCGACAGCATCTGCCGTTTCAACAGCAGCACCAGGAATCCCCCCAAGGCGACGTCCGCCGCCATACAGAAGGCCGGCCACCAAGGGGGCGTGCTCGTGGTCAGCGCCAGGCGGACATGGAAGACGTCGAAGACGCCGTGACCGATGAGGCCCGCGGCCACCAGCCACAGGTTGCCGCGGAATCCGACCGCCGCGACGACCCCAAACCCCACCATGACGAACGACTCCACCAACACCGCTCGGCCGGAGCCCCCCATCGCCGCGAACAGCACATAATATGCGGCGACCACGATCAGGACGGTGGGATAGAAGGCGCGGTCCCGGCCCAAGCCGATCCACCAGGTCACCAGGGACGTCACCAACCCGACGGCGATTCCGATCAGATATGGCATCATAACTTGAGCTCGATGAGGTGTGAGGTCCGCATGGCTAGTGCCTCGCGACCGGAGCCGAGGTGCGAACCGCGGCCACCACCTCACGGATGGCCTGGCTGGAGAACGCCGCCTCGGTCTGATACTCGACCAGCGAGGCGTGGGTCGCCGTCGGGATGATCCAGTGACTGCTGTTCGTCGACAGTCTTGGCAGCTCGTCCTGCACTGTCGTCCATCCGTCCATCGCATCCTTGAGCGCCGTGACGACCAACAACGGACGGTCCCCCAAGGAGGCCAGCGAGCCGGCCTGCTCCATGGCCAGCGGCGCCGCCGCGAACTCGTCGCGCTGGCTCCGGGCCAGCCTCGCCGTGGCCAGGGCCACCTGCGTGGCCGGCCGCGACTCGCTCGGCAGGCTATCGGACGCATGCTGGTTGACGAGGCGCACTAACCCGAACCGCGCCAGCGACGGGAAGAGGGCCGACACCCGGCTGAAGAACCAGTAGAAGCCCGGGTAGGCCGGGATCCTCGTGAACATCATCGGGTCGGTCGCGTCGAGCAGCACGAGGCCGGCCGTCCGCTCGGGATACCGCGCCGCGAACGCCCGGACATAGAGGCCGCCGAACGAGTGACCCGCGAGCAGGTACGGAGGCGCCTCGTGCGCGGCCGCCAGCAGGACCGCGAGGTCCGCAGCGACGGCGGTTCCGTCCTGCTGGTTAGGCGCCGGATCGCTCCACCCTCGCCCCGCCCGGTCGTAGACGCAGACCCGGGTGTCCTGCGCCACCGCGGGAGCGATCCAGCTCATCGTCGACGAGAATCCGCCATGGCCTGGGAGGAGGACGACGACCGGGGTCCCCGATCCGGTGCAGTTCAGATACATCCGGCGTCCTCCGCCGACTTCGATGAGGCGGCCGGCCGCTGGGGGCGTGCCCCGTTCGAGCGCTTCCCGCCCGGTTTCGTACCCGGCCGCCACGGCTGCCACCGCGACGACGGCGAGGACCGGATAGACCAACCAGATCCGAATCCGGCTGTGGAGTTCGCGCCGGACCCGGATCGTCATCCACAGGGCCAGCGCGAGGAGCAGGACCGGCGCGATCCAGGCGATCGCTTCGGTAGCCACCACGCCCGGCCACATCGCCAGCAAGGCGCCGGCCACGGCCAGCCCGCCCGCCACGGTCCGGGCCCACCGCTGCGGCTGATCACTCCGCCGGGCGGACAGCCCGGCCAGGAGCGCCGCCCCGGCGGCGAACGCGAAGAGCACCGCGGCGGCGATCACGTTCTCCCGGGCGCCGGGCACGACCAGGATGACGAGGACCAGTGCCAAGACCACCGCGGCCAGCAGGGACACAATCACGATCCAGGCGATGTTGCGGGTCGACGGCGACGGGGTCATGGGGTGCTCCGCGACCATTCCATAGGAATAGGGATTTGCTTCTCCTCCAGAGTTGGCCGCGGCGAAGTCATCTTGGGGCCGGGCGCTGATATTCCATCTGGAGCGCGACGAAATCCGCGGCGGGCGCACCGTACCAGGATGCGAGCTTGGTCAAAGCGGCATCCAGGGCGCTGGCCGGCGCTGACGAAGCATCCGGTAGACGCATTTCCCGCCGGAGCACGATCGTGCCAGAAGGACCCCGATCGACGGAGAAGCGAAGCCCCTGTCGGCCGGTCACGATGAGGTTGCCATCGGCGACGGTCTGGACCGTGGCTCGACGGGACAGGGCATCGAGGGTGAGACCAAGCGCCACTTCGTCGACACCATCGGCCAAGTGCACCGCGACGGTGTCGCGTCGCCACCGCATGAGGGAATCCATGAAGGCCGGCATCGGGTACGGCATCCGGCTCAGCGAAAAGGCTTCGCTCTGGTGGGCCGAGTCCCAACTTGCGACGGCGATCCGTCGGGCCACCCTCGCCGCGGCCGGCCGGCCGGCAATGCGTTCGATGAGCATGAGCGAAGCGGGCACGGCCGCACTGACCCCAGTCGTGGTGATGAGACGGCGGTCGATCACGTACCGGCGATCCGACACCCACGTCGTTCCCGGATACTTCTTTCGAAGCTCCGGGAGCGAAGCCCAATGACCGGCCGCCCGGTGCCCCTCGAGCAGCCCGGTGCTTGCGACGGTCCAGGCGCCATCACAAATCCCAACGATCGTGGCGCCGAGCGCGGCCTGGTCCCGAAGCCACTTCACGATCGCAGGATTCGGCTCAATGGCCGGCACGATGACGTAACCGGCACCCTGCGGATGTGCTGCGTCGAAGGCCGCTATCGTCAGGTCCGGGTCAACGGTGAGGCTCGTGCCCGCCAGCATTCGGATCTTCGCGGCGGTCGGTGCCACCGTGACGACCTCTGCCACACCGGCCTCCGCCAGAATCGCCCTTGGAATCAGGAAGTCGGTGAGTTCAGTTCCGTCGTTGCTGCCGACGACCGCAATGATGAGGCGTGGGCCGTTCGGTCTCGAGGCGGCGGCGCTGGCCCGAGCCGTCACCGGCTCCCCGCCTTGGCGGGCGGGGAGCGCGATCGGTCGGGCGGCAGCGATGGCGAAGATCAGTCCAATCATTGAGCGGTGTCCCAGTGACAAGGAGGGTATGGGTTGGGCACGTCGGCGGCGATCCTATCAAATGCGGTAAGGGATGACCCTCCAAAGATCGAAGGACTGGTGATTACCGTATAGCACCAAACCCGCTTTCTGGTAGAATCACGCTTGGCTGCGTACATTCGGCGTTGAGCCGGTTTGCATCACGACCCCAGAGGGCAGACATGACGACGCCGCAGGCACTCGGACGATTCCTTGGGGCGCCAACCCATGCGATTGCGTTCGAAGGAGTTGCCGTCGCCGAGAGTACCTATTCGGCTGGTTTGGTACAGGCGACTCATGCCCATGATGCCGCCCTCGTCAGTCTTGTCTTGGATGGCAGCGCCACTGAGGAATTTCGGGGCCGAACCCGTGAACTAACCGCCCAAAGCCTTCTGTTTACGCCGGCTTATGCGATGCACGGACACGTGTTTCGAACACCGGGACGATGGCTCAACATCCAGTTCTCCAGTACTTGGCTTGCCGGGATCGGAGATGGTCGTTTGCGGTTGCCGGACGCCCCGGTGATCCTTCGAAGTCACCCAGCCGTCGCATGGGCGACCCGGATCCGCACCGAAGTACGAGTGAGAGACGCGGTCGCTCGCGGCGCGATCGAGGGCGCGATTATTCTCCTGGCCGCGGAATTGGCGCGTCTCCCCGTCAACGGGGAGCGAATGCGTCCGCGGTGGCTGCTCGTGGTGGAGGAGGCGATCGAGGACTCAGTAGGGGCACCACCGTCCGTCGGGGCTCTGGCCGAACTCGCTCGCGTCCATCCATCGCACTTGTTACGCACCTTTCGCCAGTACCACGGATGCACCGTCGCGAGCTATGTCAGGCAACGCCGGATTGCCCGGGCTCGAACCGAGGTGGCACGCGGGGAACGCTCCCTGTCTTCGATTGCGTTCGACGCTGGCTTCTCGGATCAATCACACTTCACCCGCGTCTTCCGGCAGGCCTTCGGCGAAACGCCTGGCCGATACGGCCGCTCGCTCCGCGGGCGCTGAGTGACGAGGAGGTTGGGCTCGACGCTGGTGACCAAGCTGGCGGGGGATGTCGAGCTGTATCTGTGGGATGGTGGCTGCGCCTTCATTGGCAGCAGCTCACGACGGGTCCCGGTCCACAGCCACCAGGCCATTCAGCTGACGTTCGGCAGGGAGGGCCACGTCCGGCTCAGCCCCGCCGAGGACGGCCCCTGGACCAGCTATGCCCTCGGGGTTGTCGGTTCCCACCAGCCCCACACCCTCGACGCCCTCGAGGTGCCCCTCGGCGCCGTGCTCTTCATCGAACCTGAGACGCGCGAGGGGCGGGCGCTCACGGAGCGCTGCCGTCCGGACGGCTTTGCCTCGCTGGACCCCGGAGTCGCGGCGGGCGCCATGGCCGAGCTGTTCGAGCGTTTCCTGGCACGGCGCGGGGAGGCGGCGGTGGTCGAGTCCGCGCGAAGAATCGTGACGCTCCTGACCGATGGCGTGGAGCACCAGGACACCACCGATGTGCGGATTGTACGAGCCCTCGCCTGGGTCAACGCCCACATCAGGGAGCCGATCACCCTCGAGGCGGTGGCGGAGACAGTCTTCCTTTCACCCAGCCGGTTCCGCCACCTGTTCGTTGAGCAGATGGGCATGGGTCTTCGCCCCTACCTCCTCTGGCGCCGATTCATGCGTACCTGGGAGATGATCATGGCTGGCGCTTCCATCTCGAAGGCCGCCCATGAAGCCGGGTTCGCCGACGCCGCCCATTTCACTCGGACATCCAATCGGATGATCGGCGTGGCGCCGTCGCTGTTCCGCGTCTCGCACTCACCCGCTGCCCTCAGACCGGCCCCGTCCCGGGCGGCGAAGCCTTGATGACGCCGCGCCGCCGGGTACAGGCCTGGTCAGCACAGGCATTCTTCACACCGGCATTTGTCACAGTTGCAGTCGGCGGCGCAGCGGCAGGCCGTAGGGCTGCCGCAGGGGGCGCAATCGCACCCTTGACCCGATCCGTCACAGGTACAGGCGCCGGCAGCGGCGGCGCAGGTGCAGATTGCAGCGATCGGGTCGGTGGCGCGGGTGTCGTTCGATGGAGCGGTCATGTGGAGCCTCAGGTTGAAGGTTGACCAAAGCTATGGCCAGTTACCCGAGCGCACTTGAACAAAAGGGCTGATCTTCCCCGCCGGCATCCTGCCCGTTTGCCGGTCGGGGTTTGTCATTCAGTATGTGTCGCAACTTTGTTTGCAAAAGATCCACCGGTTAGCAGTTGGCGTTGGCTTTGAAGCGCAAAAGAAGAACCATCGATTGCCCGTGACACCGCAAGGGTCCCATCGAGATGATCGATCTCGTGCTGGAGGAGTTCGGATAGCAACTCATCCACGTGAACTGCATGCTCTGCCCAATCCTCGTCCCGGTATGTCATGTCGAACGAGCAATGCCGGTGTAGTCGAACAAGGAGGTCCGGAAAACTCATGCAATCATCCCAAATCTCCATTCGTGCCGAACTTGGATTCGTGGCAACTGGATTGATGATGAGCCAAGGCTTGTCAACGTGCAGGTAGATGACCCGCTTCATCACGCCGATTTGTGGTGCAGCGATAGCCCGACCCCATCCGTGGTTTGCTCGAAAAGCCATCATCGTGTCGTGAAGATCTCGGCCAGTGTCAATGGCCAACTCCAACTCTGACTGTTTCACTGGAGGGCATTCCTCCAGTAGCAGTGGATTTCCGAGAAGTAAAATGTCTCTCACTGGCATATAGCCTCGCAACGGTGGACAACGACTTGCGTATGACCCTGCAGAGTGCAGCTCGTGAAGCCCCCGCGAGCGCCAATCTACCGGCCGCGCTCGGTCGGGTCCAGGCGCAGGTGGGTGGCGGATGGGAGTATCACCGCACGCCATGCTCGCGGCCGCACCGAGGCCACCACCCAGTCGGACCGGCCATGGGAGTGGAGCTACCTCTGGCGATCCGGCGAGCTCGAAGATACGTTCTAGCCTCCTCCCGACCCTCGCGGCCCCAGACCCACGCCCCCGGAGAAGTCTTCTCAGTGGAAACGAGCTAAGTATGGTGCCCGAACCGCCCAAAAAGAACGACAAATCGGCCCGCAAGGCTGCGAAACGCGCCCAAAAGCTCGTAGCCGACGATGCGCGTGCGATGCGGCCGGCAGAGCGGATGCGGACCATGTGGGAAATTCTTGACCAGAGCCGCAGACTCAATGAAATGGCCGACCGCAAGGCACGCTACGCACTTGTCGTGTCTGGCGCGGTCAATGCCGGCCTCTACCTCGTGGCGTTCCGTTCAGGACACATCGTCGATTTCTGGCCTGCCGTGCTACGACCATGGCTTGCCATTTTGGTTGTTCCGTACGCAGCGCTGCTCGTTGCGTTCCTGGTAAGTGCCTACCATTCACTTCTACCACGGCCCCCGTCCGCGGCAGACTTTGCGGAAGCAGTTGCTGGCGCTCCGCCCGACCGCCGTCCTCGTGGGCTCATCTTTTGGCCGCTGGTGGAACGGTATGACATCCCTGGCTATCAGAAGGCGTGGCGGGAGGTCACACCAGGGGAACTGAATGAGGAACTCGCCGCGTTGGCGAAGGTACTGCTGAGTGTCGGGGCAGCGAGGTTCTCTGCACTGGCTCGCCTTTATCGCACCCTCCTCTATATGATTCTGTTGGCAGCAGGGTTCCTCGTGTTGGACGGGATCTTCTTCCTTCTACGACAGTAACCCCCGGGGGCTTAGGGTCTAACACCACAAACCTCGAGGGAACGGCTACTCGAAGATGCCCGCGATCAGGTTCGCGATGGCGTCGAACACCGAGCCCGCCACGTCACCGGCAGACTCCACGAGGCCCGACCCGGCCTCGACGCCGGCCGCCGCCGCGCCGCCGGCCAGGTCTGAGAGCCCCCCGCCGCCCATCGGCGGGCCGGGCATCAGCAAGCTGGCCAGGAGAAACGTGTCCATCGAGTTCGCGGCCACATCGGCAGCCGTCGTGGGCCGCATCCCCCGATGCTGCACCAGGGCGGTGTTCCAGATTTCCTTGAGCTCGACGCTGTCGAACCACACGCCGCGGCAGCTCCGGCACGCGTCGAGCTTCGCCCCACCAACCCGAGCCGGCTCCAGCAACTCGGTACACCCCGGGCAGCGGAGCAGATTCGGCGCCTTGCAGGCGGGACAGCGGTCGGCGTTCCGGAGATACGAGGCGTCGCAGCTGCCGCACCGCTTGCGATAAGCCTCTTGTTTGAGCGTGACGTGCCGCTCAATGGCCCGGGCGCCAAGGTGGCGCAGGCGGTCGACCTCGCCGGCATCGAACCAGATCCCGCCGCACCGCGCGCATTCGTCGAGCATCGTCCGGCCGGCGCCGGTGCCGACTTCGACCTTCCGCATCGGCAATCCCGGACAGACGGGGCAGAGCCGGCGGGTTTCCGGCTCAGGAATCGAGAATCGGTTTGCTGCCACCTTTTTCCTCCAGCAGTTGGACGTCCGGGAACCGGTAGACCAGCATCCCGGAGTCGGTCACATCGATGTCGGCCACGCCTTGCAGCGTCAGCGAGCGAAACGCCTCGTCGACTTGCGGGGCGCGGAGCCCGGTGGCGGCAACCGCCTCCACGACCGTGAGCTTCCCGCCCCGCTCGGTCGCGAGCCTCACCAGTTCCGCTTCCCAGGTCTGGAGCCGCAACTCCGCGCGATCCGCCGTCAGCAGCCGTCGGGTCCGGTAGTGGCTCTGAATGAGGGCCAACCCCGCCCCAGCTGGAATCCCGACCGCAATCAGGAGCGTAGCGATGGTCGTGCCCAGACTCCGGGTCGCGTCGGACACGGCGAACCCGATCGCCATGAACAGCGCCACGCCAATGAGCAACGCACCCCCCAGAACCCTCATCGAGCCCTCCAGGCTGGAAAAGTCACCCTCAGGAGCGATCGGTACTTCTGCGGGTCTCGGCCCTCGGAATAGACCGCATAGAGGATTCTGACCGCCTCTTTCACGGCCGCCTCGTCATCCGGTCCGGGCGGGCCCGACCCGATCACCGCGCCGATCATCCCGCCGGCGCACACGACGAAGGCTCTCCGCTCGTAGAGGTCAATCAGCTTTTCGGCGGCGGGCACGGGAGCCTCGGGGTGAACGGTCATCCCTCGAACCGCCACGCCAGCGTCGTGCCGGCGTGATACGGAATGAGGGTGGTGGCATTCGACTGGATTCGCTCGGGCACCACACTGGGAGCTCGAGTCAGGGTGACCTGGCCTTCGTTCAGTGGCAGGCCGTAAAACCGAGCCCCGTGCTCCGAGGCAAATGCCTCGAACTTGTCCAGAGCGCCTTCTTCGTCGAACACCATAGCATAGGCTTCGAGCGCAACCGGCGCGTTGAACACCCCGGCACACCCGCAGGCCGACTCTTTGGCGCCCACCGAGTGCGGCGCGGAATCGGTGCCGAGAAAGAACTTCGGGCTGCCCGACGTCGCGGCCTTTCGAAGCGCGAGCCGGTGTTTCTCGCGTTTGAGCACCGGCAGGCAATAGAGATGGGGACGAATCCCGCCCTGGAACATGGCGTTTCGATTGCACTGGAGGTGATGAGGTGTAATGGTGGCCGCCACGGTATCCGGCGACCCCAGCACGAACCCGGCGGCCTCGTCGGTCGTGATGTGCTCGCAGACCACCTTGAGTCCGGGAAAGTCGCGGACTACCGGCGCAAGAACGGTTTCGACGAAGACCGCCTCACGGTCGAAGATATCGACCTCGGGGTTGGTCACTTCGCCGTGGACGAGGAGTGGCATCCCGATCCGTTGCATCGTCTCCAACACCCCGCGGATCCGGCCGACCTCGGTCACGCCCCTGGCCGAATTCGTCGTCGCGTGGGCCGGGTACCACTTGGCGGCCGTGAACACCCCCTGCTCGAAGCCGGCGGCGAGGTCCCCCGCGTCAGTGCCGTCGGTCAGATACGCCGTCATCAGCGGGGCAAAGCTCCGCCCCGCCCGGACCTGCCGCTGGATCCGGAGCCGGTAGGCCACGGCCTCCGCCATGGTGGTCACCGGCGGATCGAGATTGGGCATCACGATGGCCCGGGCAAACTGGCGGGCGGTGTAGTCGAGCACCTCCGCGAGCATCGGCCCGTCCCGAAGATGAACGTGCCAGTCGTCGGGCCGGCGGATGACGAGCCTCATTCAGGCGTCATCGTCTTGAGCTTGTCCTTGACGCTCTGGTTGTTCGGGTTCCTCGCCAACGATTGTTCGAAAAACGCCCGGGCTTTCTTCTGATCGCCCTTGGCCATCCAGGCGCTGCCCAACCGGTCGTACATCCGGTAGCTGTCGGGGTAGAGGCCGAGGCCGATCTGATAGAGTTCGATGGCTTTGGCGGTGTCCTGGGTCATGGCGAACTGGCCCAACTGGGCGATCATCCCTTCGGACGGGGTGAACGTGGCGCCCAACTTGGCGGAAACGGCCCGGAAGTGCTCGGTCAAGAGACTCGGCGTGGCCAGCATCCGGCCGAGGTCGACGTTGTATCCGTCGAAGATGAATCGGAGCGCATCATACTCGGCGATCAGCGGCACCGATCCATGACTGTCATTCCCGTAATACTTGTACCCATATCGGAGCCCGGTCTTGTTGTACGTCTCGAGGACCCCGTTGAACTGGACGATCGACCCGAAGTGCATGTTACTGGTGGTGTCATCGGGATTGATGGTATTGGCCTGGGCGACGTAGAGGGCTTTGCCGTTGAGCTTGGCCGTGCTGAAATAGCTCTTCGCCTTCCAGAGCAACGTCTGCTTGTCCCACCACAGGCTCGGATCGATGGCCACGTAGGCGTTGAAGGCGTCGGGCACGGTGTAGAGGGCATTGATCGTCGTAATCCCGCCGAGCGAATGGCCGACGAACACCCGGTAACCCGAGGTCCGGTACCCGGACTCGATCTTGGGGATCAGCTCGGTCGTGATGAAGGACAGGAAGTTCGCCATCCCCCCGCTGGTCTTCAGAAACGGCTGGGGCTTGCCATCGGGGCCGGTCTCGACGTGGGTCGGCGTCATGTCCCGGGTCCGATTGGTGTTCGGGATCGCCACGACGATCATCGGAGGCAACACGAAGGTGCCGTTGACGCCGCTGCCGAGGATCTGGAGCAGGCCGGTGACCGAGTGAAAGTGCGCGTCGCCGTCGAGGATGTAGAGCACCGGGTACTTCTGCGGCGTGTTGGTCGTATCGTCATAGGACGGAGGCGTATAGACGAGATAGGGCCGGTGCTCTTTCAACGTGGCGGACCACACCGAGTCGACCTTGCCGATCGTGACGGCCTTGGCAAAGCGATTTTGCGATTGGGCAAGGCTGGGCAGTAACCCGATCAGAAGGAGCGCCGCGGGGATACGCATAGGGGGTGACACCATGGAGAGAGGAAAGATCGGCTTCACACCGATTCTAATGCCCTCGCGTTCGTGAGTGAAGTTGTCAGGCCGCGACGCGGCTGCTCGGTGAACCGCTCTGCCACTAACGGGTCAACGCGGCGAGGTCCGCGAACTGGGTCGGCTGCAATTTCTCGAATGGCACCTGCAGCACTTTGAGATAGCGCCAGGCTTTCCCGGTCAGGTGGCTGGCGTTCTCGCACCACAACCGGGCGGCGCGGTCTTTGTGGACCACATCGGTGTCCTCCCGGCCCTTGGTTTCGATCAAGCGGTACTCGCCATCGCTAAGGATGGACACGAAATCAGGTTCGTAGTACCGGAGACTGGCGGCGCTGTCCGTGTAATCAATCGTGAACCCGAACTGTGACGGCAGTTTGGCGAAGGCCGCCACATCTGGGGCGTCTTGAAGGAACCGAGCAAACCTGGCTTCGAACTCGTTGTCGCACGCGGCAAGGTTGTAGATCGTCTTGCTCGCGGGAAAGACCGCCCGTGAGAACGGAAAGGCGGGTGTCTCGCTCAACCGCCTGGCGGCAATCAGCTTCGGTTCCTGCTCCTCCAGCACCAGGGCCCGGAGGGCTTTCACAAACAGGTCGACGGTGACGAACCGCGCCACGTTGCTGGAGATGGCATGGATCATCGCCTTGCCCTCCAGCTCCACTTCCTTCCCAAACGCCTTGGTCGCCAGGAACTCCCGGACTTTGGGTGCCAGTGCGGCAAATTGAGACGGCAGCTTCACATCCTGGGCGATCCGCTTGGCGTAGTAGCTGATGACCTCCTGGGCCGTTTGTGGTTCGGGCATTTGGTATTCTCGCTCGACCAGCTTTTCGAGCGTGATCACATCGTAGCCCTCGTAGCGGAATTTCTTCGCTTCCGCCGTCCCTGGCTTCATCGGGAAGGGCTGACACTGGAACGAGCCGACGTCGAGTGCTGCGATCTCCTCGGCCAAGGTCTTCTTCCGGACCAGGATCGGCGTCAACGTCGGAATCTCGATGTCCTTGTCCGCCTTCGCCGGGTCCGGTGAAATCGTCTTGATGACGAGGGGGTCTCGGCCGAGTTCGAACTGCTCCAGCTTAAGGTCCTCGTCCTTTTCGAGTTGCTCGACCAGTTCCATGAACTTGGCCGTGCCGATGACATCGACCCGCTCGACGTAGCCGGTGCCCTCTCCTCGGAACATCAGCCGGAGACCGCGCCCAAGGGTCTGCTCCGGAAGGATGTTGGCCTTGGCTGAGTAGGGCCGGAGACCAACGATGACGGTGACGTTCTGAACGTCCCAGCCCTCCCGCAGCATCAGGACGCTGACGATGGCGTTGACCGGGCTGGTGGCATCGTCGACCTCGCGGGCGGCGCGACGGGCTTCCTCTTCGTCGCCACGGGAAATCTCGCCGCTCCGGTTGGTGTGGATCACCAGGAGCTGGTCGCCTGAGAAGTCCTCCGGGTACTTGGTCCGAAGGAAGTCGGCGACGTCATCGGCCTCGGTGGTCTCGTTCATCATGACGAAGAGGACCGGCTTCTTGGCAAGCGGGGCCAATTGGTCGCGGTACTCGCGCCAACGTTCCACCCCGGCGGCCAGGTAGGTCTGATACCGGACACTGGCAATGTCGGACTGGGCCTCGCCGATGCCAACCGTGACGCCTTTCATCGGCCGTTTGACGATCCCGTCGATGATGGCCTGTTTCAGGGGGTAGTCGAACACGGTCCAAGTGAACAGCTCACCGCCCTTGCCGTACCGCGGCGTGGCGGTGACGTCGAGCTGGGCGATGCCTCCGTTAACGGCAGCCAACCGTTGGTACAGATCCCGGATGATCTCGTTCCACTTGAGCTTCTCATCGTGGGTGTGGTGGGCCTCGTCGTTGACCACGAGGCAGGTGCCCCCCCGTGCCACCACCCGATCCACAAACCTGACCGTCTCCTGCGACTCGGCCCTTGGCTTGTTGCCGAGCACCAGCGTCATCGGCTCGGGCTCGTCATTCGGGGCTTCCCGGTCGTGCAACTGCTGGATGTTGGTGAGGTAGAGCGCACCGTTCGAGGTGGCCCGCTCGCCCTCGCCACGGAGGTAACAATCGAAATCCCAATAGAGCTTGAGATCGGGCGGGATGACGGGATCGGTCTTGAAGATCCGGCCCCCGGCAAAATCCGCCCGGAGCCGCTCGTAGACGATCACATTGGGCGCCAGGACCAGGAACGTCTTGGCGAAGTCTTCGTTCCCCTCGACCACGGCGTTCAAATACTGCCAGGCAATGGCCAGGGAAATGACCTTCGTCTTGCCGCTGCCGGTGGCCATCTTGAGGCAGTAGCGGGCAAAGTCGTCGTACTGGAGGAGTTGAAGGTCGGGGCGGCGGACGAAGGTTTCGAGCAAGGTTTTCTGGCGCCGGACCTGTTCCACCTCGTAGAGGTAGATCAGGGTTTCGATCGCCTCGCGCTGAAACGGGTGATAGCGGAAGGCCGGCCCCCGGCGGGCCCGGTGGCCATCGGGAGGGAACCACCACGCCAGCAACGTCCGGGTCGTGTCGCTGATGCCACGGTAGCCCTGATCCCGCCAGCGGCCGACGGCCTCCCGGATCAGCGGAACGGCCGGCGCGGTGGTGCCGGAAACCGTCAGGAGGTCGACCTGATCGACTGCCTTCTTTCGGCCCCGAGGCACTATCGAACCTCCACCTGGATCAACCGGGTCGTGTCGTTTCCCAGAATGTCGATCACCTTGACCACCACTCGGTAGGTGCCCGGCTCCGGGTAGGTGTGCGACGCCGAGCGCTGGAGGGTCCGTTCCTTCCTGGTCCGGTAGGTTTGCCACTCGTTGTGGAAGGTGTCTTCCGAGTTGTCCCAGTCGACTGCCCAGTAGTCGATCCACTGCTCCCAGTGGGTTACCGCCCGGCGGACATCTTCGGGGACGTCGTCGAGCGGGATGATGAAATCGGTCAGCTCGAGCGTCACGGTCCGGCCCTTCTTCTTGTCCTTGATGCTCAGGGCCGCCAACTCGTAGAACTTGATGTCGCCTTGTTCGACCGCCTTCTTCTCGAGGACTTCTCTGGGGATTCGGACCAGGCGGACGTCGATCCCGGCCAGGGCCGCTTGCTGCTTGGCGGTCTCGTTCAGTTCGAAGGCAAAGTCCCAGCCGAGGACGTCGACGCCACTTCTGGTTGGGGCGTTCTTGCCGGTGCCGACCGCTTTCTTGAACTCAGTGGCGATGCTGGTGATGTCCGCCATGGTCACCGGGGCGTCGACGCCGCCGACGTGGACCATCCGTCCCGACTTGGTGCCGTGTAACCAGACGTGGCCGGTGATCGGTTGGGCGTGGTAGAGCTCCAGGACGAACTGCCGGTAGGCCTGGACCGCAGCCTCGGCGCTGACGCCGAATTCGGCGGTTTGCCAGGCTTGGCGCTCATACTTGCCGAGGTTCTGAACCACGAATGGCTTGACGCCCGGGATGCCGAGAAGGCGCTTGCGGGTGGTGTGAATCGCGAACCGGCCGAGGTCGCAGGTGATCCAGCGGCGATTGAGCTTTTCTGCCACGGCGGCTGTCGTGCCGGAACCGCAGAAGCAATCGAGCACGAGGTCGTTCTCGTTCGATGAAGTTCGGACAATTCGATCGAGAAGTCCCTCAGGCTTCTGCGTTGGGTAGCCCAGCCTCTCGGTTGCTTGGGAGTTGACGGGGAATACGTCCGACCAAAGGTCCTGGAGCGGCACACCCTGCATTTCATCGAGATATCGCTTGTACCGCGGCATGCCGCTCTTGGAGTATGCGAGGCGACCGTCGCGCTCGAATTGCTCCATGTTCTCTCTTGAGTACGCCCAGTATCGGCCATCATACGGCGTAACTCCCTTCCACGGGTACCGGGTGTCCCCTCCGGGCTTTGCCGCTGTGAGGTCACTCAAGGTGTAGCGACGCCCGGTCCCCTCCTCGATGGTCGGATAGTGGCTATCAACGTAGCTCTGATCATACGGCGTGTGGATTGTGTTCCACCTGTAACGGTCAGACTTCGCATAAAGAAATATGGTCTCGTGGATGCGTCCCATATGGCGGGCGCCCTGTGCAGTATCCCCCTTGGCCGTCTGGCGTTTCCAAACGATCTCGTTTACAAACTGATCGGATCCGAAGATTTCATCCAGTACCGCCTTGGCGTAGTGGCCGACATTGTGATCCAGGTGGACGTAGATGCTTCCGTCCTCGCTCAGTAGGTCGCGCAGGAAGGCGGTAGTCTCGAAAAACCATTTCAAGTACCCATCAAGGCCCTTGCCCCATGTGTCCCGATATGCTTTCTGCTCGATGACGCTTGGTTGCTTGACGAACGTAGCGTCCTGATCGCCATCGGTGTCCGGGTCATCAGGGATCGCCGCCGTGTACGAAAAATTGGCCCCCGTATCGAACGGCGGGTCGACATAGATCAGATCTACCTTGCCCGCGAACTCCTCCAGCAGCGATGGCAACACATACTTCTTGTCCCCCCAGATCAGCCGATTCCGCCACTCGGTCGGCCGGCCGCTGGCAAACAGATCCTGCATCCGATCCCGGTCGGCGGCGGATTCGTTGACCGTCTCCACCGTCTGAAACGGCAAGGCGATCCGCGGCGGGGCCACCTTGCGGCCCTTCTCGTCGTACTTGCCATCCCAAATCAACTCAGTCATCCGACAGAAGCTCCGGTCACGGTGTGACATCCGGCGGGCACAGCGCCCGGTGGTTTTTCTTGAGCCAGCGGACCACTGCCCGCCGCAGGCCGGTCACCACTTGATACAGCTCATCGGCCTCGGCCGCCGAGGTGGTCCCGGCTCGCTCATAGTTGATCTGGTTCCGCTTCCGGCGAACCGCGTCGAGCAGGTCGACCGTACCAGCCGGAATACCCGCGGTGTCGCGGAGCGAGAGGAGCGCGCGTTCATGGGCCCGCTCCCGGCCCGGCCGGTACCCCGAGGCCGCCAAAGCCAGCGTCGCCAGTTGGAGCGCCGCATTGTAGCTGATCCCGAGGCGCCAATCCGGACTCAAGGCCCGAATGGCGGCGTCCCCCAGATCGCGGTCGACCACCGCGAACAGGTCGGCAGTTTCCTCCACGCTGGGCTCGTGGGCCACGATCCAGCGGCTAGCGAGCCAGTCGTCCAAGCTCACGTTCAGATCCCTCGACAAAGAGCTTCGGTCCGGCCATCACCCGTTTCAGGAAGTGCGCCCCGCGTTTCAATCCAGCGGTGAATTCCTTGACCGGATAGACCGACGGATTGACCTCGCGGCCAAGGGTCCGCTCAGCCACCCGAATCAACGGGACCAACTCGGCCAACGTTACCTCACCGACCACCATCAAGTCCACATCGCTCCGGGCGGTCTGCCCGCCCCGGGCCACCGAACCATAGACGAAGGCCACCGTGATGTGGTCTCCGCGGAGTACCGGAGCCAGGCTAGCCCGGAGCACATCGGTGACCCCAGCGGTCTTCTGGATGATGGACTGCAGCTCGGCGAAAATGGCGGCCTCGCGATTGGCGGAGAAATAGACCTGGACTCCCTCGCGCTCCCGCTGCACCAGGCCGGCCTCCACCAGCTGTTTCAACTCGCGCTGCACCGCCCCGGTCCCGCCGCCGACCGCGCGGAGGATCTCCCGGAGGTAGAAGCGCTCATCCGGCCGCCCGAGGAGGAGGGCCAGGACGTCCCGCCTGGTCTGGCCGAAGAGAACCCGGGATACTACGCTGGCTGAGATGGTCGTACCCATAATGAGTTCAATTGTACCCATAATGGGTACAATCCGCAACCAGGCCGCGATCAGATCATCGACGCCCTCGAGCAACGATCCGGCGCGGATCGGACGTATATTCCGATGTTCCGTTCGACCATTCTCAAGGATTCAAGCAATGCACCTCCGATCGGTCGTGCTCTTCGTATTGAGCGCCGGATTCATCGCGGCTGGTTCCGCGGCCGGACAGCAGGTCACCACGGAAACCCGTGATCCCAGCCAGAAGCAGGACCCGTCCTTCACCAAGAGCTACCGGGAGTGGCTGCCGAACCTGAAGCTCGGTAGCCCGCTGGTCGACCACTTGCCCTTGGTACCCGGGATCCCGACGCCGAAGGACATCCTCGGCTACCATGTCGGAGCCCCGAAGCAACTCACCTACTACGCCGATCAGCTCCGGTATTACCGGGCCCTCGCCGCCGCCACCCCGCGGGTCAAGGTCGAGACGATCGGGCGCTCCGACGAGGGCCGCGAGCTGGTCGTGGTGTGGGTGTCCTCCGAGGCCAACATGGCCGCCATGGCGGCCAACCGGCAGAATCTGGCCAAGATCGCCGATCCCCGGGGCCGGAGCGAGGCCGACATCGCCGAGCTGATCCGTACTACCAAGCCCCACTACCACTTCATGGGCGGGCTCCACAGCGGCGAAACCGGCCCGTCGGAAATGCTGATGGAGCTGGTCTACCGGTTGGCCACGGAAACGTCGCCGGTCATTACCCAGATCAGGAACAATCTCTACGTCTCGATCACCCCGGTGGCCGACGCCGACGGCCGGGACCGGAACGTCGACTGGTTCTTCCGAAACTTGGAGAACGGTCTTTCAAAACCGCTGCCACCCCTTGATAGCGCCGCTCAAAAGGCGGCCGCCGCCTCGACCACGCCGGCGCCAAGCCGCCTGGTGCCCGGCGTGCCGTACTGGGGTCGCTACGCCTATCACGACAACAACCGCGACATCAATCTGGTGCTGGTCCAGATGCGGGCTATCGCGGATTGGTACTTCACCGCGTACCCACCGATCATGCACGATCTCCACGAGTCGTTGCCGCTGTTGTATTCCTACAGCGGCGCCGCGCCCCAGAACCCCAACCTCGATCCGCTGCTCTTTGCCGAACTCCCCTGGTTTGCCAACTGGGAGATGGCGCAGATGACGAAGTACGGGATGCCGGGCGTCTACACTCATGCGTTCATGGACGGTTGGTCGCCGGGGTACCTCGGATCGGTGGCGTACAATCACAACGGGCTCATGAAGATGTACGAGACCCAGTCGGGGCGGGATCTCGATACTGCCGCCACCACCCCGGCCAAGAAAGACTCGACCAAGGCCAAAGCTGATTCAACGAAGAAGCCCCAGCCGGCGGCTCCGATTCCCCCGTCAGGCGGCCTGGTGCCGAGCGGGGTCGGCGGAGCCCAGGCTCGCGAGTGGTATCGCGGCATCCCGATCGGAATCGAGGACTCCGCCAAGTTCACTCGGCGGGCCAACGCCAACTACATGCAGACCGGGGTGCTGTCAGCCCTCCAGCTCGCGGCCATGTTCCCGGCCACGGTGCTCGAGAACTTCTACGTCAAGACCCGGAACTCGATCGAGGAGGGCAAGACCAAAGCCCCGTACGGCTACGTCATTCCTGTCCAGCGGGACATGACGAAGGCGGCCGAGTTGGTCAACATCCTTCGAATCCAGCGGATCGAGATCGGGCAGGCCAAGCAGTCGTTCAAGATCGACACCGTGACCTATCCCGCCGGATCGTACCTCATCAAACGCGATCAGCCGTATGGCCGGCTCGCCAAGAATCTGCTCGAGAAGCAGCTCTATCCGGACGCCCGGCTCAACACCTACGACGACAGCGGCTGGACCATGGGGCTTGCCATGAACGTCGAGGTAGTCGAAGTGGCCGACTCGTCGATCCTCAAGGTACCGGTCACGGCGGTCACCACCGCGGCACCCAAGGGAACCACCGCCGGCAAAGGCACGGCAGGCATGGCGGTGGCGCATTACGGCTCCAACAACATGATCAGCTTCCGGTACCGGCTCAAACAGATTCCGATGAAGATCGCCGAGAAGAGTTTCAAGTCGGGGGCCACCGAGTTTCCGGCGGGCTCGTTCGTCATCGGCGACCTGGCGAACGCCGCGGCTGTGCGAGCGGCGGCCGAGGAACTCGGACTCACCGGTGCCGCGCTCGACTCGCTCCCGACCGTGCCGATGCACGACGCGGAGTTGCCTCGGATTGCGATCTACTCGCAGTGGACCGGGACCCAGAACCTGGGCTGGTATCGCCTAACGTTCGACAAGTTCGGGATCCCGTTTGATTTGATCTACAAGGAACAGGTCGAACAGGGAAACCTCCGGGCGCGATACGACGTCATCCTGGCGGCGGAACAGAATCTCAGCCGGCAGACCGTCCTCCAACCCCCGGGCGAGCGCGCGGTTCCCTACCAGAAGAGCGACAAGTACCAGTTCCTCGGCGGGTATGGCGAGAGCGCCGACATTACCGGCGGCTTCCGGCAGAAAGGCGTCGATGCCTTCGGGAGCTTCCTCGAAGCGGGCGGGACCCTGATCGCGGTGGGCGACGCGGCCCGGTTGCCGATCGAGTTCGGCTGGGCCGGCACGGTCGAGAAGGCCACCGTGAACGGCCTCCGAGCCCAGCGGCCCCTGGTGCAGGGCGAGATCGTCCGGCCGGAGCACCCGGTGTTCTACGGCTACGCCGGCAAGACGATCCCGATCAAGTACGTCGGCGGCCAGCCGTTCCGCGTTGGCGTGGCCGACGAGGGCAACGTGTTGGCCCGGTACGTCGGCGGGAACGCCTCGGTGCTGTCGGGCCTGATGGTCGGGGCCGATTCGCTGAAGCAGCGGCCGTTTGCGGTCGACATTCCCCGGGCGCACCATGGGTTCGGACGGGTGATCCTGTTCTCGAACAATCCGATTTACCGGTGGCAGAACCACGGGGAATTCAACATGATCTTCAACTCGCTGCTCAACTGGAACGACATCGTGAGGAAGCCTGAATGACGCCAAGACTCTGGTTGATCGCCGCAGTATCGTTGATCGGATCGGTCGCCCACGCGCAGACCGCGGCCCGGCCCCGGCCCGGCCAACCCGTCATCCTGGTCACCGGCGCGACCAACGGACTCGGCCGCGAGGTAGCGATCCGGCTCGCGGCCGGCGGCGCCCATGTCATCCTCCACGGCCGTGATTCGGCCCGAGGGGCCGAGGTGCTCCGGGAAATCGAGCAAGCCGGCAAGGGCAGCGCCCGGTTCTATGCCGCGGATTTCGCCTCGCTCGCCCAGATCCGCCAATTCGCCGCGACCATTCTGCGCGACTACAGCCGGCTCGACGTGCTGGTCAACAACGCCGGCATCGGGACCGTGCCGGTAGATCGCGAGCTCACGGGCGAAGGGTATGAAATCCGGTTCCAAGTGAACTACCTCTCCGGGTTCCTGCTCACCCGGTTGTTGCTGCCGCGCCTCCTGGCGAGCGCGCCGTCTCGCGTCGTCAACGTCTCCTCGCTCTCGGCGAGCCCGGTCGACTTCGATGACGTGATGATCGCCAAGAGCTTCAGCCCGATGCGGGCCTACGGACAGAGCAAGCTGGCCCAAGTGATGTACACGATCGACTTGGCCGAGGAACTCAAGGGAAAAGGGGTGACGGTCAATGCGCTCCATCCGGCCACCCTGATGCCGACCGGGATGGTGGCCAAAGCCGGCTATCCGGTCCGATCCACGATCGACGAAGGGGCCAAGGCCGTGCTGCAGCTGGTGCTGGCCCCGAACCTCGGCACCGGACAGTTCTTCATCGGCCTGACGCCGGGTCAAGCACACCAACAAGCCTATGACGCCGAGGCGCGGGCCAAGCTCAAGAGTGTCAGCGAACAACTGACCGGAGTCCGATGACCGCCATCGCGTTCCTCGGCACCGGCCTGCTCGGGAGCGCCTTCGTCGAGGCCGCCTTGCAACGCGGCGACCAAGTAACCGTCTGGAATCGCACCCCGGACAAGGCGCGGGCCCTCGAGGCCTTCGGCGCGCGGGTGGCCGCCACGCCCGCCGACGCGGTGCGCGGCGCTGATCGGGTCCATCTCGTGCTCAAGGACGATGGCGTCGTCGACCAAGTCATCGAACAATTACGACCCGGCCTGGCGGCTCAGGCGATCGTCATCGACCACACCACCACCCAGCCGGCCTTGACCGCCGAGCGGGTTCGCCGGCTGAATGCGGACGGGGTGCGCTTCCTCCACTGCCCCGTCTTCATCGGGCCGGCCATGGCCCGGAAAGCGCAAGGGACCATCCTCGCTTCCGGACCCGCCGCGCTGTTCGAACTGGTGAAAGACGCTCTTCAAATGCAAGCCGCCCGGGTCGAGTACCTGGGCGAGCGGCCCGACTTGGCAGCGGTTCAGAAACTCTGCGGGAACGCGTTTCTTCTTGGCGTCGCCGCGCTCGTCGCCGATGTGTTCGCCATCGGACGCGGCGCCGGGCTCGATCCACTCGACACGCTCAAGCCGCTCGAGATCCTCAACCTTGGCGCGGTCGTTGCCGGTCGCGGGAAGAACATGGCGGCGGGCAATTTCACGCCAAGCTTCGAGCTCACCATGGCGCGAAAGGACGTCCGGCTGATGATCGAAACCGCGGCCGCCTCGCCGCTGGCGGTGTTGCCGGGGATGGCCGC
>JANPEL010000026.1:0-10855 GCA_031431925.1 Gemmatimonadota bacterium | reverse complement strand
CACCCGCGCCAACGTCCAGCGATATCGCTCGCTAAGCCAGCGGAGCAAGCGGCTCTCGCGGGCGTCCGTCGCGGCCGCCGGCAACAGCAGATAGCAAAGCACCGGCGTCACAGTCATGGCCACGACCAGGGACGCCAACGTGGCGACCACGTAGGCGGTGCCAAGCGGCCGCAGCAACCGCCCCTCGACGCTTTCCAGGAAGAACAGCGGCAGAAACACGATGATGATGATGGCCGTGGCATAGAGGATCGAGCCCCGGACCTCCCGAGAGGCGGCGTAGACCACCCGGAGGGCGGAGCGTCCGCCGGGATTGGCCCGCCACAGGCGGAGCCTCCGAAAGACGTTCTCCACGTCGATGATGGCGTCGTCGACCAACACGCCGACGGCGATCGCGAGCCCGCCGAGCGTCATGGTGTTGACCGCGATGCCGAAGGCGGCCATCGCGAGGATCGCCACCGCCAGCGACAACGGGATGGCCACCACCGAGATCGCGGTGGTTTGCCATCGGCCCAGGAACGCCAGCAAGACAATCACCACCAGGATGGCCCCGTCGCGGAGCGCCAGAGTCACGTTCCGGACGGCCACACTGATGAAATCGGCCTGCCGGAACAGATCAGTCTCGATCGTGACGCCCTCTGGCAGCGTGCGGCTCAAGTCGGCCAGGGCGGCCTCGACCCGGCCGGTGAGTTCGAGCGTGTTGGCCCCGGGCTGCTTCTGCACCGCCATCACCACGCCAGGCTCGGCGTTGATGGACCCGGTGCCGATTTTGGGCGCCGCCCCGATCCGCACGGTGGCGAGCTGGCCGATGAGCACCGGCGCTCCGCCCCGGACCGCGACGGCGGACTGCTCGAGGTCCTCCGCGGTTCGAGCGCGGGCCAACCCGCGGATCGCGATCTCCTGGCCGGATGCCGCGTAGATCCCGCCCGAACTGACCGCACTCGCTCGGCGGGTGGCCGCGGTCAACTCGGCCAGCGTGACACCGGCCGCCCGAAGCCGGATTGGGTCCGGGATCACCTGGTACTGGCGGACCTCACCTCCGATTGGGATCACCTGCGCTACGCCCGGCACCGACAGCAGTCGGCGGCGGACGGTCCAGTCGGCCACGGTGCGGAGTGCCTGTGGATCGGCGCCCCGGAGTCCGACCATCATGATCTCGCCCATCACCGAGGACACCGGCGCCAGGACCGGTGCCGCGAGGCCGGCGGGGAGTGCGCTCGAGACGGTCTGGAGCTTCTCGGCCACGATTTGGCGGGCCCGAAAGATCTCGACGTCCCACCCGAACTCGACCCAGATCACCGCGATGCCGTGGGCCGTCGACGAGCGAACCCGCCGCACGCCCGGCGCCCCGTTCATGGCGGTCTCGATCGGGAAGGTCACCAGGGTTTCGACCTCCTCGGTGGCCATCTGATGCGCTTCGGCCAGGATCGTCACGGTGGGAGCCGTGAGATCGGGAAACACATCCACCGGCAGTCGCACGGCGGTCCAGGTGCCGGCGCCGACCACCAGCACGGCAATGGCCAGCACCAGCGTCCGATTTTTGAGCGACCAAGCAATCAATCGATCCAGCACGATGACCTCCTAGTGCTCATGGCCGTGGTCGGGCACCGCGCTGCTCTGCGAGGCCAGACGAATCTGATAGGCGCCGTGGGTCACGACTCGTTCCCCGGCGGCGATCCCGCCCGCCACCAGCACTCGGCTGGCGTCCCGGGCCCCGACGGTGATGGTGCGGGGCTCGAACCGTTCACCGGTGATTTGGACGTACACCATGGGCCGGCCGTCGAACTCGAGCACGGCGGTGGCCGGGACGATCACGCCGTTCCGCGGTCCGCCGACCGGAAGGAGGGCCCGCGCGGTGGCCCCGACCAGAATCGATCCGTCGCGGTTGCCGATTGGGTAGAGTACCTCGACCGACCGGGTGACCGAGTCGATGACCGGAGCCACCCCGAGAGCCAGGCCGGTTTCGATCGACTGACCGGTTCCGTCAATCCGTAGGCTGGCTGGGCGCCGCCGGTCGAGCGTTGGCGCCACCGCCGCTGGGACCAGGGCTCGAAGCCACACCACCGCCGGATCGATGATCGTGACCAAGGGAGCGCCCGCCTCTACCAAGCTTCCACCGGCCGGGTGCCGAGCGGCGACGATGCCTCCGATCGGTGCCCGCACCGGCACGTTCCCGTCCACCAGTTCGCCGCCGCCGAAATCGGCCAAGGCTTCCCGCGCCGCCCGAACCCGGAGCTCGGCCTCGTGGAGCCGCCGAGCCGGGGCCGCCTCTGCGGCAACGAGCCGTTGGGCCCGGGCCAGTTCATCTTCCGCTTCGGCCAGGCCGGCCCGGGCCTTGGCGTAGGCGCTCCCGCCATCGCCTAACGCCGGCGACAACGAGGCCACGATCTGGCCGGCGGCCACCCGGGACCCTGGTACCAGGGCCGCTCCGACTCGGGGGTCGAGGGTTCCTGAGAGCGGGGCCGTGACCGTCACCCGTCGTCCTGCCGCGGGAACGATCTCGCTCGGCACCTCCACCGACCCCACCATCGAACCTTCCACCGCGAAGGCAGTTCGGAATTCCCGCGTCTTCCACTGTTGCTCCTTGAGGAAAGCGCTTCCCCGGAGCGGCCGCGCCCCGTCGGGCGCGTCGTCGATCGTGGCATGGACCACGACGTCACCGGCGGCGATCGAGTCCACGGCCGCGGGACTTCTCACCAGGATCGTCAACCGATACCGGCCCGCCGGCCCGGGCGTGATGGTGGGGCCGAAGATACCGGGTGATCCCGGCTCACCTTGGATGGCCTCAACCGGAGCCCCGCCGTTTATGGGAGTGAGTCGCAGGGTGACTTCACCGCTGGCCAGCGGAGTAAAGTCGGTGAGGTCCGTCAGGTGGACGGCGAACTTCGCGGCCTCCCCGGTGATCAGCGTGGGGTGCTCGAGAAACAACTCGGTCGAGTCGGTCCACCGGGTGATTCGTTCGGTCGCGATCTCGAATACCAGGGCAGGCTCGGGTTTGGCGCACGCCGCTATAGCGGCAAGGCCGGCAGCTCGGGCCCAGCGAGACATCGTAGCTTTCATCGGACCCTCCCGGTCTCAGTTGGTCCTGTCGCGGCTGCCAAGTCTGCTTGGCGTCCGGCAATGGCGGCGTCAAGATCGAGCAACGCCCCTTGGGCTTCGTAGTAGGCGCGGACGGCATCGAGCCATTGGGCCACCGGCAGCTCGCCCTCGGCGAACGCCACTGCGATCGCGCGGAGGGCAACCTCGGCGCCGGGCCCGAGTCGGCTCCCGAACACCCGGCGCTGCTCGATCAGTGCCTGAAGACCCGAAGCCAAACGGCGGACCTCCGTCGCGGCATCCCGGTGCAGCCGGTCCCGATCCGACCGGGCCCGGTCGGCCACCGCGAGCCGAGCCGCCGTTGCCTCCGATCGGCGGTCCCAAAGGGGCAGCGGAAACGCGAGGCCGGCCACGAAGCCGGTGAATCGCCCCGGACGGCCGGCGCTTTCCTCGCTCTTATAGCCGGCCGACACCGTCGGCGTGGGGATCCACTCGCGCGAGCGGGCCGTCGCCTCGGCCGCGGCCGCTGTCACCGTTAGCTCGCTGGCTTGGAGGTCGGACCGCTTCGCCAATCCGCTCAAGAGCGAGTCAATGGAGGCGATGGGGCCCAAGGGAGGCAATGTGTCGGCGACCTCGAGTTCAAATCCCGGCCGGCCGATCAGCGCCGCAAGGCCGGTTGCCGCGCTATCGGCCTCGAACCGAGCTGCGATCCATGCCGCGCTGTATCGGGCCGCTTCGAGCTCGAGCCGGCGCCGGTCGAACCCGGAGGCATCGCCCGCCTCGAACCGGCGGCTGGTGATCGCGGCCGCCGAGTCGGTCAGCAGCCGGAGCCGGTCCGCGAGTGCCGCCCGTCGCCCAGCCGAGACGAGGTGGATGAAGGAGTTCGTGACCCGGGCCTCGAGGAGTTGCTCCGCCCGGGACACCTCGGCGGCAGCCGCGCGCGCCCGGGCGGCAGCGGCCGACTGGTCGGCGGTGCGGACCCCGGTCACGTCGAGCCGTTGCTCGAGTTGGATCGTGACTTGACCGTTGATCCCGTCGAGTCCGCTGGTCCGTTCCCGGCCAAAGGCCAGAGTCGGGTTGGGAAACGCTCCGGTCTGACGGGCCCAGGCGGCGGCGGCCCGGGCGCCGGCGCGCGCCGAGGCCAACTCGGGGCTCGCGGCCCGGGCCAGCTCCAGGGTGCGGGACAGCGTGAGGCGCGGTTCCTGGGGCGTCACGGCCCCTTGGAGGCCAGGCCAAGCTAGCAAGACGATGGCAATTCGCATTCGGTCCCTCGCGAGAAACACTCCGGAACCGGCCGGCTCCGCAACCGCGGATCCAGCCGAACGAGCGGAAGTCAGGGCCGGACCGGACCCGGGAGGTTCGGTCGCAGGCACCCAGACGGGTTCGGGTTCGACGAACCCGGGTTAGTGGCGCGGAGGAGCTCGGGGGAGACCGGGAGGATGGTGCGTTTGGTCGGGCTGGCGGTCGAGCGGTCCAAGGACGGCTAGGAATCGGACAACCACGCCGGCGCCGAGTTCGTCGATCGGCCCGGCCCCCGCGAACGCATGGTCGGCGCGAGCGGAGAGGCCCGAACCAATCCGAGCGGCTTGGTGGCTGGAATCGGCGTGGTCCCCCGAGACCGAGGGGTCTGAGCCGGTCTCCGGTAATTCGGGGTCGGGTTCAGAGCCATGATCGTGGTCGCCGGAGGATCGGGCGTGGTGCCCCGCGACGGGGTGATGGGCCCGCTCATGCGCCAAACCAGCGATCGTCGGCGCGATCACCAGCCAGCAGGCAAGCGACGCCGCGAGCCATCGCACTAAGGGTCGGATCATCATGGGATGATGGTAACGTAACTCGAATCGGCCCTGCCCGTCCACCCAGCCGGTGCCCGAACGTTCTGACCGACAAGTTGGGGGACGGGAGCTCCGGGATGCCCGGCGTTTGGCAACGGGTGAACGAGCCTTCGCGTGCGAGGCGACTCGTCATGCGACTGGATCGAGTGACCCAACCCGGCGCAGGGTTGCGCCTTTGGCACTACTTCCGCTTTGCCATCTTGGCGATCGCGAGGACCAGGAAAACGGCCAGCAGCAGGCCAAGCAGCGGCCAGAGACCAAACCCGCCCATCAAACCGTTGTTATGCATGGTGCCCTCATCGCATTTGGTGGGGCTTGGCCTTGGCGGGCATCGAGAACATCCCGGCACATTCCTTCAGGATCATGGCGGTATGCTCGGATGCCCTCGCGGGGCTTGGCGTCGCCGCGTTGAGTTCGGACTCCAGGGCGGTCAGGTGCTCACCCACGGCCGTGAGGTGGGCCTCCATGTGCTGCATCGGCTCCGCCATCGCCGGTTTCGGGTTGTCCATCCCCATCATCTGCGCTTGGTGGTGTTCCTTCATCTGGCCGAAACTGCGCCTCATTTCGGCCACGGTCGGGCGGGCTAGGTCGAGATTGACCGTCGGCGACGCCGCGAGTTGCCCTCGAAGGGCTCGGCCAAAGGTCGCGATATTATCCCGGTAGGCCATGGCCAGGACTTGATGGGGTCCGGCGATCCTGCCGCTCATCCCGCTTCCGGGCATGCCTTTCATGTCTTTCATCCGCTTCGTGCTGTCCTGATGTTGGGGCATTTTGGCGGGTGACGACGGCGTCTGAGCGACCGTACCAGACACGGCGGTAACGGATAGCAGAAGGGCAAGGATGCCGGTGGAGTTTCGACTTGTCATTCGATCCCTCTCGAGTTGAACGGTGACAACGCTACCGATATGGCTTGGACTGTGCCGGCAACGACACACCGGCACACTGATGCAGGATCTCGGTCGCGTGGGCCGCGACTTTCTTGGGGTCGGGCGTACCGGCGTTGAGTTCGGACCCCAACGCCGTGAGATGCTCGTTCAGGCCTGCGAGGCGGGTCCCCATCTGTTGCGTCGATTGGTCGGCCAGCGCCGCCATTTGGGCCTGATGGTGCAACTGGATCAGGGCGAAACTGCGTCGCATCTCCGCGATCGCCGGGCGGGCCAAGTCGAGGTCGACGGCCTTCGCCAGTGTGGCCTGACGCTGGATTGCCCGAGCGAACGTCGCCACGTTGTCACGGTAGGCCATCAACAAGGCCTGATGTGATCCGCCCGGCACGGCCATCATCCCTTGGGCCTGCGCGGTGCCGCGTGCCGAGCCACCGCTCAGCAGGAGCGCCAGGGAACTGGCCACGACGATCACCCAAAACCGAGCGTTCACGGTAGAATGCTACCGGGTCGGCGCCGCGGCCGGAATCGATCGAACGGCTGAGTTCGCCGCTCGCTCCTACCTCGCTCCAAAGGTCAGGGTTGCCCACTTGGTGGGTAACGCCGTCAGCCTGCTTCGGAAGCTTCCGCATCGTGATGAACTTCACGTACCAGACGCCGGAACTGCGTCAACTGGTACCGAATGCCGATCGAACGTGTTGACCTGGGTCGGCTCCGAGCTGGTCGGCCGGCGGGCGTAGACCTCCCCGATGAGGAGGAGGCTTTGCCGATAGAGGGTTCGGTCAATCGCCGCCCCCCATCGTGGTTCCGGCCAAACCGCCACGGAGCGAGAAACTCAAAGGCAAACCGCTCGACCGGATACGCATCCTCGATCAGGGTCGGCCCCAGCCGCCCGGCCCCGTTTGCTGCTCTATTCATCCTCACTAATTGGCTTCGCCGAGTCGGCATCAGGAATCGAGAGGATGGAGTCTAGTCGCCGGAGGTTATCCTGAGCTCAACCGGTGATTAAGGTTCCTTGAGGGACCCTTCCCTCGTTGGACTTCCGCCAGGGCCTCATTACCGTCCAACGAGGCCAACGGCCGTCAGGAGGACACCGGTGCGGATACTCGTGGTCGAGGATGATCCCAAGACCGCTCGTTTTCTCAAGCAAGGGCTCGAGGAAGAGGGTCACGCGGTTGATGTGGCACCCGACGGCGACCAGGGGGCGTTCCTAGGCCACCTGAACCCCTACGACCTGATCGTGGTCGACGTCCAGCTGCCCAAGCGGAACGGCCTTCAACTCTCAGTCGAGCTTCGCCGGGAGGGCGTCGACGTCCCGATTCTGATGCTCACGGGGCGCGATTCCACCCAGGACGTGGTCCGCGGCCTGAACGCCGGAGCGGATGACTATCTCACCAAGCCCTTCGACTTTGACGAGTTGCTCGCCCGGGTCACCGCCCTGACCCGCCGCCGGGGCGGCGGGGTGACCGGGCTGCTTCGCTTCGACGATCTCGAGATGGATCGCCTCAAACGTCAGGTTCGACGGAACGGCCGGCTGATCGATCTATCGCCCCGCGAGTTCCGCCTCCTCGAGTTCTTCTTGCTCCATCCCGAGGAGGTCGTGACCCGAGTCCAACTTCTCGAGAAGGTCTGGGACATGTCGTTCGACCCCGAGACGAACGTGGTTGATGCCCATGTGTCGAATCTCCGAAAGAAGCTGGAACAATCCGCCGGCCGCTTGATTCAGACCATTCGCGGCGCGGGCTATGTCCTTCGCCACCGGGGCGAGTGACGTGAAGTCGTTCCGAACCTCCTTGGCTATCCGAATGGCGGCCGGTGGCCTGGCCCTGTTCGTGGCAGTGGGCGCCGCGAGCATTCTGGCCCTGCGGACCATCCTGAACCGCCAACTGGACGGGACCATCCTTCACCTCGCTGAGGTCGAGGCCCAAGCCGGCGCCGCGGCGGCGGGCTCGGCGTTCCAATTTCATGAGGGCGTGCTGCTATCCGCCCGGGAGGGGCCCGCAGTTGAACTGACCCGCTATGCGCAACTCTGGACCAGTGACGGGCGGGCCGTTGTTCGGAGCCGAAACCTCGGGTTCGATTTGGACCTTCCGCCGGACGCCTTCGAGCGGGCGAAGGCGGGCCAGATCGGTTGGGCCACCCACCAGTGGCGGGGGCGGCGGATTCGGAGCGTGATCTATCCGCTCGTTCTCGTTGGCATGGCCCATCAGGTCCACCTCCTCCAGGTGGCGGCGCCAACCGAACCGGTGCGCCAAACCCTGGTCAGTTTCTCGGTGCTGCTCCTCCTTCTCACCCTCCTGGCGACCGTTGGCGTGTACGGGCTCGGACGCCGGATCGCCAGGGTGGCCCTTCAGCCGACGGTCGAGATCACCACCCAGGCCGAATCGGTCACCGCGGGAACCTTGTCCGAGCGGATCACGGCCCACGCCGACGTCGAGGAATTCACCCGGCTGGTCACGGTACTCAACCGGATGCTCGACCGCCTCGACGGCGCGTTCCGGATCCAGCGCCAGTTCACGGCCGATGCCAGCCACGAGCTGCGGGCGCCACTCACCGTACTCAAGGGAGACATCGACGTCGCGTTGAAGCGAGACCGGGCCGCAAGCGAGTATCGGGACACTCTGGTTCGGTGCCGGGAGGAGGTCGAACGCCTGTCCCGCCTCGCCGCCGATCTCCTCCTCCTCGCTCGCTCCGACGCGGCCCTTCCGTTGGAGCACGTGGCTGAGCTCGACTTGCGGGCCATCACCGATCGGGTGATCGCCCGCTATCAGCCGGTCGCGGCGACGCGAGGCATCCGTCTCAGCCTGGAGGGGATCGGTACGACCGTTCTGGGTGACGAGCGGTTACTGGAACGGGTGATCAGTAATCTGGTGGACAACGCGGTCAAATATTGTCAGCCGGGTGGCGAAGTGTGGGTCGTCCTGAAGCCTGCGCCCGTGGTCACCCTCACGGTCTCCGATAGCGGCCCCGGGGTTCCGCCGGACGATGTCCCCCGTCTGTTCATTCGCTTTTTCCGGGGCGACCCGGCCCGCCAGGCGCGGGAAGGAACCGGACTTGGGCTGGCGATCGCGAAGGCCGGCGCCGAGGCCCACGGTGGCCGCCTGGAGTTCCTCGGCAACGCGCCGGGGGCGGTGTTCCAAATGACCCTTCCCGGGTCCGCTCGTGCCCTAGCAGCCCAGTCCGATTCGTGAGGTGGTTAGGCCCCCCAATAAGGAGATCATCCGTCATGCGTAATGTCCGATCGGTTGTCGTTCTCACCCTGTTCACCGCGGCGGGCTCAGTGATGGGCTCGGCGCAAACGCCGGAGCAACAAATCAGCCGGGTTGTGGAGGCGCTCGCCACCCTGTCGGTGGCCAAGGACCTCGCCGGGCTCGATACCCTTTACGCCCCGGACCCGGGGGTCCGGGTGATCGAGGGGGCGGGAGTGAACAAGGGCTGGGTAGACTATCGCGACCACCATCTGGGCCCAGAACTCAAGGAAATGAAAAACTTCCGGCTTCGGTACTACGACGTCGAGCCCCAGGTGCGGGGCAACGTGGCCTGGGCATCGTTCCGGTACGAGTTAGGGGCTGACACGCCGCGAGGGCCCGCGGAGAGCGAGGGTCGGGGCACCGCCGTCCTGGAGAACCGAAACGGACGGTGGCTGGTGGTGCACCTCCACACGTCCGGGCGCCGGAAGGTTCCGGCGCCGTGACCGGGCCGGCGGCTCGCGCCCGCCCTGCACTGTGGACTCGTGAGCCAACGCGAGCAGACCCTTGTGGTGATCGGCCGGCGGGCGGTTCCTCACAACCAGCCACCGCGAAACCCCGCCCGACGCAAACCGCTGACGAGGTACGGGCAGGCGCGCATCAACTGCCACAGCATTCCGGTCCGGTAATTCTCGATCATCAGGACCGTCGGCCCCTCGTTGAGGCCAAAATGCCAAGGCGAGACCCAGCCGTGGGGATTGCCAGCGGAGGCCGGATAGGTCGGATTGAAGGATGCTCGAAAGCCGTACTGGGTGGCCTCCGTCAACTGGACGTCATGGATACAGTAGTCGAGCGCGGGCAGCGCGATCTCCGGCGCGAACGGGAGCGACGCCGCCACCGCCCAGGGCGCGATCGTGCCGTCATCGGGACCGTATGGCACGCCCCGCCCCACGTAGTCGAAGAACTGGCGCTCGACGCCCGCTACGGTGACGGTGTCCGGACCGGGGCCCTCGCTCGCCGTGAGCCCCCAACAATGTTCGCCGTAGTGCGCGAACTTGAGCGGGTTGTCGATCGCGTACTGACGTTGCACGTAGGTCGCGCGCCGGCTGTTCTCGAAATAGTCGATGCCCTTGGCCCGCATGAACGCGTCTTGGATTCCGCGAAAGTCGATCCAGACGTGGGGGAGCTGGTGCGTGAAGAGCGGCCCGGCATAGAGGTAGCCGTACCCGTAGCAATGTTCCCACCGGTAGGTGGCGGTCCACGCCGCATAGGCGGCCCCCGGCAGGGGATGAGTGGGTGAACCCAACCCCAGGATGTAGAGCAGCAGCGCCTCGTCGTAGCCTTCCCACCGGTAGCTCAGAAAACCGGTTTCGGGTTTCCAGCCGTGGGTGACCGTCGCCCCCTGGTTTTGGGCCCAGGGCCAATCGGCTCGGCGAAAGAGCGCGTCAGCGAGGGTGCGGATCTCGTGTTCGGGAGCCGTATCGGCGGCAAAGTACATCCCGGCCGTCAGGGCGCCCGCCAGGAGCAAGGCGCTGTCGATCGTCGAGAGTTCGCATTGCCAGGCGCGCCGCCCGGTCTGGATGTCGAGGAAATGGTAGTAGAAGCCCCGATACCCCGTGGCATCAGGCTCGGGGCCTTGCGGGCTATTCCAGAAAAACCGGAGGGTCGTCAGGGTTCGCTCCACCGCGGCGCCCCGCGGCATGAATCCGCGCTCGACCGCCACCGGGTACGACGCCAACGCCAGGCCGGTGGCGGCGATGCTGGCGGGCCACTCCGTCGCCGTCTTGTCGATCACCAGCCCGTTGGCCGGATTCGTCTCGTGCAAAAAGTAGCGGAACGACTGGCGCTGGAGCTCATCCAGCGTGGCATCGACGACCGTCATGTCTTGGCGTTCCCGGCTTCGACCATTAGAGCGGTCACG